>NZ_JARKOT010000086.1 GCF_029977985.1 Propioniciclava sp. | reverse complement strand
AGCTTGAAGTAGAAGTCCGGCACCCAGAACGAGTGGATGACGTCGGCCGACTGCAGGTTGAAGCGCACGGGCTCCCCGAGCGGCAGGACCAGCGTCGGGATGTCCTCGAGCGTGCCGACGGTGTGGGCGTCGGCGCCGATGGCGGGATTGTCGGCCTCGCGGTAGTTGAACGTCCACGACCACTTCTGGCCGATCACGTCGACGACATGCACGTCCTCGTCGGCCTCCTTGGCGAGGACGGCGTTCTGGCTCTGCACGGTGAAGAAGAACAGGACGCCGATGATGAGGAACGGCACCAGGGTGTAGAGGATCTCCAGCGGCAGGTTGTAACGCACTTGGCGGGGCGTCTCGTCCTCAGCGCGGCGGCGATAGCGGAACACGACCCACCCGATCAGGCCCCAGACGAACACGCCGATGACCATGGAGGCGATCCAGGCGCTGTTCCACAGGTTGCCGATGAACGGCGCACGGTCGCTGGCAGCCTCGGGCATCCCCCACCGGCCCCACTGCGCCAAGGTGTCGGACGTGCAGCCCGTGAGGATGGCCGCCGAAGCCACAGCCACCACTGCCGCTGCGACCCGCCGTACCGCCCGAGAAGTTGTCGTTCGACCCACGTCTCACCCTTCCTGAGTTCCGGCCGGCCGGCTCTGCGCAGCAGCGCACGACCGAGCTGTCAGTGCTCCTGCGGCAGCCTAACCCAAAGACCCGCCCCGCCGCCTCATCCGAGGTGGCGGGACGGGCCGGTTTCGGTCGTGTTGTGTCCGTTTCGTGATGTCAGCGCCACTTGGCCGGCACGACGGCCAAGCGGGCGGCGTCCGAACAGGATCAGTGGAAGCTGTCTCCGCAGGCGCAGGAACCCTGCGCGTTGGGGTTGTCGATGGTGAAACCCTGCTGCGAGATCGTGTCGACGAAGTCGATGGTGGCCCCCGAAAGGTAGGGGGCGCTCATGCGGTCGGTGACCACCTTCACGCCATACCATTCCTTCTCGACGTCACCCTCGAGCTGTCGGTCGTCGAGGGCGAGCTGGTAGCGCAGGCCGGAGCAGCCGCCGGGGGCGACGCTGATGCGCAGGACGAGGTTCTCGTCGCCCTCGCTCGCGACGAGGTCGGAGACCTTCTTGGCGGCCCCCTCGGTGAGGACGATGCCGTCTGCGGCGGTCTCGGGCGTCAGGTCAACGCTCATGGTGTGCTTCCTCCGGATGGGTCGGACAACGGGTGCTACCCGGCGCAACGCGCCGGCCCGGCGTTTTGTTCCATGGTAGCCGGGCGGCTCACCACGTCCAGCTGGCGGCCATTCCGGACGCCCTCCGCGTCAGTTCGGTGCCGGTCAGGTCGGGCTCGCCCCCGAGCGCGTGGGCGGACTCGATGCCGAACGTGCGCAGTTCGCGCGCCGACACGTGCACCTCACGGCCGGCGGCCACGCAGGGGCGCAGGACGCGACCGGCGAGAGCCGCCATCTCCTCCACGACGGGGCCGCCGCGGCGGGCGAAGTCGATGACGTCGCTGCCGGTGACGATCACGTCGGCCTGGGCGGCGCTGCGCGCGAGTCCGGCCGCCCGGGCGCAGAGCGCGGGGCCGGTGGTGATCTCTGCGCCGAGCGCGACGAGAGCGAGCGGCATGCCGCCGGCCGCGCCGAGACCGGGGGCGTCCGCCTGGCCGAGGACGGCCGCGAGACGCCCGAGGGCGGCGTCCGTGGCGAGCATGACCGCAGGATCGGTACCGGCGGCGTGCCCGCGTCGCGCCGTCAGCCCGCGCAAGCCCAGCAGCAGGTCGCCCTGCTGGGCCGCGGGCACGACGACGACCAGCTCGGTGTCGCCGACGAGCGCGCGGGCGGGCGCCAGGTCGATCCGGGTGAGAGCGGCGAAACCGAGGGGGCCTTCGTCGAGGGGCACGTCTGCGCGCGCCCCGAGATCGTGCAGGAGGGCCGCGCCCCCGTCCTGGGCCTCGACGTCCGTCAGATCGACCATCACCCGTCGCGGGTGGGTCGCCAGGACTGCGGCGAGGGGGTTGGTCCCGGCGGGCTCGAGCTGGGCACGCTCGCCGGAAGCCGGCCGGACGAGCGGAGCGTCGTCGCCGAGGTGGGCGAGGGCGTCCGCGAGCGCCTGCCCGGACGCCGCCATCGGCACCACCGCCACCTGGACCTCCGGGGAGGCGGCGCGGAAGGCCCGACCGAGCGCGGCCCCCGCGTCGTACGACGCGAGGGCCCCGATGGTGTCCGTGCAGACCAGGACGCGCACTCAGTCGCTCTCCGGTTCCTTCACCGGGTGCTCCGCGGGAATGAGACCGCTGAAGCTGTCGTTCTCCCCCATCCACTCGAGGATCTGGGCGGGGGTCGCCTCCGCGTCCGGCAGGATCACATCGGAGTCGACCAGGAGGTCGTCGTCGAGCAGGCTCCCCTGCTCGCGCACCGACGTGAGCAGGGCTTCGAGAGCCGCGGCCAAGGCGTCGGCGTCGCCGGCCCGGGCAGCGGACTCGACCACGTCGTCGAGCTCGTTGAGGAGGTCGAGGTTGGCGTCTTCGAGGAGGAACTGGCCTTCGCCGAGGATGCGGACGATCATGGCTCAGCCCTGCGTGCCCGGTTCGGCGGCCTTGGGTGTCTCGGCGACCTCGGTCGCCTCGGCGTCCACCGGCGCACCGGCCGGCAGCTGCGGCGTGGCGGCTGCGGCGCCGCCGGTGGTGATCGCGCCCATGGCCGCCTTCATCGCCGCCAGCTCGTTCTCCACCGCCGAGTCGGACGCCAACGCGTCGAGCTCGCGGGTGATGTCGTCCTTGTAGGTGTTCGTCGGATCGTCGAGGGCACCGGAGGCGAGCAGTTCGTCGATGGCGCCCGCCCGAGCCTGCATCTGCGCTGTCTTGTCCTCGGCGCGCTGGATGGCGAGACCGACGTCGCCCATCTCTTCGCTGATGCCCGTGAACGCCTCGTTGATGCGCGTCTGGGCCTCGGCAGCCGAGTAGGTCGCCTTGATGGTCTCCTTGCGAGTGCGGAAGGCGTCGACCTTGGCCTGCAGCCGCGTGCTGGCGCGGACGAGCTTCTCCTCCTCGCCCTGCAGTTGCGCGTGCTGGGTCATGAGGTCGTCGAGCTGGCCCTGGAGCCCGGACTTGCGGGTGAGTGCCTCGCGGGCGAGATCCTCGCGGTTGGACTCGAGGGCCCGCTGCGCCGACAGCGACAGCTTCTTCATCTCGGCGTCCAGCTGGTTGGCCTGCAGTTCGACGCGCTTGCGACTCGTGGCCACGTCGGCGACGCCACGACGCACCTTCTGCAGCAGTTCGAGTTGGCGCTGGTAGGAGTAGTCGAGGGTCTCGCGCGGATCCTCCAACTTGTCGAGGGCCTTGTCGGCCTTGGCGTTGAAGATCAGCTTGAGGCGTTCGAAGAGACCGGCCATGTCGTGCGTGCGTCCTTCCGTGGGCAGGTGACGACCCCAGCGTAGCGGTGCCCTTGCCCCGTGGGCAGCGAGGGTCCGGTCCGCGCACCCCGAGCGAACCCTGATTAGACTGGCCGGGATCCAGAAGTCCACTCGCCGAAACGCACGAGGAAGTCACCGTGGCCCGTACGCCGTCGTCCCAGCCCGCCGATCAGCCTGAACCCCAGGCCCAGGCCACCGGCCCACAGAAGAAGTCCGCCCCCACGCCGAGCCGGCGCGAGGCGGAGGCGGCCCGCCGGGAGCGGCTCAACCCGACCCTGTCACCCAAGGAGGCGAAGAAGCGGCAGCGCCAGGCCGAGATCAACCAGCGCACCAAGGCGATGGCGGCGTCCGATGCGCAGCCCGACCGCAAGCTGCTCCGCGACGTGATCGACAGCCGCTTCAACCTCGCCGAGATCGCGATGCCGATCTTCCTCGTGTTGCTCGTCGGCACCATGATTCCCGGCTTCGCGAGCGTCGTGAACATCTTCCTCGCGGTCACCTGGGCCTACTTCGCCGCGATCATCGTCGACATCGCGTTCATGTGGCGCCGCTTCAAGAAGCTCGCGCGCGAGCGCCTCGGCCTCACGAACTATCGCGGGCTCCTCTTCTACGGCATCAACCGCGCGATCACGATCCGCCGCTGGCGTCAGCCGCCGGTGCAGGTGAAGCGCGGCGAGGCCATCTGATGGCGTTCCGCTGGGTCGCCGGCGCGGACACCTCCGAGGACGCCGCCACCGGCCTCGCACAGGAGTTCCCCACGCGCACCGACGCCGAGGACTGGCTGACCGGCTCCTACGTCGATCTCGTGGACGCGGGTGTCACCGAGGTGACGCTGCTCGAGGACGACCACGTCGTCTACGGCCCGATGTCGCTCCTGGCCTGACGTCCCACCCCTGCGGCACTCCGCCGGCGTTCTGCGAGGTACAGCGCCGTGGCGAACCCGGCGACAAGGACGCCCACGATCCCGACCACCGGCCGGGCCTGCTGGGCCGCGTCCAGGCGTTCCTCATAGGTCTGCGTCCGCGTGCCGGCGGCGTTGGCGCACGTGTCCCCCGGCCCCATCACCACGTCGCGGCAGGTGATCGTGGGATGGGCGCCCCAGGTGAGGGCCCAGACGACGGCCAGGATTCCGGCCAGCACGAGGGCCGCGTGCGCAGATCGACGCACCCTACGAGCGCACCTGCGGCTGCACGAGCGGCGCCTTCTCGACACCGAACGCCTCGGTGCGGTTGCGCACGACAACCCCGACCTCGCTGCCCGGCTTGAACCGGGGATCGAGCAGGGCGAGGCCGATACCGACACCGAGCGTCGGCGAGAAGGTGCCGGAGGTCACCGTGCCGACGACTGCACCGGCGGCGTCCACCACATCCATGCCCGGGCGCGGGATCGCGCGGCCGGACGCCTTGATCGCACGCAGCCGCCGCGCCGGACCGGCAGCTCGCTCGGCGCGCAGGGCATCCGCCCCCCAGAAGGCCGGCTTGTCCCAGCCGATCGCCCAGGTGAGCCCCGCCATGACAGGGGTGATGTCACGCGAGAGTTCGTGGCCGTGGAGCGCGTACCCCATCTCGGTGCGCAGCGTGTCGCGTGCCCCGAGACCGCACGGCACGATGCCGAGGGGCTCGCCGGCGGTAAGGACGGAATCCCAGACGACGCCGGCCTCGTCGCTGCGGCACACCAGCTCGTAGCCGCGCTCGCCGGTGTAGCCGGTGCGGCAGATGGTCAGGGCCGCGCCGGCGATCTCGCCCGGCCGGAACTGCATGTAGTCGAAGTCGGCGTCGGCGCCGAGCGCCTCGATGAGCTCGTCGGAAGACGGCCCCTGGACGGCGATGACGGCGAAGGCGGTGTGCTGGTTCTCCACCGTGATGCCCTCGGGTGCCGCCTCGGCGAGCAGCCGGACCACCTCGGCGTTGTTGGCGGCGTTCGGGATGAGGAACACGTCGTCGTCGGCCCGCAGATAGGCGATCAGGTCGTCGACGACCCCACCCTCTGCGGAGCAGCACAGCGTGTACTGCGCCTGGCCGGGGCCGATGCGGTCGAGGTCGTTGGCGAGACAGGCGTTGAGGAAGTCCTTGGCGCCCGGCCCACTCACCCGCGTCTTGCCGAGGTGGCTCACGTCGAAGACGCCGACGCCGGAGCGCACGGCCTTGTGTTCGGCGACGATCGAGTTGTACTGCAGCGGCATGCTCCACCCGCCGAACTCGGCGAACTTCGCGCCCAGGGCGACGTGACTCCCGTGCAGCGGTGACACCAACAGGTCAGGCATGCGCCCAACCTACAGGGGGCGACACCGTGGGAGTCGCACTAGGGTGGGAGCGAACCAGTCTGAGAGGAACTGCCATCGTGCCCGTCTCGCCCCTGCCCGAAGTCACCTCCGCCGCGTCGGTGCCCTCCGCCACCGACGTCGTCGTCATCGGCCTCGCCGAGGCCATCGGATCGCCCGTGCTCGTCGGGGCGGGCGAGGACCTCGAGAAGGCTTGGGCGAAGAAGGGCGGCACAGGGCTGTTGGACGCCGCCCGTGCGCTCGGCGCCCTGCCGAAGCCGGGGACAGCCATCGTGCTTCCCGGCGCCCCACTCGTCGTGGTCGTCGGCCTGGGCGGTGTCGACGTCACCCCCGAGCAGGCCCGCCGCTCTGCCGGGGCCGGCGTCCGGGCGGCTGCGAAACTGGCCGGCGACAAGGGCGTGAAGGTGTCCGTGAGCCTCGAAGCCGTCGAGCCGGAGGTGGTGCGTGGCGTCACCGAGGGCGCCTTGCTGGGCGCTTACTCCTACGCCCCGACGACGCGCAAGGAGGCGAAGCCGGGCGTGACGTCGCTCACGATCGTGACGGACGCCGCCGGTGCCGCCGCTCACGTGGCGGCCGGTGTCATCGTGGCGAAGGCCGTGTGCACGGCCCGCGACTGGGTGAACACGCCCCCGAACGCCCTCTACCCCGAGACCTTCGCCGACGAAGCACGGGCCCTCGTGCGCGGGACGAAACTCGACCTCGAGGTGCTCGACGAGAAGGCCCTCGCGAAGGGCGGGTACGGGGGCATCCTCGCCGTGGGCGGCGGCTCTTCGCGTCCGCCCCGTCTCGTGCGGGTCACCTGGGCTCCACGCGGCGCGAAGGCGCACCTTGGGCTGGTCGGCAAGGGCATCACGTTCGACTCGGGTGGCCTCGACATCAAGACGGCCGAGGGCATGATCACGATGAAGTGCGACATGGCCGGCGCGGCCGCCGTTCTCGCAGCTGTGGCCGCAATCGCCGACCTGAACCTCAAGGTCAAGGTGACCGCGTACGCGGCCCTGGCCGAGAACATGCCCAGCGGGTCGGCATACCGTCCCTCCGACGTCCTGACCATGTACGGCGGGCTGACCGTCGAGAACGCCAACACCGACGCCGAAGGGCGCCTCGTCATGGCAGACGCCCTCGCCCGCGCCGGCGAGGACGACCCCGACCTCCTCGTCGACGTGGCGACCCTCACCGGGGCGTGCATGGTGGCGCTGGGCGAGCGCACCGCCGGACTGATGGCGTCCGACGACGAAACCGCCGACCGGCTGCTCGACGCGGCCGAGGCGTCCGGCGAGCCGTTCTGGCACCTGCCGATCCCCGAGGAGATCTCGGAGAACCTGACCTCCGACGTCGCCGACCTCGCCAGTTCGGGCAAGAACCGCTACGGCGGCGCCCTGACGGCGGCGGCGTTCCTGCGGGAGTTCGTGGGCGACGAGCGCAGTTGGGCGCACCTCGACATCGCGGGCCCCGCGTGGAACGGGAAGGGCGCCTACGACTACACGCCCAAAGCGGGCACCGGCTTCGCGGTGCGCACGCTTGTGGCGCTGGCGCGCGACCTGGCTGGGTGAGCCGGCGATACCGACGGCCCGTGTCCCGCGGCGCGTGAGAAATGTCCGGACGGGGGGCTAGGCTGACCACCGTTCGGCCGTCATCGATGAAGGAGTCCTGGAGCATGTCGACTGAAGTCCCTCTCCCCGCACTCGGCGAGTCCGTCACCGAGGGCACCATCTCCCGCTGGTTGAAGGAGGTCGGTGATACCGTCGAGGCCGACGAACCCCTCGTCGAGGTCTCCACCGACAAGGTCGACACCGAGATCCCCTCCCCTGTGGCCGGCACCCTGCTGGAGATCCGCGTGGCGGAGGACGAGACCGCCGAGGTGGGCGCCGTGCTCGCCGTGATCGGTGAGCCCGACGAGGCTCCCGCGAGCGCCGATGGCGGGTCCGAACCGCCCCTGGCTCAGGAGGGCACGCCCTCCACCGAGGCGGAGACGGAAGCCGAGGCCCCCAAGCCCGCGCCGGCCGCCGGTTCGGGATCCGACAGCTCGGGTGGTGCGGCGTCGGGCACCGAGGTGACGCTGCCCGCGCTGGGTGAGTCGGTGACCGAGGGCACCATCTCCCGCTGGTTGAAGGAGGTCGGTGACACCGTGGAGGCCGACGAACCCCTCGTCGAGGTCTCCACCGACAAGGTCGACACCGAGATCCCCTCCCCCGCCGCCGGCACCCTGCTCGAGATCAAGGTCAACGAGGACGAGACCGCCGAGGTCGGCGCCGTCCTCGCCATCATCGGCGACGCCAGCGCCGCCCCCGCCGCCGAACAGCCCCCGGCCGAGCAGGCCCCGGCCGAGCAGGCCACGGCCGAGCAGGCCACGCAAGAGAAGCCGCAGCCGGCGCCCGATGCCGCCGAGGCGGCCGAGGAGGAGGCGGCCGCAGCGGAAGCGCCCAATGCGTCCACCGGCGAGGCAGCTCCTGCTGAGACGAAGGCCGCGCCCGCCCCGCCCAAGGACGAGGCCCCGCGCCCGGGTGCGGCTGCGCCCCGTCGGGCCGCGGCGTCCGACGTGGGGTACGTGACGCCGCTGGTCCGCAAGCTCGCCGCGCAGCACGAGGTCGACCTGGGCAGCCTCAAGGGCACCGGCGTCGGCGGCCGCATCCGCAAGCAGGACGTGCTGGAGGCCGCTGAGGCAGCCAAGAAGGCAGCTGCGGAGGCGGCCAAGACGTCCTCCGAAGCACCCAAGGCACAAGCCGCGCCGGCGGCGTCCGCCAAGACGGAGGCGCCGAAGACCGAGGCGCCGAAGGCCGCGACCCCCCCGGCAGCGGCGGCGCCCGACAGCAAGCGCGGCACGACCGAGAAGATCAGCCGCATGCGGTCGGTGATCGCGTCGCGCATGATGGAGTCCCTGCAGAACTCGGCGCAGCTGACGGCCACCGTCGAGGTCGATCTGACGGCGATCAGCAAGCTGCGCGCGCAGCACAAGGACGCCTTCAAGGCACGCGAGGGCGCGTCGCTGTCGTACCTGCCCTTCATCGTGAAGGCCGCGACCGAGGGCCTCAAGCAGTTCGCCAAGCTCAACGCGCAAATGGACACCGAGGCGAAGACGATCACGTACTTCGACGCGGAACACATCGGCATCGCCGTCGACACCGAACGTGGCCTCATGGTGCCGGTCATCAAGGACGCCGGCGACCTCAGCCTCGCCGGGCTCGCCAAGAAGATCGGCGACGTGGCGGCGCGGACGCGGTCGGGCAAGATCGGCCCGGACGAACTCGCCGGCGGCACCTTCACGATCACGAACTACGGCTCGGCCGGCACGCTGTTCGACACGCCTATCATCAACCAGCCGCAGGTCGGCATCCTCGGCACGGGGGCCCTCGTGAAGCGTCCCATGGTGGTCAAGGACGCCAAGTTGGGCGAGGTGATCGCGATCCGCGACATGATGTACCTGTCGCTGAGCTACGACCACCGCCTGGTCGACGGTGCGGACGCCGCTCGCTTCCTGAGCTTCGTGAAAGCGCGGCTCGAGGAGGGCGACTTCGGCGCCGAACTCGGCGCCTGATGCCCGTCGGCGGCGCGCTGGAGTTCAGATACCTCGGCCTGGCCGACGAACCCCCTACGCGGGGCGAGTACCGGGCCACGTGGGACGTTCAGCGCGCCGTGCACGCCCGCGTTGCCGCAGGCGAGATCGGCCCGCAGGTGCTGTTCGTCGAGCACGATCCGGTCTACACGGCCGGACGCCGCACGCTGCCCGAAGAGCGGCCCTTCGACGGGACGCCCGTGGTCGACGTCGACCGCGGCGGCAAGATCACCTACCACGGCCCCGGCCAACTCGTCGGCTATCCGATCGTCACGCTGACCCGGACGATCGGGCCGCTGGAGTATGTGCGTCGCCTCGAGCAGGCGGTCATCGACCTGCTCGCCGGCCTAGGCGTCTCGGCGGGCCGCGTCGACGGCCGCACCGGCGTCTGGCTGCCGGCGTCGCCTGGACGCCCGGAACGCAAGATCTGCGCGATCGGCATCCGCGTGGCCAAGATGACGACGTTGCACGGGTTCGCCTTCAACGTCCGCGGCGAGTCGACCGGGCCGTTCGGCAACATCATCCCTTGTGGGATCAGCGATGCCGGCGTCACCTCGCTCGAGCACGAGGTGGGAGCGCCGCCTCCCTCGCTCCTGGCCATCGGCCGGGCCCTCGAACCGTTGCTCAACGACCATCTGTCGTTCGCGTCCGCGACGCCCCGCAACTGACCAAGCTTCGTTAGGCTGGGCTCTGTCCAACGAATGATAGGGACGAGCGAAGGAGAGGACCGGCTCATGACGATCCGGATCGGCGTGCTCACCTCCGGCGGCGACGCCCAGGGCATGAACGCGGCCGTGCGCGCGGTGGTGCGCACGGGCATCCAACTCGGCGCCGAGGTGTTCGGCATCCACGAGGGCTGGCAGGGGGCCGTCGACGGCGGTAACCAGATCCGCCGCCTCGACTGGGACTCGGTGGGCACCGTGCTCGCCAAGGGCGGCACCGTCATCGGCACCGCTCGGTGCGCCGCCTTCCGCGAGCGGGAGGGGCGCAAGACCGCCGCCAGGAACCTGATCGCCAACGGCATCGATCGCCTCGTCGTCATCGGCGGCGACGGCTCGTTGACCGGCACCGACCTGTTGCGCGCGGAATGGTCCGACTTCGTCACCGAGTTGGCGGCCGAAGGCGCCATCACGCCGGAGCAGGCCCAACGCCACGAGAAGCTCGTCATCGCCGGGCTCGTCGGCTCGATCGACAACGACATGGTGGGCACCGACATGACCATCGGCACCGATTCCGCCCTGCACCGCATCGTCGAGGCCATCGACGCCATCAGCAGCACGGCCGCGAGCCACCAGCGCTCGTTCGTCGTCGAGGTCATGGGGCGCCACTGCGGCTACCTGGCCGTCATGAGCGCGATCGCGGGTGCGGCCGACTACGTCCTCATCCCCGAGTTGCCGCCCGAGGACGACTGGCACCAACACATGGCCGAAGTCCTGCACCGCAGCCGGTCCGCCGGGCGCCGCACGTCGATCGTCGTCGTCGCCGAGGGCACCAAGGACCGTCAGGGCAACCCGATCACGGCCGAGGACGTCCGGCGCGTGCTCGCCGACGAGATGGGTGAGGACGCCCGCGTCACGATCCTCGGCCACGTCCAACGGGGCGGCACCCCCAGCGCCTACGACCGCTGGATGCCCTCCCTGCTCGGCCACGCCGCCGTCGAGGAGGTGCTCCGTGGCGATCGCGAGCCGCAACTGGTCGGCATCCGCGGCAACCGCCCGCACTTCGAGCCGCTCATGGACGCCGTCGCCGCCACCCGGCGGGTGGCGGACCTCATCGCCGAGGGTCGCTACGACGAGGCGATGGCCGCGCGCGGCCGGTCGTTCGTCCAGATGACCAAGGCGTTCCAGAAGCTCTCCGAGGCGCAGCCCAACCACCAGGCCACCGAGGAGAGCAAGCTCGTCGGCGTCCTGCACTGCGGCGGACTCGCCCCCGGCATGAACGCGGCGGCGGCGTCCGTCGTGCGGCTGGGCATCGACGCGGGGCACGTGATGATGGGCGTCCGCGGGGGCTTCCCCGGTCTGATCGACGGCGCCATGGCCCCGCTGAGCTGGGGTGATGTGGAGGATTGGACGCCCTCCGGCGGCGCCAACCTCGGCACCCGGCGCACGATCCCGACCGAGGAGGACCTGTACGCCCTGTCGCGGACGCTGGAGACCTACGGCCTCGACGCGCTCATCGTCATCGGCGGCTTCAACGCGTATCGGGCCGTGCGGCTCATCCACGCCGAGCGGAAGCGCTACCCGGCGCTGCAGATCCCGATCGTCGTCGTGCCCGCGTCCATCGACAACAATCTCCCCGGGCTCCAGATGGCCGTCGGATCCGACACAGCGCTCAACATCGCCGTCGACGCCGTGGACCGCATCAAGCAGTCGGCAACGGCGTCCAAGCGTGCGTTCGTGGTGGAGACGATGGGTCGCCGCTGCGGCTTCCTCGCCACGACGACGGGCGTCGCCGTGGGCGCGGAGCGCGTGTACCTGCACGAAGACGGCATCACGGTCGGCGACCTTAAGGCCGACATCGACGAGATGAAGGCCGGGTTCGACGCCGGCCGCACGTTCTACCTCGCGATCCGCAACGAGGAGGCGTCGCCGTTCTACACGACCGACCTCATCACGCGCATGTTCGAGGCGGAGGGCAACGGCGAGTTCAGCGTCCGCGGCATCGTCCTCGGGCACGTGCAACAGGGCGGCGCGCCGTCGCCGTTCGACCGGATCAACGCCGTCCGGCTGGCTTCCGACGTGATGCGCTGGGTGACGGACGAGCTGGCCTCCGGCGGCACCGCGCACGTCTACGCCACGCCCGACGGCATGCGGCCCATCCGCGATCTGGAGGAGAGCGTGGACTGGGAGGTCCGGCGTCCGGTGCACCAGTGGTGGCTCGAGTTGAAGCCGGTGCTGGCCGACCTCGGCAGGGAGCCCAAGCCGGACGCCGTTGCCGGCGGGTAATCTGTCCCGGTGACCGACACCCAGCCGCGCCGCCTGCTCCGCATCGAGGCCCGGAACGCCGAGACCCCCATCGAGCGCAAGCCCGCCTGGATCAAGACGCGGGCCGTCATGGGGCCGGAGTACCGCGACATGCAGCAGCGGGTGAAAGGTTCCGGCCTGCACACGGTGTGCCAGGAGGCGGGCTGCCCCAACATCTTCGAATGCTGGGAGGACCGCGAGGCGACCTTCCTCATCGGCGGCGACCAGTGCACCCGTCGCTGCGACTTCTGCCAGATCGCAACCGGACGCCCCACCGGTTACGACCGCGACGAGCCGCGGCGTGTCGCCGAGTCGGTGCGGGAGATGGGGCTCAGGTACGCCACGGTGACCGGCGTGGCCCGCGACGACCTGCCCGATGGGGCGTCCTGGCTGTACGCCGAGACGTGCCGGCAGATCAAGGAACTGAACCCCGGCTGTGGCGTCGAGTTGCTCGTCGACGACTTCAAGGGCGAGCGCGGGCCACTCGAGACGGTGTTCGCGTCAGCCCCGGAGGTGTTCGCGCACAACCTCGAGACCGTACCGCGCATCTTCCGCCGCATCCGGCCGGCCTTCGACTACGACCGGTCGCTGCGCGTGCTCACGCTGGCGCGCGAGTTCGGGCTCGTGACGAAGTCGAACCTCATCCTCGGCATGGGCGAGACGCGCGCGGAGATCAGTCAGGCGCTGCGCGACATCCACGACGCGGGCACCGAGCTCATCACGATCACCCAGTACCTGCGCCCTTCGGCGCGGCACCACCCGATCGACCGCTGGGTTGCCCCCGAGGAGTTCGCCGAGCTGGAGGCAGAGGCCAACGAAATCGGGTTCTCGGGCGTCCTCTCCGGCCCGCTCGTGCGGTCCTCGTACCGCGCCGGCCGGCTCTACCGGCAGGCCATTCAAGCGCGCGGCTGAGCGGCACGCGGAGCCTCTGGCCAGGGCGCAGGGGCGGCGTCGTGGCCGCTAGGATGGGGCACCGAGCACGAGCGGGAGTGGTGGAACATGGCTAGCGAAGCGGCGAAGGACCTCGCCCGAAAGCAGAAGGCGCAGCGTCGCGCCGAGAAGGAGCGCAAGCGCACCAGCACCGATCCCAACGACTGGGGGCGTTGGCGTCAGTTCACCGAGGCCTACAAGCGGACCGACGAGGTCGACCCGACGACCAAGTGGTGGATGCTGGGCGCCGCGCTCGGCGTGGCCGCGATCATCTTGGTGATCGGATTCCTGCTCAACATGGCCTGGTGGGCGTTCGTGCCGCTCGCAATCATGAGTGCGCTGCTGGCGTCGCTGATGGTCCTCACCCGCAAGGCCCGCACGGCTATGTACACGCGCTACAACGGGCAGCCCGGCTCGGCCGAGGTGGCCCTGTCGATGCTCAACAAGCGCAAGTACACCTACGACCTCGGCATCGCCGCCACCCGCGAACTCGACATCGTGCACCGCGTGCTGGGTCCGTGCGGCATCCTGCTCATCGGCGAAGGCGCCCCGGGGCGCACGCGCAAACTACTCGCCGAACAGGCCCGGCGGCACAATCAGGTCTCCTACGGCACCACCGTCAACTCCATCGTGCTCGGCGACGCCGCCAACCAGGTGAAGCTCGCCGACCTGCAGAAATACATCCAGAAGATGCCGAAGGTGATGGAGCCCTACCAGGTCACCGAAGTGCAGCAGCGCCTCAAGGCGCTCAACGCCCGCAACCAGCTGCCGCTCCCCAAGGGTCCGCTGCCCACGCCGAAGGGCATCAACCGGGCGCTGCGGGGCCGCTGACACCTTGGCCAACCTCGTCAACGCCGAGCGCATCAGCAAGGCGTACGGCACGCGCACCCTCCTCGACGAGGTCTCGCTCGGCCTCGCCGCCGGCGAAGTCGTCGGCGTCGTCGGCCGCAACGGGGACGGCAAGTCGACCCTCCTCGGCATCCTCGTCGGCACGATCGAGCCGGACGCCGGACAGGTCGTCCGCACGGCGTCCCTCTCCATCGGCCATCTCACGCAGGCGGAGGAGTTCGCACCGGGGGCGTCCGTGCGCGACGTCATCGTCGGTGGCCAGCCGGATCACGTGTGGGCGGCCGATGCGCTGTCCCGCACCGTCGTGGAGCACCTGCTCGCCGGCATCGGCCTGGACACGGACACCGCCACGTTGTCGGGTGGCGAGCGGCGCCGGGTGGCGCTCGTGGCCCTCATGCTCGGCCACCACGACCTGATCGTCCTGGACGAGCCCACCAACCACCTCGACGTGGAGGCGGTCGCTTGGCTGGCTGCTCACCTCGCCGAACTGCGCGATCGCGGCGTCGCCATGGCGATCGTCAGCCACGATCGCTGGTTCCTCGACGCGGTGTGCACGCGCGTCTGGGAGGTGCACGACGCCGTCGTGGACGCCTACGACGGCGGGTACGCCGCATGGGTGCTCGCGCGTATCGAGCGGCAGCGTCGGGCCGCCGCGACCGAGGCGCGGCGGCAGAACCTGGCGCGCAAAGAGTTGGCCTGGCTCCGCCGCGGAGCGCCGGCACGCACCTCGAAACCTAAGTTCCGGATCGACGCCGCCAACGCCCTGATCGCCGACGTGCCGGCGCCACGCGACACGCTTCAGCTGCAGCAGTTCGCCGTGACTCGGCTCGGCAAGGACGTCTTCGACCTCCACGGCGTCGGCGTCACGGTGCCGGACGCCACCGGCGAACGGACGCTGTTCGGCCCTCTCGACTGGTCCATCGGTCCGGGCGACCGCATCGGCCTGGTCGGCGTGAACGGCTCGGGCAAGTCGGCGCTGCTGCGCGTGCTCGCGCACGAGCAGCCACCCACGACGGGCCGCGTGAAGCAGGGTCGGACGCTGCGGCTCGGCCATCTGACGCAGGGGCTGGACGCCGCCGGCCCCGGCGCGCTGGACCCTCGCGACCGCGTGCTCGATTCGGTGCAACAGCTGATCCGCGAGACGCGGCTGGCGACCGGGCGCGACATCACCGCCACGCAATTGCTGGCCGACTTCGGCTTCACCGGCGACCGGCTCACGACGCGCGTGGGCGACCTCTCCGGCGGCGAGCGGCGACGCCTGGCCTTCTTGCGGATCCTGCTGGCCGAACCCAATGTGCTGCTGCTCGACGAACCCACCAACGACCTCGACATCGACACCCTCACCGTGGTCGAAGACCACCTGGACTCGTGGCCGGGGACGCTGGTGGTGGTGAGCCATGACCGCTACTTCCTGGAGCGTGTCTGCGACGTCACCTATGCCCTGCTCGACGACGGCCGGTGCGTCCTGTTGCCCGGCGGCGTCGAGGAGTACCTGGAGCGACGGCGACTGCGCACCCAGCCGGCGCCGGCGGCGTCCGCTCACGCTCCGAACGAGGCGTCGCTCGCAGCCCGCACCCGGCAGGCGCGCAAGGATCTGGCCCGCATCGAGAGCCAACTCGGCAAGGCCGCGGGCGACATCGAACGCATCCATGCGGCGATGGCCAACGCCGCGTCGGACCACGCGCGCATGGTCGCGCTGCAGGCCGAACTCCACGCCGCGCAGGCGCGCCACGACGAACTCGAGGAGGCCTGGCTGGAGCTGGCCGAGTCCTTGGAGTGAGCGTGTTTCCCACAGGCTCGACCAGCCGCAGGCATGCGCTCTCCACCGGCTCGACCAGGCACGAGACGGGTCAGGAGACGATGTGCTCCCGCTCGATGATGGCGTCGCGGAGCTCGCGGCGCTTCTTCTGCTCCTCCGGGTTGGGCACGGGGACGGCCGCCAGCAGGCGCTGCGTGTACGGATGCTGCGGGCGGGTGACGATGTCCTCGGAGTCGCCCACCTCGACCAGACGCCCGTTGCGCATCACCGCGATGCGGCTGGAAACCTCCTCGACGACCGCGAGGTCGTGACTGATGAAGAGGCAGGCGAAGCCGTACTGCTCCTGGAGATCCTTGAAGAGCCTCAGCACAGTCGCCTGCACGGACACGTCCAGGGCCGAGGTGGGCTCATCGGCGATGAGCAGCTTGGGCGTCAGGGCGAGCGCGCGGGCGATGCCGATGCGCTGCCGCTGGCCGCCCGACAGTTCGTGCGGGAAACGGTTGCGCATGCTGCGGGGCAGCTGGACCGACTCGAGCAGGTCCTCCACCCGCTTGCCCAGTTCGGCGCCCTTGAGCCCCTCGTGGAGGAACAGCGGCTCGCCGATCGATTCCCCCACGGGCAGACGCGGGTTGAGCGAGCTGCCCGGATCCTGGAACACGATGCCCACGCTCTTCCGGAAGGGCAGCAGATCGCGGTTCTTCGCATGGGTGATGTCCCGGCCGGCAACGCTGATGCGCCCTTCCCGGACAGGCAGCAGGGCCACGGCAGCCCGGCCCACGGTGGTCTTGCCCGAGCCGGACTCCCCCACCAGACCGACGACCTCACCGGGATCGATCCGCAAGTTGATGTGCTCGGCGGCGCGGAACTCGGGGCGGCGTCCCTGCTTCGGATAGACGACGGCGACGTCCTCGAGCAGCAGGGCCGGAGTGATCGCAGCGTCACCCGGCGTCAGCGGCACGGGCGTGTCCTCGGTCATGACGAGGGTGTTGGACGGCTTGCCGATCTCCAGGTCACCCGAGTGCTTGCCGAGGTGCGGCACGGCGCCCAGCAACTGCCGGGTGTACGGGTGCTCGGGACGGTAGAAGATCTGCTCCGACGTGCCGTGCTCGACGACCTTGCCGTCCTTCATCACGATGATCCGGTCGGCCATGTCCGCCACCACGCCCATGTCGTGGGTGATGAGGATGATGCCGGCGTCCACCCGGTGGCGCAGGTCGCGCATGAGCTTCAGGATCTCGGCCTGGACCGTCACGTCGAGGGCGGTGGTCGGCTCGTCGGCGACGAGCAGGCCCGGGTCGCAGGCCAGCGCCTGAGCGATCATGATGCGCTGCCGCTGGCCACCGGAGAGCTGGTGCGGGTACTTGTCGAAGCTGTCCACCGGATCGGGGATCTCGACGAGCGTCATCAACTCGATGGCGCGCGCCTTCGCCGCCTTCGGCGACATGATGAAGTGCGTGCGCAGCGTCTCGACGATCTGGAAGCCGACCGTGTAGACGGGGTTGAGCGCCGTCATGGGCTCCTGGAAGATCACGGAGATCTCGTTGCCGCGCACCTCGCGCATCCGGGACGCCGACATGCCGATCAACTCCGTGCCCTTGAGCTTCGCCGAGCCGGTCGCGCGCCCGTTCTTCGGCAGCAACCCCATGAGCGTCATCGAGGACTGCGTCTTGCCGGAGCCCGACTCGCCCACGATGGCCAGCACCTCGCCGGCCCTGAGCGTGTAGCTCACGTTCTCGGCGGCGGTGAACCAGTCGTCGTTCACCCAGAAGTTGACCGTCAGGTCCTTGACCTCGAGGATCATCTCCCCATTGACGAACTTCTTGTCGCTGACGCCCCGGGACAGGCGCTCTGCGGTCAGGCCCTTCAGCTTGCCGCTCTCGTCGGTGACGGTCACTGCGCAGCCTCCTTCTCGGTCCGGGCGGCAGCCTTGTCGAGTTGCCGCTGGGAGGGGATGCGCTTGGTGCGCGGATCGAAGGCGTCGCGCAGGCCGTCGCCGATGAAGTTGACGCTGAGCGCGATCAGGATGATGAACAGACCCGGCCACCAGAACAGCCACGGACGGGTGGCGAACGCCGTCTGGTTGTCGGAGATGAGGAAGCCGAGAGACACGTTCGGCATGGAGATGCCGAAGCCGAGGAAGCTCAATGCGGCCTCCAGCGTGACCGCGGCCGACATCGTGAGCGTGGTGTTCACGATGATGACGCTGATCGCGTTCGGCAGGATGTGCTTGGTGATGATGCGCCAGTCGGACGCCCCGGCGACACGCGCCGAATCGACGAACTCGCGCTCGCGCAGACTCATGAACTCCGAGCGGACCAG
>NZ_JARKOT010000083.1 GCF_029977985.1 Propioniciclava sp. | reverse complement strand
GTGGGGCTGCCGACCGTGGCCGCGGACGTGGTGGCATTCGTGCTGGCGCTCGTCATCGTGACGTTCCTCCATCTGGTGGTGGGCGAGATGGCCCCCAAGTCGTGGGCCATCGCGCACCCGGAGAACTCGGCGGTGCTGCTCTCGCTGCCGATGCGGTGGTTCATGGCGGTCGTGCGCCCTCTGCTGGTGGGTATGAACGCGGCGGCGAACTGGCTGGTGCGGAAGGCGGGCGCCGAGCCGGTCGACGAACTCTCGAGCGGACAGGACGCCGCCGGCCTGCGTGAGCTCGTGGAACACTCCGCGAACGTGGGCGCCCTCGACATCCGCTACCGGGGGTCGTTGACGCGCGTGCTGCGGCTGCGGGACCAGACGGCGTCCGAGATAGTGGACGTGAGCCGGGCGCTGACCGCGGTCGGGCCGGACGCCGTGGCCGCCGACGTGCAGGCCGCCACGCGGGCGAGCGGGCACCTGCGCGTCCTCGTGCGGGACGGCGACAAAACGGTCGGCGTGGTGCACGTGCGCGACACGCTCGCCGTCGCGCCGGACACGCCCGTCGCCGCGCTGCTGCGGGAGCCGGTGCTGGTGGAGGCCGCCAGCGGGCTGACGACGGTGCTGACGCGGCTGCGTCAGGGGCGCACCCAGCTGGCCGTCGTCGCCGACGGCGACCGCGAGCTGGGAGTGGTGACGCTGGCGGACATCCTGCCCGGCCTCATGCCCGACTCCATCCTCGACGCGGGCGTCCCGACGGAGGAGTAGGCCGCAGCGCGCCCGGTTTCGGCCCGTCGGAGCCGTGCCGACCCCGCGCACGTTTCTGACATAGCTTTTCTGACATAGGGATTCGTGGCACGTGAAACAGATTTCCTATGTCAGAAGCGTGATCGTGCCCACTGGATGGGACCACGGCGCGGGCGGTGGCGCCGGGGGCGTCCCACGTGTGTAACATGCCCCCATGGCATGGGCGAACCTGCTTCTTGGTCGCCGCAGCGAGGCCTAGACCTCCGACCCCGCCGACGGGTCCTGTGAGGCGTCAGGCTTCCTCGTTGCGGAGTTCTTGCACGCGCCTGGCATTCCCCACCGAACCCTCAGGAAAGAGCCATGACCACCATCACCACCTTCGGCACCGTCGCGCAGAACGGGGCGCCAGCCCAGCAGCCCAGCCCGATGCCTTTCCACCGCTACCGGGCGTTCGAGCCGGTCGATGTCCCCGACCGTGCCTGGCCCACCAGGAAGATCACCCACGCTCCCCGCTGGCTGACGACCGACCTCCGCGACGGCAACCAGGCGCTCATCGACCCGATGACCCCGGCCCGCAAGATGAAGATGTTCGACCTGCTCGTCAAGCTGGGCTACAAAGAGATCGAGGTCGGCTTCCCGTCCGCCTCGCAGACCGATTTCGACTTCGTCCGCAAGCTGATCGGCGAGGACCGCATCCCCGACGACGTTCAGATCTCCGTCCTCACCCAGGCCCGCGAGGACCTCATCTCGCGCACGGCGGAGTCGCTGGTCGGCGTCAAGCGCGCCAACATCCACCTGTACAACGCGACCGCGGAGCTCTTCCGCCGCGTGGTGTTCGGTATCGACGAGGCCCAGTGCATCGCCATGGCCACCCGAGGCACCGAACTGGTCATGAAGTACGCCGAGCAGCACCTGGGCGACGTCGAGTTCGGCTATCAGTACAGCCCGGAGATCTTCACCCAGACGCCCACCGAGTTCGCCGTCGAGGTCTGCAACCGCGTTGCGGACGTCTGGCAGCCCGACGCGGGCCGCGAGATCATCTTCAACCTGCCCGCCACGGTCGAGATGAGCACCCCCAACACGTACGCCGACCAGATCGAGTACTTCATTCGCAACATCCGCAACCGCGAGCACGTGTGCGTCAGCCTGCACCCGCACAACGACCGCGGCACGGCCGTCGCCGCCACCGAACTGGCCCTCATGGCGGGCGCCGACCGCGTCGAGGGCTGCCTGTTCGGCCACGGCGAACGCACCGGCAACGTCGACCTGGTCACGCTCGCCATGAACCTCTTCACCCAAGGCATCGACCCACAGGTCGACTTCTCCGACATCGACGAGGTGCGCCGCACCGTCGAGTACTGCACCGGCATCCAGGTGCATCCGCGACACCCGTACGCCGGCGACCTCGTGTACACGGCGTTCTCCGGCTCCCACCAGGACGCCATCAAGAAGGGGCTCGAGGCGCTGGCGAAGAAGGCGGCAGCGGCCGGGCAGTCGATCCACGAGGTCGACTGGGAGGCGCCCTACCTGCCCATCGACCCGCACGACGTGGGCCGCACGTACGAGGCCGTCATCCGGGTGAACAGCCAGTCGGGCAAGGGCGGCATGGCCTACATCATGAAGAACGATCACAGCATGGACCTCCCGCGGCGCCTGCAGATCGAGTTCAGCCGCGTCGTCCAGCAACACACGGACGCCGAGGGTGGTGAGGTCAACGCCGCGCAGATGTGGGCGATCTTCGAACGCGAGTACCTGAGCCGGCACACGCCGCTCGATCTGCTGCAGTACCGCTCCGTCTCCGAGGAGGGGGTTTACGCCGTCGACGCCGCCCTGCGCGTCAACGGCCGGGAGAAGCAAGTCGGCGGCGAGGGCAACGGTCCGCTGTCGGCCTTCGTGGACGCGCTGGCACTGATCGGCTACCCCGTCCGGGTGCTCGACTACTCCGAGCACGCGCTCAGCTCCGGCGACGACGCCCTCGCCGCAGCCTACGTGGAGTGCGAGGTCGGTCAGGGAGATGACGCGCGTGTCCTGTGGGGAGTCGGACGGCACAGTTCGATCGTGACGGCGTCCCTGAGGGCCGTCCTGAGCGCGATCAATCGGTACCACGCTGATCGCTGATCCTCACTGATCGGGTGCCGGAGCCTCTTGGGGTTCCGGCGCCCGTCGGGTTGACGGGAAGGTAGCGCAGCAGCGTTCAGGCGGCCGTGGGGCTGGAGGGGAGGCAACGCCCTCGCAACGCGTCCATCCGGACGATCCGATCGGCGCGCGCCGCCACGGCCGGATCATGCGTGACGATGAGGAACGCGCTTCGGGGAAGCGTGGCGAACATCACCTCGAGGATCTCGTCGCGGCGGTCCGCGTCCAGCGATCCCGTCGGCTCGTCGGCCAGCACCAGCGCAGGAGCTGCGACCACGGCCCGGGCGATCGCGACCCGTTGGCGTTCGCCCCCGGACAGTTCGCTGGGCCGATGTCCGAGTCGATGCTACAACTCCACCTGGGCCAGTGCCTTCCGGGCGCGTTGGAGGGCTTCGGCCGCTGCGACCCCCCGCAGGCGGAGTACGAAAGCGACGTTCTCCTCGGCGGTGAGCTTGTCGAACAGTCGGAAGTCCTGGTGGATGTGCCCGACCACGTTGAGGCGCAGGTTGGCGCGTGCTCCCACTGACAGCGCCCCGAGATCGCACCCGGCGAGGGTGACCGTGCCGCTGTCCGGCACGAGGAGCCCCGATGCCAACCCGAGGATGGTGGACTTGCCCGAGCCGGACTCGCCCAGGAGTGCGATGTGTTCATGGTGGGCGATCGCCAGATCGAAGGCGTCCAGCACGGGGACGCGTCGGCGACCCCGGTGATGGGAGAACCTGATGGTCTGCATTGAGAGCAGCATGTCTGGCGCAGGGGGCGTCCGGATTCCTGTTGAAGAGCACTTCTCCTGAGGCGCTCATGGACGCACTGCGTTTGGTGCACCGCGGCACCACCGTGATGTCGGATTGTCCGGCACGGCGCATGGTGGGGCGCCGACCCACGGTCCCGGCCACGGTGTCGCTGACGCCGAGCGAGCAGCACGTGCTGGAGTTGGTCTGCGAGGGACTGACCAACGCGCAGATCGCCGGACGCCTCTACCTGTCTGAGTCGACGGTCAAACTGCGGATCGTGTCGTTGGAGGAAAAGCTGGGCACGACCACGCGCATCCAGACGGCCGTGCGTGCACTCCAATGGGGGCTGGTTGGCACGTCGGGGTGACGAGCGCCGATCCGCGGGGCAGATCGTGGCACACCCGCGTTGAGGACCGTTGGGTGAACGAGCGAGGTCGCAGGGGCGGGGCAGTCGTAGACTCCCCGGCGGACAAACGCCATTCATCGAGGAAAGGTTCGCCGCAATGGAGCTCACTCCGACCCTGCAGGAAGAGTTCGACATCGTCGTCCGCCGGAACCCCGGCGAGGCCGAGTTCCACCAGGCGGTACGCGAAGTACTGGAGTCCCTGGGACCGGTGATGGAGCGGCGTCCCGAGTTCGTCGAGATGGGAATCATCCCGCGCGTCTGCGAACCGAACCGCCAGATCATCTTCAAGGTCAACTGGCAGGACGACGCCGGCCGCGTGCACACGAACCGTGGGTTCCGCGTTCAGTTCAACTCCGCGCTCGGGCCCTACAAGGGCGGCCTGCGCTTCCACCCGAGCGTGTACCTCGGCATCATCAAGTTCCTCGGCTTCGAGCAGATCTTCAAGAACGCCCTCACCGGCATGCCGATCGGCGGGGGCAAGGGCGGCTCCGACTTCGACCCGAAGGGCAAGAGCGACAACGAGATCATGCGCTTCTGCCAGTCGTTCATGACCGAGCTCTCCGGCCACATCGGGCACGACATCGACGTGCCGGCCGGTGACATCGGCGTGGGCGGGCGCGAGATCGGCTACCTGTTCGGCCAGTACAAGAAGATGACGGGGCGCTACGAGTCCGGTGTCATCACCGGCAAGGGCCTCACGTGGGGTGGCTCGCGGGCGCGCACCGAGGCGACTGGCTATGGCACCGTGTTCTTCGCCGACGAGATGCTCAAGCTGTCCGGGGAGAGCTTCGACGGCAAGAAGGTCGTCGTGAGCGGCTCGGGCAACGTGGCCATCTACGCCCTGGAAAAGGCCCAGCAGTTGGGCGGCACGGTGGTCGCCATGTCGGACTCCAGCGGCTACGTCGTCGACGAGGGCGGCATCGACCTCGAGCAGATCCAGGAACTCAAGGAGGTCCGGCGCGGCCGGATCAGCGAGTATGCGGACGCCAACAGCTCTGCCCGCTTCGTGTCCGACGGCTCCATCTGGGACGTCCCGTGCGACATCGCCCTGCCCTGCGCCACGCAGAACGAGCTGGACGCCGCCGCCGCCAAGACGCTCATCGACCATGGCTGCACCCTCGTCGCCGAGGGCGCGAACATGCCGAGCACGCCGGACGCGATCCGGGCGTTCACGGCGGCGGGCGTGCGGTTCGCGCCCGGCAAGGCCGCCAACGCCGGTGGCGTCGCGACCTCTGCGCTGGAGATGCAGCAGAACGCCTCGCGCGACTCGTGGACCTTCGAGCACACCGAGGACAGGCTGAAGGAGATCATGGTCGGCATCCACGAGCGCTGCTACGAGACCGCGGAGGAGTACGGAGCCCCGGGCGACTACGTGCTCGGCGCCAACATCGCCGGCTTCCTGCGCGTGGCCGACGCGATGGTCGCCCTGGGCGTCATCTGAGCCTAGGGGTCAGCTCTCCCAGCACACCACGCGCTGGCTGACGATGTCGCTGGCGAGTTCCAGGTGGTCGAAACGCGCCACATGGACCACGTCGGCGAGGTGCGCGGCGGCGTCCGGAACGAGGTCGAAGACCGCGTTCGGACGCCGCCACACCACCTCCGGCGCGTAGGTTGTGCCGGGCCGACCGTCGAAGACAGCCGCGTAGAAGATGCCGGTCTCGACCAAGTCCTGGAAGAAGTGGCTGCCGTAGCTCAGTTCCGGGCGGAAATCGCCCTCGGCGTAGGTGGTCTCGACCAACGCTGCGGCGTGATTGATCTCGGCGAACCGCACGGGGACACCCAACGACTCGGTCGTCGTGCCCCATCGGCCCGGCCCGACGAGGGCGAACGCCTCCCCCGCGAGGGCGCGGTTCACCATACCGACGAGGCGGGCGACCCCGTGCCGCTCCGACGTGCCGAGCCCCAGGTACAACTCGGGGCGCACGGCGACCACGTAGCGCAGCGGCGTCCGGACGTTGCCGCCCATGAAGTTACCGGTCGTCTCGAACAGGACGCCGCCGTTGCCGGCAAGCTCGGGCATCGCCACCGCCGCGCCGGGCCCACGGGTCTGCAGGGGGCGGCACTGCACGATGCCGACGCGCACGTCGCCGCTGCTGGTGATGTTGACAGTGAACTCGACGTCGACGGGGTAGTCGTAGGCCACGGCGAGGGCGTCCAACACG
>NZ_JARKOT010000074.1 GCF_029977985.1 Propioniciclava sp. | reverse complement strand
GCACGGAGCGTCCCGTCGCGACCGGCCCGGAACCCGGCACCCATCCGCCGCTGACGCCGCGTCCCTGAGGGGTCGCTCGTTGCTGGGAAACCATGGTTTCGACAAGCTCAACCAGCGAACGCCACCCCGACCGGCGCGCCTCGGTGTCCGCACGAAACCCCCGCTGAGCATGCACGCCGGCTAGTCGCACATACGCCGCGCAGACCCGGCGTATGAGCACCCAAGCGGCGTACGTCCCGGTCGAACCGGCGTAAGTGCACCCAACCGGCGTACAAGCGCCCAAGCGGCGTCGATGGCCCCGACGGTCGAGCGGACCCTGGACCGCATGCGGGATCGCTGCCGGGGGCTGCAGGCGGGCCTGCGTCGACTTCCCTGCGTCCGAATGGGAGGGGCTCCCGACCTGCAGCGCGCAGGTCGGGAGCCCCTTGTCGGCCGAGTGGTCGGCTCAGATGTCGTAGTACATCTCGAACTCGTGCGGGTGCGGGCGGAAGCGCAGGGCGTTGATGTCCTCGCGCTTGAGCTCGACCCACGTCTCGATGAGGTCGGCGGTGAACACGTCGCCGGCCAGCAGGAAGTCGTGGTCGGCCTCCAGTGCGTTCAAGGCCTCCTCGAGCGAACCGGGCACGGTCGCGATCTCCGCGTGCTCCTCGGGCGGCAGCTCGTAGAGGTCCTTGTCGACCGGCGCGGGCGGCTCGATCTTGTTCGCGATGCCGTCGAGACCGGCCAGCAGCATCGCGGCGAACGCGAGGTACGGGTTGGCCGACGGGTCGGGGCAGCGGAACTCCATGCGCTTCGCCTTGGGCGACGGGCCGGTGATCGGGATGCGGATACACGCCGACCGGTTGCGCTGGCTGTACACCAGGTTGACCGGCGCCTCGAAGCCCGGGACCAACCGGTGGTAGGAGTTCGCCGTCGGGTTGGTGAACGCCAGCAGCGCCGGCGCGTGGGCGAGGATGCCCCCGATGTACCACCGGGCGATGTCGGACAGGCCCGCGTAGCCGGCCTCGTCGGCGAACAGCGGATCGCCGTTCTTCCAGATGGACTGGTGCACGTGCATGCCCGAGCCGTTGTCGCCGAAGATCGGCTTCGGCATGAAGGTGGCGGTCTTGCCGGCCTCCCACGCCGTGTTCTTGATGACGTACTTGTACTTCATCAGGTTGTCGGCGGCGGTGAGCAGTTCGGCGAACTTGACGGCGATCTCGCCCTGGCCGGCGGTGCCGACCTCGTGGTGGGCGCGCTCGATCTCCAGGCCGACGCCGATCAGGTTGCGCACCATGTCGTCGCGCAGATCACCGAAGTGGTCGACCGGAGCCACCGGGAAGTAGCCGCCCTTGTACTTGACCTTGTAACCGCGGTTGACCCGGCCGTCGACGTCGTTCTCGGAGCCGGTCGCCCACGCGCCTGCCTCCGACTCGATGAAGTAGTAGCCGGCGTTCTGCTTGGTCTCGAAGCGCACGGAGTCGAACACGTAGAACTCGGCCTCGGGGCCCATGAAGGCCGTGTCGCCGATGCCGGTGCTCTTCAGGTATTCCTGCGCCTTGCGGGCGATGTTCCGCGGATCGCGGCTGTACGGCTCCTTGGTGATCGGGTCGTGCACGAACCAGTTCATGACGAGCGTCTTGCTCTTGCGGAACGGGTCGACGAACGCCGTCGTCGGGTCGGGCATGAGTGCCATGTCCGACTCGTGGATCTTCTGGAAGCCACGGATCGAGCTGCCGTCGAAGCTGAGGCCCTCCTCGAACACGTCGGCCGTGAGGAACACAGAAGGCACGGTGAAGTGCTGCATGACACCGGGCAGGTCGCAGAAGCGAACGTCGATCGTCTCGATCTCGTTCTCGGCCACGAACGCCAGCAGGTCGTCGGCGCCTTGGAACATCTTTCCTCCGAAAGGTAGGGATTGGACGCCCGCGAATCTAGTGCCCCGGCATCACCGTCCATTTACGTCCATGTTTCAGCGGTGTTACCCCACACCCGGGGGCGCTGGCCACTCAGAACCCCCGTCGGTGGTGGCGTCATGTGCCTGGCTACTGGGTTTACCTGCCTTCTGGCCCTCCGAGGTGGACGCCGCCGGCGGCGGTAGGCTCGGGGGCGTGAGTGACCACCTCGTGGACGCGGACGCCTCGTATCCCGGGCAGTCCCTCGGCCTGCCCGAGGACGGTCGCGGCGCACTCGCCCCGTGGTCGGCACGCGTCGGCGCGCTTGTCATCGACTGGGGCGCGTCCATGGCCGTCGCCGTGGGGGCCTTCGGCGGCGGCGTCCTCACCGAACGGGGCTGGCGGGCGTGGACCGTCCTGACCGTCTTCGTGCTCCAGAAGGCACTCCTCACCGCCTTGACCGGCAGCAGCTTCGGGCAACTCATCACCGGCATCGGGGTCACCCGCGTCGGCGGCGAACCGGTGGGTTGGGTGCGCGCGTTTGCCCGTGCGGTCATGGTCGGGCTGGTGCTGCCCGCAGTGGTGGTCGGCACGGACCGGCGCGGCCTCGACGACCTGGCGCTCGACACGCTCGTCGTGCGCCGGCGCTGAGCCCACGATCGGTTCACTTTCACTTCGCCACTTGGGGTGTTGTGGCGCCGGAGTTGCACTTCGATAACGAAACGACATCGTTGCCCCGCCTGCTCTGGGACGCGTGGAAATGCCTGTGTACGGTGCTGGGCACGAAGATCACACTGTCTCCTCGTCCGGGACAGCGTGGCGACGGAGCCTCCGATCGGAGGCGTATCACCACATGGAGGAACATTGAGCAAGCGCAAGCTCATGGCAGTGGCCGCGACCGCTGT
>NZ_JARKOT010000061.1 GCF_029977985.1 Propioniciclava sp. | reverse complement strand
TGCGTGTACGCCACCGTCCCCGATCTCGGGCCGGGCGCGCTCGGCGGGCTGCGGGTGCCGGACGAGTCGATCATCTGCACGTGGTCGACGACGCTCGCGCTGGCGACGGACGCCGTCCAGCGCGGCGCGGCGCTGCACCTGAACACCGCGGTGGAGGGGGTCGCGGTCGAGGGCGACGTCACGATCGTGAGCACCAACCGCGGGCAGCTGCGGACGAGGTGGCTGGTGAACGCCGCCGGCCTCGGCGGGGACACGATCGACGCACTGTTCGGCTTCGACCGGTTCCACCTCAACCCACGCCGTGGCGAGCTGCTGGTCTTCGACAAGCTGTCCCGTCCCAGGGTGCCGGTGATCGTGCTGCCGGTGCCGAGCAAGCTCGGCAAGGGCGTGCTGGTCAGCCCGACCATCTACGGCAACGTGATGGTCGGCCCGACCGCGGAGGACATGACCGACCGGCTGGACACCAGCACCACCGAGGACGGCTTCGACTTCCTCTTCCACAAGGCGGAAGGGCTCATGCCGAGCCTGGCGGGGGAGGAGGTCACCGCGGCGTACGCCGGCCTGCGCGCGGCCCACGACCGCTCCGACTACCTGATCGAGGCGGACGCCGGGCAGCGCTACCTGGTCGCCGGCTGCATCCGGTCGACCGGCCTGACGTCGTGCATGGCGGTGGCCGAGCACGTCACGGGGCTGCTGGCCGAGGCCGGGCTCGAACTCGAACGGCGCACCGACCTGCCGGCGCCGCCGCGGCTGCCGAACATCGGCGAGCACGCGCTGCGTCCCTACCAGGACGACGTGCTGATCGCCCACGACCCCGCGTACGGCGAGGTGGTGTGCTTCTGCGAGCGGGTCACCAGGGGCGAGATCCGGGACGCCTGCCACAGCGTGGTCCCGGCCCGCGACCAGGGGGCGCTGCGGCGGCGCACCCGCGCCATGAACGGCCGCTGCCAGGGGTTCTTCTGCGGCGCAGCGGTGAAGGCGCTCCTCGACGAGGCCACGAAGGAGGCCCGGTGATGACCATTCCCACCCGCACCCCCGCCGTGGCCATCGTCGGCGCCGGGCCGTCCGGTCTGGCCGCCGCCGCCGACCTCGCCCGGACGCTGAGGGGCGACGTCCTCGTCCTCGACCGGGAGGCCGAGCCCGGCGGCATCCCCCGGCACTGCTTCCATCCCGGCTACGGGATCCGGGACCTGCGGCGGTTCACGTCCGGGCCGCGCTACGCCCGCATCCTGACCGACCGGGCGGTGTCGGCCGGCGCCGACATCGTCACGAGGGCGATGGTCACCGGCTGGACGCCGGACGGTGCGCTCGAGGTCACCTCGCC
>NZ_JARKOT010000059.1 GCF_029977985.1 Propioniciclava sp. | reverse complement strand
GGCGGCCGAGGAGGCGGCGTCCGCGGCTGCCGAGCGGCTGGGCGCGGCCGAAGCCGAGGTGACCGAGGCCGAACGGCACCTCCGGCTGGCCACCACCCGCCGGGACAAGGCGGGCAAGGCATCCGGGAAGGCCGCCGCCGCCCTCGAGGCAGCGCGGGAGGAGTTGGAGCGGGCCGACGCAGCGCTGCACGGCTGAGCAGAGCGAGCCACTGACGAGATGTCGGGCCGGGCAAGCAGGCCGGGACCCCTCAGGCCGCGGTGAGCGGCACCCGGCCGGCGGCGGCGGCGTCCCGGAGGGCCCGATGATCGGCGACGACGACACCGGCGTAGTGCTGGGCGAAATGAGCCAGCGCGACGTCGAGGCGCTTGCCGGCGGAGGCACCGAGTTCCGCGATGCGTTCCCACCCGGGCGAGCGGGAGTGGGCGCGGGCGAGGAGGGCGGCGCAGACGCGAGCGGCCGCGGTGAGGCCGTCGACGTCGAGCCGGGCGAGATCGACGGCGCCGCGGGTGTCGCGGAAGTGCCGCCAGTAGTAGTCGACGGTGCTCCCCTTGCCGAGATCGCGGGCGCGACCGGTGGTCCAGCCGAGGAACGGATCGGGGTAGGCCTGCAGGACCCGCTGGGCGACGATGACGCGCTGGGCGTCGGAGGTGTCGGGGCCAAGCCCGAGGGCCGGGTTGTGCTGGTCGATGCCGCCATGGGTGGCCAGGATCGTGGGGGTGGCCTCCTTGACCTGGAGGAACAGTGGATCGCCGGCGGCATCGACGGCGAGGACGATGTAGCAGCGGGTGCCGACCGAGCGGACGCCGACGACGCGCAGCACATGGTCGACGACTTCGTAGGCGCTCAGCAGGTAGCGGACCTCCTCGGTCGCGGCGGCGAGGCGATAGGAGTCGAAGAGCTGGCGGACGTCCTTGCTGCGCAGGTGATCGGTGTGCCGGGTGAGGGGCGGCTGGTCGATGATGCGATGCTCGCCGTTCGTGCCGGCGACGACCAGACGGTCGAGGGTGCGGGAGCTCGGGGCGGTCTGGTTGCGTTCGGCGGGGCGGATGAGCCGGCGGCGCTCGTCGCGGATGGAGGCGAGGCGCCGCAGGTCGCTCGGGGTGATGCGGGTGGTGAAGCGGTCGGCGGTGGTCGTCTCGGCGAGGCGTCGAATGGCCTTGCGGTAGGCGCGCGCGACGCGCCGCGCGGCGTCGGTGGCGACGGCGTCCGAGTGGGAGCGCTCGTGCGCGGCCAGGTGGACGGAAGTGACGAGCCGCTTGACGTCCCACTCCCACGGGGCGACGCCGCCCTCGTCGAAGTCGTTGAGATCGAAGCGCAGCGAGCGTTCGGTGGCGCCGTGGAAGCCGAAGTTGGAGACATGGGCATCGCCGCAGCACAGGACGTGGACGCCCGACGTGGGCGCGCGTCCGAGGTCGTGCGCCATGATCGCCGCCGCCCCACGGCCGAAGGCGAACGGAGACTCGACCATGCGCGCCGTCCTGAGGGCGACGAGATCGGCGAGGCGGTGCCGGTTCTGCTCCTCCAGGATCGCCACCGGATCCCGCCGCGGCGGCGCCATCTCGCCCAGGTGGCGAAGGAGGGCGGTGGCGCTCATGGGGGCGAGCGTAGCCCGCGGCGGGGGCTGTCACGTTTGTGACATAGGGTTTCTTGGCACGTGACACGAATCGCTCTGTCAGAAAAGCTAGGCCAGCACAGCCAGGCCCCCACACCACAGCAGGAGGCACCGTGCACCTCGACCCCCTCGCCGAACCCGGACGCCGCCAGCCCGTCCTCGCCCGCAACGGCGCCGTCGCGACGAGCCAGCCGCTCGCCGCGCAGGCGGGACTGGCCATCCTCCGCGCCGGCGGCAACGCCGTGGACGCCGCCGTCGCGACCGCTGCGGCGCTCACCGTCGTGGAACCCTGCAGCAACGGGCTCGGCTCGGACGCCTTCGCCCTCGTCTGGGACGGCGGCCGGCTCCACGGGCTCAACGGCTCCGGACGCCCGCCCGCCCGCCTGACCGCCGCCGCGCTGCGCGACCTCGGCCTCGTCGCCGTGCCCGACGTCGGCTGGGCCTCGGTCACCGTGCCGGGCGCAGTCCGCGCGTGGGCCGACCTCCACGCCCGCTTCGGACGCCTGCCGTTCGCCGAGCTCCTCGCCCCTGCGATCGCTCTGGCCCGCGAGGGTTTCCCGGTCTCCCCCGTGGTCGCCTGGGGCTGGACGCGCGGCGTCCGGGCCGGCGCCGACCGCCTCGCCCGCGAGACCGACGCGTCGGCGTCCGGGTTCCTGCCGCACTTCGCGCCGGGCGGGCGCGCGCCTCGCGTCGGGGAGACCTGGCGCTCGGACGCCCTCGCCGCCACCCTGGGTGCCCTCGCCGCGAGCGGCGGCGACGCGTTCTACACCGGCGACCTGGCGGCGCGCATCGTGGCGTTCGCCGCCGCCACCGGCGGGCACCTCGCTGCGGCCGACTTGGCCGGGCACCGCTCGGAGTGGGTCGAGCCCCTCGCCGCGCCCTACCGCGACCACGAGGTCTGGGAGATCCCGCCGAACGGGCAGGGCATCGCCGCGCTCCTTGCGCTGCGGATCCTCGACGGCTTCGACCCGGCCGACGTGGCGGGCTTCGGCCGCGCCGGCGGCCCCGTGTCCCCGGACGCCGCGCCCACCCCCACCGCCTGGCACCGGCAGGTCGAGGCGGTGAAGCTCGCCCTCGCCGATGCCCACGCGCTCGTCGGCGACCCAGCCGTCGTCGACGTGCCCGTCGCGGCCTTGCTCAGCGACGCCCACGCGGCGCGTCGGCGCGGCCTCATCGGGACGCGGGCCGTGCCGCCGTCCCCGGTGGACCCGCGGGCGTCCGACACCGTCTACCTGTGCACCGCCGACGGCGAGGGCCAACTGGTGAGCTTCATCCAGTCGAACTTCGCCGGGTTCGGGTCGCAGATCGTCGTGCCGGGCACGGGCATCGCGTTGCAGAACCGCGGCGCCGGCTTCTCGCTGGAGCCCGGGCACCCGAACGAGCTCGCGCCGGGCAAGCGGCCGTTCCACACGATCATTCCCGGCTTCCTGACCCGCGGGGGGCACCCGGTGGGGCCGTTCGGCGTGATGGGCGGGCACATGCAGGCGCAGGGCCACGTGCAGGTGGTGGTCGACACCGTCGACCTCGGCGACGACCCGCAGACCGCCCTCGGCCGGCCACGGTGGTTCTGGGACGCCGCGAGCGAGCGGGTGCTCGTGGAGGCCACCGCCGGCGGCACGGTGGTGGACGCCCTGCGGGACCGCGGGCACGACGTCGCCGTCGCGCCGCACGCGGCCGTCTTCGGACGCGGCCAGGCCATCTGGCGCCTCGAGGGCGGGACCCTGGTCGCCGGTTCGGAGCCGCGTGCGGACGGCGTGGCCGCGGGTTGGTGAGCGGCCGATGGGGATCGTCGTGTGCACGTTTGTGACCTACCTTTTTCGACATAGGGATTCGTGGCACGTGCCCACAAACCCAATGTCGAAAACGCGACCCTGCCATCAAGGAGGACCCCATGGACACCACGGACCCCATCGTCTCGACCACCGGGGGCGACGTGCGGGGCCTGTGGCGCGGGGGCTCGGCGGCCTTCTACGGCATTGGCTACGCGGAACCGCCCGTCGGCGCGCTGCGCTTCGCCGCCCCCGTGCGCCGCGGCGCATGGGAGGGCACCCGGGACGCCACCCACCCCGGCCCGACGCCGCAGCGCCGGCCTTTCGGTGAGGTCACGGCCATCCCCGAGCCGTCCTACCCCGGAGACGACATCCTCAACCTCAACGTCTTCACCCCCGCCCCCGGCGACCCAGACGCCGCCCTCCCCGTCCTCGTCTGGATCCACGGCGGCGGGTTCAAGGCCGGCTCGCCCAGCAGCCCCTGGTACGACGGCGCCGCCTTCAACCGCGACGGCGTCGTCACGGTGACAATCAGCTACCGGCTCGGCTTCGACGGCTTCGGCTGGATCCCGGACGCCCCCCACAACCGTGGCCTCCGCGACCAGATCGCGGCCCTCACGTGGGTCCGCGAGAACATCGCGGCGTTCGGCGGCGATCCGAGGCGCGTCACCATCGCCGGCCAGTCCGCAGGCGGCGGCGCCGTGTGGGCGCTGCTCGCTTCACCGCTGGCCGGGGGCCTGTTCTCGGCCGCCATCGTCCAGTCGGGCGGGCTCGACGTCGCCCCCCGGGCCACCGCCGAGGCCGCCAGCCGGGCGCTCGCCGACCGGCTCGGCGTCCCTTGGACGCGGGACGCCCTCGCCGCGGTCGACGAGGACGCCGTGCTCGACGCCACCGACGCCCTGACCACCCCGCCTCCCACCGATACCCTCGACGCCGCCCTCGCCGGCCTCCTCGGCGACGGTCTCCGCGGCGGGCTCGCGTTCCGCCCGGCCATCGACGGCGAGGTGCTCACCACCGCCATCCCGGACGCCCTGGCCGCCGGCGTCGGTGCCGACCTGCCCCTCCTCATGGGTGCCACTGCCCACGAGTTCACCGGGATGGGGGCGCTGTTCGCGCCGCTCGTCGCCGACGGCTCCTTGGCTGAGGCGCTCGCCCGGACGCCGCTGGCGCCTGTCGCTGCCGACTACCTCGCTACGTACGGGGCACTGCCGGGAGGGGCGGCCTCCGTCATGGGCCAACTCGTGACCGACCTCACCTTCCGCACGGACATGGTGCAGTGGGCCGACCTGCGCGGCTCCGGCCCCACGTGGCTCTACGACTTCCGCCTGGTGCACCCCGGCACGGGGCTCGCGAGCCATTGCGCCGAACTTCCCTTCGTGTTCGACTGCCTGGGCGCCGACCGCGTCACGAGTTCCAGCCACCCCGAGCCGCCCCAGGCGCTGGCCGACGCGATGCACGGCGCGTGGGTGCAGTTCGTCACCGAGCATCGGGTCGGCTGGCCCACCTGGCACCCCGACCGCACGGCGATGGTGTTCGACACCATCTCGCACGCCGAACCCGACCCCTACGCGCTGGAGCGGCGGGTGGCGGCGTCCGTCTAGGCTGTGAGCCCACGCTCGCGCCACCGGAGGACGCCATGACCGATCAAGTTCCCGACGCCGACATCTGGGCGACCATTCGCGAGGAAGCCGCGCGCGACGCGGCCCGCGAACCCTGCCTGGGCGGGTTCCTGCACGAGGCGATCCTGCGGCACGGCTCGCTCATGGACGCCCTCGGCTCGCTGCTCGCGCACAAGCTGTCCGCCGCGAACATGTCGGCGCTGACGTTGCTCGATCTCGCCTACCAGGCCTTCGCGCGGGACCCCTACATCGAGGAGTCGGTGATCGCCGACCTCCAGGCCGTGCTGAGCCGCGACCCGGCGACGCGCGGGTATTCGCAGCCGCTTCTCTACTTCAAAGGCTTTCACGCGGTGCAGTCGTTCCGGATCGCCCACCACTTCTGGGTCGACCATCGGCCGGCGCTCGCGCTGTTCCTGCAGAGCCGCATCTCCGAGGTGTTCGCCGTCGACATCCACCCCGGCGCGCGCATCGGCCGTGGAGTGATGTTCGACCATGCGACGAGCGTGGTCATCGGCGAGACCGCCGTCATCGAGGACAACTTCTCGATGCTCCACGAGGTCACCCTCGGCGGCACGGGCAAGTCGGGCGGCGACCGTCACCCGAAGGTCGGCCGCGGCGTCATGATCGGCGCCGGCGCGAAGGTGCTGGGCAACATCACGGTCGGCGAGGGGGCGAAGATCGGCGCCGGCAGCGTCGTGCTCGAGGACGTGCCGCCCCACTCCACCGTCGCGGGCGTGCCGGCGAAGCTGGTGTCGTTCCCCAAGGAGTCCTTCCCCGCCCTGGAGATGGACCAGAGCTTCGACTGCGCGGGCTGAGCGGCGCGGTCAGGGCTCGACCAGGTGCGTGTCCAGCGCTTGCGTGAGCAGGGCGACCACGCCCAGCTGCTCGCGTGTCGGCCGGCTGACGTGGGTGGCGCAGGAGATGCGCAAGTGGGCGACGGTCCGGTCGCCGCGGCGGATCGGGACGGCCAGATAGCGGTCCGTCGGCAGCCCGGACGCCGCCGGATCCCATTGGTGGGCACCCACCCGCAGCAGCCCGTCGCCGGTGACGACGGCGGCGTCCGAGGACGGTGGCCCGGCGACCAGGGTGACCTCGTCGGCGTCCAACTGCCGAGCGACCAGCGACGTGACGCGGTCGCGGAGGTCGTCCCAGCTGTCGTCGGCGTCGTGGACAGCGGACAGGTCGCGCAGGTAGGTGCCACGCTCGCCGGCGAGCCGACGCATGTGACGTCCGGCCACGATGACCTCGGTCACGATGGCGCCGACCGCGAGGAGAGCAAGGTCGAACTCGATGTCGCGCGGGGCGTCCACGGCGAGACTGTGGTGCGGCACGACCAGGAAGAAGTCGTACGCCGCCGCACCGGCCACGGCGGCCAGCCAGCCGGCTTGACGGTCGCCGAAGACGGCGGCCGCCACGACGACCGCGACGAGGACGACGCCCACCGTGGCGGGCTGGAAGGGCATCACCACGCTCGCCAGGAAGGTAAGGGCCACGGGCACCGCGACGGCGAGGAGGCGCACCCGGACGGACGGGTGGCTCGGACCGGTCATGACACCACGCCATGCCGTCCGGCCCGAGCGCAGGCGTGGACGCGCACGGTGACACGAGGCGTCCACGCGAAGCGGCTGAGTGGGCTCATCCCTGCGGCGCCTGCCCGAGCATGACCTGCGCGCTCTGGACCGCACCGCCACGCACGTAGGAGACCATCACGTCCTGGCCCACGGGCAGCTCGCGGACGCGGCCGACGAGGGACTCCGTGCCCGTGACGGTCTGCCCGTCGATGGCCGTCACGACATCACCGGCCTGCAGGACGGACGCCGCCGGCCCACCCGCGACGACCTGCGTGATGCCCGCGCCGGTCTTGGTGGCGCCGTCGGCGTCCACCGTGGCGTCGGCACTGCTCACGCCCAGGAAGGCATGGTGCGCCACACCGGAGCTGATGAGCTGCGGGACGATCAGGTCGACCTCGTTGGTCGGGATCGCGAAGCCGATGCCGATGCTGCCCGCCTGACTGCCGCTGGACTGGCTCAGGCTCGCGATCGAGGAGTTGATGCCGACCAGCGTGCCCGCGGCGTCGACCAGCGCGCCGCCCGAGTTGCCGGGGTTGACGGCGGCGCTCGTCTGGATCGCGTCGGTGACGACCGGCTGGCCGCTCGTGCCGGACTGGGCCGAGGTGGCCACCGGGCGGTCGACCGCGCTCACGATGCCGGACGTGACCGTCCCCGACAGACCCAGGGGGTTGCCGACAGCGAGCACGTCGTCGCCCACGGCGACCTGCGTCCGGGTGTGGTCGATGGGAGTCAGGTCGGCGGGAGGATCGGTGATCTGGAGCACGGCCAGATCGGTCGTCGGGTCGGTGCCCACGATCGTCGCGTCGTACACGTGCTGGTTCGACAGCGTGACGCGGATGCGCCCACCCGTCGACGCCGCCGACACCACGTGGTCGTTGGTCACGACGTGACCGTCGGCGTCCCAGATGACGCCGGAGCCGGCGTCGCCGCCTTGGGTGGTCGTGACGGTGATCGCCACGACGCTCGGCGTCACCTTGTTCGCGACGTCTGCCCAGCCCGTGAGCGCCGCGTTCGCGGGGGCACTCGCGACCGGCGTCGGGACGACAACCGGCGTCGGCGTCATCAATGAGGTGGCGCCGAGGGTCAGCGCGCTGCCGGCGAGGCCGGCCGCGAGCCCCACGAGCGCCAGCTTCCCCCACCCCTGTCGTCGTGCAGGAGGCTCGGGCTGAGGAGGCACGGGGCCGGGGGCGAAGGCGGTGGACGGGTAGGTCGGCCACGGGGTCTGGGTGGTCATGGGGTTCCTCCTCTGGATCGCTGTCGAGCACCACCCTGCGCCGGGGTCGCTGAGAGAACGGGAAGGACGGCACGCGGGCTCAGCGCCCTCTCAGGACGCCGCCGGCGTAGATTCCCCCATGACGATGGCCCAGCTCGTGCTGGAGAGCGGCCGCCTGCGGCGCCTCGCCGGCCACGACGTCACGGAGGAGGTGGCTCGATGAGGGTGCTGGTGGTGGAGGACGACGCGGCGATCGCCGAGGTCGTTCGCCGAGGGTTGTCGGCTGAGGGACACGTGGTCGATGTCGAGCGGGACGGTCCGGGTGGTCTGTTCGCAGCACTCGAGCACCACTACGACGTCGTGGTGCTCGACATCATGCTGCCCCGGCTCAACGGCTACGACGTGCTCAAACACCTGCGGGCGCGCGAGGTGTGGACGCCGGTGCTGATGCTCACCGCGAAGGACGGGGAGTACGACCAGGAGGACGCCCTCGACCTCGGCGCCGACGACTACCTCACCAAACCGTTCAGCCTTGTCGTGCTGCGCGCGCGGCTGCGCGCGCTGGCGCGGCGGGGCACCCGTGCGCGCCCGGTGACGCTGACTGCGTCCGGCATCGAGCTCGACCCGGCCGCCCACACGGCGACCCGCGACGGAACCACGCTCACCCTCACCCCCCGGGAGTTCAGCCTGCTGGAATACCTGCTGCGCAACGCGGGGGTGGCCGTGACGAAGACCCAGATCCTGGAGAACGTGTGGGATTCCGCCTACGGCGGCGACCCGAACATCGTGGAGGTCTACATCGGCTACCTGCGCCGCAAGGTGGATGCGCCGTTCGGTGCGGCGTCCATTGAGACGGTGCGCGGGGTGGGGTACCGCTTGCGCGACGACGCCCCGCGGGCGACGTAGGGTTCCCCGTCAGGACGGGCCTCCCGCGGGCAGGTCGACGATGAAGCGGGCACCGCCGAGCGTGGGCGACGCGTCCACGGTCACGGTGCCGCCGTGCGCGTGGACCGTCTCGGCGACGATGGCGAGCCCGAGACCGGAGCCCCCGGCGTCGCGTGAGCGGGACTCGTCGAGCCGGACGAACCGCTCGAACACCCGGGTCCGCTCCTCGGGAGGGACGCCGGTTCCGTCGTCCTCGACGGTCAGCCGGGCCGTGGTGCCCGAGAACCGCACCCCGACCGCCACGGTCGTCCGGGCATGCCGCACGGCGTTGTCGGCGAGGTTCCGGACCACCTGTGCCAGCGCACCGGCGTCGCCCAGCACGCGCACCGGGTGCACCTCGGCGCGGATCGTGAGCCCCGAGGTGGCGCGCAGTCGCGTCACCTCGGCCAGCGCCAGATCGTCGAGGTCCACATCGCTCACCGGCAGGAGGGCGCCGGCCGCATCGGCACGCGCCAACCGCAACAGACCGCTCACCAGCCCCTGCAGCCGATCGGTCTCCTCGCGGGCGAGCGGCACCAGGGCCGCCAGGCTTCCCGACTGCGCTGCAGGGTCATCGGCCATCAGTTCGAGCGCGCCGCTCAGCGCCGTGATCGGCGACCGGAGTTCGTGGCTCGCATCGGCAACGAACCGGGTCTGGACGTCCCGGGCCTCCTCGAGGCGCGCCAGCATGCCGTTCATCGTGGTGGCGAGGGCGGCGATCTCGTCACCCGAGGCAGGCACCGGCACCCGCTCGGAGAGGTTGGTCGCCGTGACCGCTTCCACCCGAGCGCGGATGTCCTCGACCGGACGCAGCGCCCGAACCACGACCCACCAGGACAGCCCCGCGACGAGCGCCACCAGCGCCGGAACGGCAGCCAGCAGAACGCCCGCCGTCAGAGAAACCGTGTCGTGGATCCGGTCCAGGGGCGTCCCGACGAGCACGGTGTAGGTCGCGTCGTCGTAGTCAACCCCCGCGACCGCCACGAGCATCGGCTGATCGGTGTCGAACGGCACCCACCAGGCATCCACGCCCTGGCTGACCAGCAGGCCCGCCTCCGGCCGAAGCAGGGACAGGGGTTGCGTCTGGCCGGAGGTGGTCAGCATCACGTTGCCGTCGGGGTCGAGCAACTGCACGTCGAACGCCGCCGCGAAGCCGACCGACCGGGCGGCTGCCGGACCGTGGGCGGCGACGGCGTCCGCGATGATGCCCGTCTCCGACACCACCGACGACGTGAGCTGACCCACCAACACGCGGTAGAGGAGCGTCGCGAAGACGAGGACGCCGGCCACCAACGCCACCGCGACGAGGGCACCGGTGAGCACGGTGACCTGTCGGCGAAGCCCGTGCCGGGCCGGCGAATCGCGCAGCTGCATGACTGCATGATGCCCCCTCGCCGACTACGGTGCCTCTCATGAGCGATGTGTCCGCTGAGCACCCCACCACCCCACCCGAACCGGCCACACCCGACACGAAGGACTGGACGTGGGTCCTCGAGCGCCCCTGCCCCGAGTGCGGCTTCGAAGCCGGCTCCCTGCAGCCGGAGCAGATCCCGCGGTCCATCGCGGAGGCGGCCGCCGCGTTCACGAGCGCCGTCGAGCGCCCGGACGCCGGCCACCGGCCCGAGCCGCACACGTGGTCGGTGATCGAGTACGGCCAGCACGTCGCCGACGTCATGGAGGTGATGAGCGACAGGCTGAAGCTCATCCTCGAGTCGGGCGGACGCGGGGCCCAGTTCCCCGACTGGGACCAGGACGCCGCCGCCACCGAGAAGGAGTACTGGCAGGCGAACAGCCACGTCACCGCGATCCTCGTCAAGGAGCGCGCGGCAGCCGCCCAGGAGATGTGGGCGTCCCCGACGCCCGAGCAGTGGGACTGGCGGGGCGTCCGGTCGAACGGATCGGAGTTCACGGCCCGCACGCTGGGGCAGTACTTCATCCACGACCTGGTCCACCACGTCCACGACATCGGGGGCACGGCGTGAAGCTCGATCTGACGGCCGAGCAGATTACCGCGTCCAACACCGGCTTCAGGGTGCCGGAGGACGCGGTTCTCGCCCTCGGCGGCGGCAAGCGGCCGAAGGTGGTGGTCCGGGTGGGCGACGGCACCCTGCGCACCTCGATCGCGCCCATGGGCGGCAGCTACCTCATCGGCCTCTCCAAGGCCAACCGGGCCCTCACCGGCGTCGAGGCCGGCCGCACCTACACCCTCGACATCACGCTCGACACGGCCGAGCGCACCGTCGACCTGCCGACGGAACTCGCGGAAGCGTTCGGGGCGGACGCCGCGCTGCGCGCCACGTGGGACGCGTGGAGCCACACCCGGCGTCGCGAGGCCGCCGAGGCGATAGCGGACGCCAAGAAGCCTGAAACCCGCGCCCGCCGCGTGGCGGCCACGCTCGCCACGCTCCGCGCCTGAGCGCCTACTCCTGCACGAGGATCACGTGGAGCGTCCGCGGGCCGTGGACGCCCTCGACGCGCTGCAGCTCGATGTCGCTCGTGGCGCTGGGGCCGCTGATCCAGGTCAGGGGCGCACCGGACGCCACGGCGTCCGCCAGGCGCACGATCGCCTCGGGGACGCCGCCCACCACCTGGTCGGCGCGGACGACGCACACGTGCACGTCGGGCACGAGCGACAGGGCGCGCCGGCCCTGGTCGGGGCCGTGGTCGAGCACGATCGTGCCCGTCTCGGCGATGCCCACCGCCGCCCCCGTGACGACCGCACCGGTGGCGTCCAGTTCCCGGCGCGACAGGGCCGGCTCGTCGGCCCGGAGCTCCAGTCCGGCCGCGCCGACGGCGTCCCGCCACGCGTCGGGCACCCCGGAGGGCAGGACGACCGACCCGACGCCGCCGAGGGCCGCCGCGATGCGGCCGGCGACCTCGCCGGGGCCGCAGCGCTCGACGACGGCGCGGTAGTCCTCGACCCGCTCGACGAACAGGTCGAGCAGGTCGAAGCCCGTCTCGGGGATCGTCGGCGCCCCGTAGCCCCAGCTCAGCGGCACGTCGGCCTCGGGGGTCGAGCGCGGCACGTCGGCCAGCGCGGTCCGCACGCGGCCGAGGATGGCCTCGCGGCTGCTCATCGTTGTTCTCCCTTGTCGTTGCTGTGGTTCCCGCGTTCGGCCTTCCACCAGTCCCGGAAGGTCTGGGTGGGGGGCACGGGCAGGTCGCGGGCGTTCGTCCAGGCGCCCGGCGGGCCGGGCAGGGGCACGACGCCCAGGTGGTCTCCGGGCAGGATACGCCCCGCCAGCTCGGACCCCTTCAACGCGAGCCCGAGGCGTCCGCCGTTGCCCATCATCCAGCCGCCGACCTTCATGGCGATGCCCCAGCCGGTGGGTCGCTTCTCGGTCTCGACGACCTTGTTGCGCAGGTGCACGAGCACCTCGGGGATGTTGATGCGCACCGGGCAGACCTCGTAGCACGCCCCGCACAGGCTGGACGCGTAGGGCAGCGACCGGTCGATCGGGCTGTCGAGGCCGCGCAGCATGGGCGTGAGGATGGCCCCGATGGGTCCCGGGTAGACCGAACCGTACGCGTGCCCGCCCGCCCGCTCGTAGACCGGACAGATGTTGAGGCACGCCGAGCATCGGATGCAGCGCAGCGCCTGCCGGCCGACCTCGTCGGCGAGCACCTTCGTGCGGCCGTTGTCGACGAGGACGACGTGCACGTCCTGCGGGCCGTCACCCGGGCGGACCCCGGTCCACGTCGACGTGTAGGGGTTCATGCGCTCGGCCGTCGACGAGCGCGGCAACAACTGCAGGAACACCTCCAGGTCGGCGAACGTCGGCACGACCTTCTCGATGCCCACCACCGAGATCAGCGTCTCGGGCAGCGTCAGACACATGCGGCCGTTGCCTTCGGATTCGACCACGACGAGCGTGCCCGACTCGGCGACGGCGAAGTTCGCCCCCGACACGGCCACCTTGGCCCGCAGGAACTTCTCGCGCAGGTGCAGCCGGGCGGCCTCGGCGAGCCGGGCGGGGTCGTCGGTGAGATCGTCGGGCGCGGGGGCGCCGTAGCGGCCCATCTCCTCCAGGAAGATCTCGCGCACCTCCGACCGGTTCCGGTGGATGGCCGGCACGAGGATGTGACTCGGCCGGTCGTGACCCAACTGCACGATGAGTTCGGCGAGGTCGGTCTCCCAGGCGGCGATGCCCGCCTCTTCCAGGGCCTCATTGAGTTCGAGCTCCTGGGTGGCCATCGACTTCACCTTGACGACCTCGTCGGCCCCGGCCGCGCGGGTGAGCTGGATGACGATGCGGTTCGCCTCATCGGCGTCGTTCGCCCAGTGGACGGTCGCGCCCGCCCGCGTCAGCGACTCCTCCAACTGGACGAGGTAGTGGTCGAGGTGGCGCAGCGTCCGGTCCTTGATGGCCTGGCCGGCCAGCCGCAGGTCCTCCCAGTTGGGCACCTCGGCCACCACGTGCTCGCGCTTCTCCCGGATCGCCGTGGTCGCGTGCCGCAGGTTCCGCCGCAGTTGGGCGTCCGCTACCGACTTCTTGGCCGCCTTGGGGAACTTCGGCATGCCGATGAACGTGGCCGGCGGCGGCGCGGGCGTCCGACGCTCGGTGGTGACGGCGACGGGCGAACCCTCGGGCAGGTCGGAGCCGGAACGCTTGGTCTCGGTCATGCTGCACCCCCGGACGCCGCCGGTGCGGTCTCCAGCGCGGCGTCCTCGGTGTGGGCGAGGACCTCCGCGAGATGGATGGGGGTCACGCCCACCCGCATGCGGGACAGCAGGCCGCCGATGTGGAGCAGGCAGCTGTTGTCGCCCGCGACGACGTACTCGGCGCGGGTGTCGAGGATGGCGCGCACCTTGTCGGCGCCCATGGCGACCGAGACGTCGGGGTTCTTCACCGCGAAGGTGCCGCCGAAGCCGCAGCACTCGCGGTTCCCGGGCAGGTCGACCAGCGTGAGCCCCTTCACCGCCTGCAGCAGGCGGTAGGGCCGGTCGCCGACCTTCGTGACCCGCAGCGAGTGGCAGGTCGAGTGATACGTGACGGTGTGGGGGAAGTAGGCGCCCACGTCGGTGACCCCGAGCACGTCGACGAGGAACTCGCTCAGGTCGAGCGTCTTGGCCACGACCTTGGCGACGCCGTCGCGCAGGGCCGCGTCGCCGCGCTCGTGGGCGAGCAGCGGGTGCTGGTCGCGCACCGACCCCACGCACGACCCCGACGGGCCCACCACGTAGTCGTAGTCGGCGAACGTGTCGACGAAGTTGCGCACCGACCCCATCGCCTCGGCGTAGTAGCCGGTGTTCGTGAACGGCTGGCCGCAACAGCTCTGCTGCAGCGGGAACTCCACCGTGCACCCCAGCCGCTCGAGCAGCCGCAGCGTCGCCTTGGGCGTCTCGGGGAACATCGTGTCGTTGACGCATGTGGCGAACAGCGCCACCGTCGGGCCTGCCATGGGGGCTCCCTCCTCGCGCCACTCGTCCGCGGCCCGCCACCGGGGTCGAGTGCGTACCCGCCGAGCGTATTGCGCGCCTCGCGGTGGCACCACCCCAATCGGCCGCGGCGGTTGCACCGACGGCGTCAGTCGATGCCGAGGTGGCCCAGCAGGTCGCGAACCCGTCGCTCGAGCTCGTCGCGGATCGGCCGGACGTCCGCGAGCGACTTGCCCGCCGGATCGTCCACCTCCCAGTTCTCGTAGCGCTTGCCCGGGAAAACCGGACAGGCGTCCCCGCACCCCATGGTCACGACGACATCGGCCGCCCGGACGGTCTCGTCGGTCCAGGGCTTGGGGAACTCGTTCGACAGGTCGATGCCGCGCTCGGCCATGGCCGCCACTGCCCCGGGGTTCACCTCGACGCCGGGCTCCGACCCGCCCGACCACCCGACGGCTCGATCACCCGCAAGCGCCTGGAAGAAGCCCAGGGCCATCTGCGACCGGCCCGCGTTGTGCGTGCAGAGGAAGAGGACCACAGGCAGCCCGTCATCGCGAAGCCCCTGGACCTTCGCGAGGGCTCGCAGGCGTTGGCGGGCGAACCGCTCGGCCAGGAGCGGCAGGAACTTCGTGATGGTGGACCGGCTCGAGAACTGGTCGAACGAACTCGCGAGGAAACGCTCGATGGTCTCCGCCCCGTAGATCCCCCCGAACTCGTCGGCCAGGTTCGCCGCCGCGCGCTTGAGGGCGATCCTCTCGTCCATGTGGAGGCTCTCCCAGGTTCGCCGGGAGACCATGGGCGTGTCGGTCATGGGTTCGCTCCTTCGAAACTGCCGGCCATGCGGAGGGCCCGGTCGGCGATGTCGGCGTACGCGGCGTCGAATGCGCGCTCCCCGCCCGCGCGCACGGGATCGGGGATGGACCAGTGCAGCCGGGCCGTGTCCAGTTCCTCGTGAGCCCGGTCGCAGACGGCCACGACAAGATCCTCCGGTTCCAGCACGTCGGTCACCAGCTTCGGCTGGGCACGGGTCAGGTCGAGCCCGTGGCGTCCGCCGGTGGCCACGGCGCCCGGGTGCACGCGTTCGGCCGGATGGACGCCGGCCGAAACGACGGGCACGTCGCTGACCCTGCGCCAGTAGGCCTCGGCGAGCTGCGACCGCGCCGAGTTCTGCGAGCAGACGAAGGCTACCCTCCGCGGCTTGACAGACCGGGGGACACCGAGCAGCGCGTTGCAGGCAGGCGTGCGCGACACATAGGTGCGGCGGCCGTCGCCTTCGGAGCGGTGGCGGGCGACGAGGCCCGCCGCTGCGAGGACGGCGAGATGGTGGGCGAGGAGATTGGACGGCATGTCGAGGCGGACACTCAACTCGCTGGAGGACAGGTCGCCGTGGGCGAGCGCCTCGACGATGGCGAGCCGGCTCACCTCGCCGAGGGCGGCGTAGGCCCGCGCCCGTGTCTCCCGGTCCTGCATGCGCCACTCCCTTGCCTCACCCACAGTTGAGTCAATTATGATTGAGGCATCGGAGTTGTCAAGGGCACGTTCTGAGGAGAAGCACCGTGAGCAAACCGTCCGTCCTGTTCGTCTGCATCCACAACGCCGGCCGCTCACAGATGGCGGCCGCCTACCTCACCCACCTCAGCGGCGGGGCTGTCGAGGTGCGCTCGGCCGGTTCCGCGCCCGCCGACCGGGTGAACCCCGCCGCCGTGGCCGCCATGGCCGAGGAGGGTATCGACCTGTCCGCCGAGACGCCCAAGATCCTCACCAGCGCGGCCGTCGAGGCGTCCGACGTCGTCATCACCATGGGCTGCGGCGACACCTGTCCGTTCTACCCCGGCAAGCGCTACGAGGACTGGGTTCTCGACGACCCGGCCGGGCAGGGGCTGGACGCCGTTCGTCCCATCCGCGACGAGATCAGGCGCCGCGTGCTCGACCTGCTCGACTCCCTCGGGGTCGAGCCCGTCAACGCCTGACCCAACCCGGCTTCAGACGAAGCTCATGTGGGAGGGCATGGACGAGCCGCTGCCCGAGGGCAACTGGGAACTCGTCGCCCCGAGCCCGCTGCCCTACAAGGAGTTCTCGCAGACCCCGCGCGAGGCCACCGCGGCCGACCTGGCGAGCATCAAGGGCGAGTTCGTCGCGGCCGCCGAGCGCGCACGCGACGCCGGCTTCGACGTGCTCGAACTGCACTGCCCGCACGGCTACCTGCTCAGCTCGTTCCTGTCGCCGCTCACGAACCAGCGCACCGACGAGTACGGCGGCTCCGCCGAGAACCGGTTGCGCTACCCGTTGGAGGTGTTCGACGCCCTCCGGGCGGTGTGGCCCGCCGACCGGGCCATCGGCGTCCGCATCTCGGCGGTCGACTGGGCCGAGGGCGGCAACACCGAGTCGGACGCCGTCGCGATCGCAACCGCCTTCGTCGACCACGGCGCCCAGTTCGTGCACGTCTCGTCGGGCCAGGTGGTCTCGCAGGAGAAGCCTGCGTTCGGCCGGTCGTACCAGACGCCGTTCGCCGACCGGATCCGCCAGGCACACGGCGGCCGGGCCGCCGTCATCGCCGTGGGCGCCATCTCGAGCCAGGAGGACGTCAACTCCATCCTGCTGGCCGGCCGCGCCGACCTGTGCGCGCTCGGCCGCACCCACCTCTACGACCCGCAGTGGACGCTGCACGCGGCAGCCGACCAGTGCTATGCGGGCGAAGGGGTGGCGTGGCCGAAGCCGTACGCGGCCGGGCGCCGCAAGCCGCCCAGCGCGCGCACCGACGCGATCCGGCCGCGGCTGGAACTGCTGCGCCCCGACACGGGACGCGGCCTGCCCACCCACCTGCGCTGGACCCCGGGCGTCACGATGGGGTCATGACCAACACCGAACCCCGCCCCGCGGGCGGCCTCAGCGCCACGGTGACCCGGCGCGTCGAGTGGATCGACACCGACGCGTCGGGACACCACCACAACGCCCTCGTGTGGCGCCTCGCCGAGTCGGCCGAACGGGCACTCCTCGCGCAGGCCGGCGTCCTCGAGGAGTACTTCTGGGCTGCGCCCCGGGTGCACCAGGAGGCCGACTTCACGGCCACGCTGCACTTCGACCAGGAGGTGACGTGCACGCTCACGGTCGAGAAGCTGGGCCGGGCGTCCATCACCTTCGCCTTCGAGGTGTGGGGCGAGGCTCGAGACGGCGAACCGCGGCGGCGAGCGGCGTCCGGCCGGATCGTGGCCGCGCACGTCCCCTCGGGGGCCGAACGGGCGGCACCCTGGCCGCCCACCATCGCGGCGGCCCTCGACCCCGCCCGGGAACCGAACCCCCGACCGACCCGAACTGACCTGACCCGAACTGAACCGAACTGAACCGAATCGAGGAGGAAGCATGCCCAGCCCGCCGCGGCCGGTCAAGGAGACGATCAACCCGCCGAGCCTGCCGAAGCCATCCGGCTTCGCCCACGGCACGAAGGTCGGCGATGTGGTCTACCTGGCCGGCCAGACCGCTCTCGACGCCGACATGAACATCGTGCCCGGCGGCATCGTCGAGCAGTTCACGCAGGCCTTCGGGAACGTGCTCGCCACGCTCCGCCAGGCCGGCGGCGAACCCGCGGACCTTGTCGACGTGACGATCTTCCTCACCGACGTCGACGACTACCTGGCCCACGGCCGCGAGATCGGACGCCTCTGGCGCGAGATGGCCGGGCGTGACTACCCCGCGGCGGCCGGCATCGGCATCACCCGGCTGTGGCAGCCCGAGGCGCTCATCGAGATTAAGGGCGTCGCCGTCATCGGCTCCGGGAGCAGGCCCGCATGAGGCTGGCGACGCTGCGGACGCCCTCGGGAACCCGGGCCGTCCGCGTGGACGACGACGCCCTCGTCGAGCTGAACGCGCCCGACCTCGGCGCGTGGCTGGCCCGCCCCGACTGGCGGGAGCGGACGGCGACGGCGTCCGGCCGCCGGCGGCCCGTCGAGGGGGCCCGGTTCGCGCCGCTCGTGCCCCAGCCGTCCAAGGTGATCTGTGTGGGCCTGAACTGCCGGCGGCACATCGAGGAGATGGGGCGGCCGTTGCCCACGTTCCCCACGTTGTTCACCAAGTTCGCCGACAGCCTGACCGGCGCCGGCGACCCGCTGGCCCGGCCCGTCGAGACCGACCAGTTCGACTGGGAGGGCGAGCTGGTGGTGGTCGTGGGCGCCGAGGTGCGGCGAGCGGACGGCGAGGCCGCGGCGGCGGCGATCGCGGGGTTCAGCGTGGCGAACGACGCGACCTGCCGGGACTGGCAGAACCGGACCAACGAATGGATGCAGGGGAAGAACGGGGAGTCGTCGACGCCGGTCGGCCCGTGGCTGGTGACCCCCGACGAGCTGCCCGGCGGCGTCCGGCCCGCCTGCCGGATCACGACGGAGGTGAACGGCGTGTGGTCCAGGACGACACGACCGCCGACCTCGTCTTCGATCCGGTCGCGCTCGTGGCCTACGCGTCGACGATCGTGCGGCTCCGGCCCGGCGACCTGATCCTCACCGGGACGCCGGGCGGCGTCGGCCATGCGCGGCGTCCCCCGCGCTACCTGGCGGTGGGCGACGTGGTGTCGGTGTCCATCGAGGGTGTGGGCCGGCAGGTGAACCCCGTCGTGGCGGGCTGAGCGCCGTACGCTTGCCGCCATGGCACTGCCGCTCCGTCTGCCGATCGAGCCCATGCTCGCCCGCGCGGTGCCGGCCGTCCCCGATCCGGACCACCCCGGCCAGTTCTCCTACGAACCCAAGTGGGACGGTTTCCGCTGCCTCGCCGCCCGCGACGGCAGCGACGTCACCTTGTGGTCCCGCTCGCGCAGGCCACTCACCGACTACTTCCCCGAGGTCGCGGACGCCGTCCGGCGCCACCTGCCCCCGCAGGTGGTCGTCGACGGCGAGATCGTCGTCCGCACCGGCGAGCCCGGCGCCGAACGCCTCGACTGGGAAGCCCTCAGCCTCCGCATCCACCCCGCGGCCAGGCGCGTCCGCGAGCGCGCCGCGCTCACGCCCGCCGAGCTCGTCTGCTTCGACCTGCTCGCGCTGGCCGACGTCGACCTCACGCCCCTGCCGTACGCCACCCGCCGCGACGCCCTCACCCAGCTTCTCGACGGTCTCCCCCCGGAGGCCGGCCTCCACCTCACCCGCGCGACCACCCACCCGGCCGAGGCGCGCGCCTGGTTCGAACGGTTCGAGGGCGCCGGGCTCGACGGTGTCGTCGCAAAACGCACCGACGCCCCCTACACCCCCGGACGCCGCACCATGCTGAAGATCAAGCACGAACGCACCGCGGACGCCGTCGTCATCGGCTACGGCCTCTCCCGCAACGGCTCCGGCGTCGGCTCGCTCCACCTCGGCCTCTACGACGACGGCGCGCTCGTCCACGTCGGCGGCATCGGCGCCTTCCCGGACGCCGCGCGCGCCCAGCTCGCCGGAGTCCTCGCACCCCTCGTCCTGACCGGTGCCGAGGCGGACGCGGCCCCGCGGCCCAACGAGGTCTCCCGTCTCGGGCCCCGCGACTTCGTGCCCATCCGCCCTGACCTCGTCGTGGAGGTGGCCTTCGACCAGCTCGAGGGCAAGCGCTTCCGGCACGCGGTCACCTTCCGGCGCTGGCGCCCCGACCGCGAGCCGGAATCATGCCTGCTCGAGCAGGTCGAGCGCGCCCCGGCCTACGACTTGGCCGCCGTGCTGCGGGGCTGAGGCGGCGGCGTCCGGCCTCGCATCACCCGGCGAACTGATCCACCGGCTGGCCGGCCTGCATGGCGGCGAACATCTCGCCCGCCTTCGCGTCATCCCACAGGACGCTCGACCCGGCCGACGTGTGCGCATCGGGGTTGCCGACGGGCACGCTCAACGTGATGCCCCCGCCCGTCCCGATCCGGACGACGCCCCAGCCGATCCCGGCCAGCCCGCCGAGCCCGGTGTCGTCGCCGATCGTGATCGACCGCGAGAGCGCCGAGTTGACGCCCCACCAGCGCCACGGCAAGGCGATGGTCGCGGGCGAGATGGTCTTCTTCGCCAGCGCCGAGAGCATCTCGCGCTGACGCTGCGCCCGGCCGAGGTCGCCGCGCGGGTCGGCTTTGCGCATGCGCACGTAACCGAGGGCGGTGACGCCGTCCATCTGCTGGCAGCCGGCGGGGATGTCGAGGTTGCTGTCGCGGTCCTTGATGGCGTCGGGAGGGCACATCTCGATGCCGCCGACGGCGTCCACCGCGTTGACGAAGCCGCCTAAGCCGATCTCGGCATACCCGTCGACCTGGAGGCCGGTGTTCTGCTCGACCGTCTGCACCAGCAACTCGGGGCCGCCGAACGCGTAGGCGGCGTTGATCTTGTTCTTGTCGTGCCCCGGGATCGTCACGTAGCTGTCGCGCGGGATCGAGATGAGCGCCGCCTTCCCGGTCGTCGGCACGTAGAGCATCATGATCGTGTCCGTGCGCTGGCCGGCGTCGCTGCCTGTGCCGAGGCGGTCCTGCTCCTCTGTGGTGAGCCCGGCGCGCGAGTCGGAGCCGGCCAGCACGTACACCTGTCCCGGCTGTGCAGCCGGACGGTCGCCGGCGGGCGTGGCGTCGGTGCGCGGCATGAACGGCCACGTCAGCAGCGGGACGCCGAGCACGTACGCCAGCACCAACACCAGGGCAGCCATCACCCATCGGCCCGGGTGCCGCCGCCGGCGGGCGGTGGACGCCGCCGGTCGCTGTGGGGCAGGGGGTGAGGCAGCGGCTGGCGCGGCAGGGGGTGCAGAGGCCGAGGAGGGTCGCGGAAGCGTCCGGGCATCCGGCGTGGCCGTGGGCGGCGCGGTCGACGACCCGTGATGGCCCACCGGTGTCGGCGGGGCGTAGCGGGGGGCCGGCTCGCCTGACCGCGCGGCTTCCGGCCGGGTGGGGCGCCGCGGGGGTTGCGGCTGTGGCTCCTGCCCGCGGGAGCGCGGTGCGCTGGGCGGCGTCTCCGGCTGGGGGGTCCGAGGCGTGGCGTTGTCGGCGTAGCGCCCGCGGCGGTAGAGCCAGTCCTCGTCGTCGGTGGTGCTCACGTTCCCACAGTAGGCGGTCGGCAGGGGCTGGGAATCGTCCCACGGTCCTCCCTCACATCTGCCCGGGTCGGCCTGCGGTCGGGCCGGCGCTCCCCCGCCGGAGGCCTCAGGAGACGACCGCCCGGACCTCGCCCACGCGTTCGCCGTGCCCCAGCACCGGAACGAGCCCGAGGGCGTCGCACGCGGCGGCGTCCACGTCGAGTTCTCTCAGGATTGCGGCGACGACGACACGTCCGGCGCGGCTTCCGTCGGCGATCTTCACTGCGACGCCGCGGCCGTCGGGCAGGCCGACGGCGAAGACCGCTTCGGCGCCTTCCTTGGCGATGAGGCCGGGGACGGCGCGCATGAGGTCGGTGTCGGGACGTTGCTCGCCGCCGACGAACTCGGGGTGCGCGCTCATGGCGCGGGCGATGGCCCGTTCGGCGCCCTCGTTGGCACAGGCGAAGCGTCCGAAGGCGCGCGCCAGGCCGGCGAGCGCGAAGGCGTGGACGGGCGCGCCGCACCCGTCGACGGCTGTCGCCACGATGGGTTCGCCTGTCACCTCCTCGGCCGTCGCACGGATGAGTCGCTGCAGCGGATGGCCGGGGTCGAGGTAGTCGTCGGTCGTCCAACCGGACGCGACGCACGCCGCCAGCATCGTCGCGTGCTTGCCCGAACAGTTCTGCGCGAGCGACTCCTTGCCCTTGCCAGCGGCCAGCCAGGCTGCCCTCGGATCATCGCCCACGGGCAGGTCGGGCGTGTTGCGCAGGTCGCCGACACTCAGGCCGGACGCCGCCAGGATCGCCCGCACCCCCTCGAGATGGCGGGGCTCGCCCGAGTGGGACGCGCAGGCCAGCGCCAGGTGGACGCCCGTGACGGGCGCGCCGGCGCGCAGGCTGCCGAGCGCCTGGACCGGCTTGAACGACGAGCGCGGGAAGACCGGGGTGGCCGGATCGCCCACGGCGTGGACGACCGCACCGGCGGCGTCCGTCACCACGGCCAAGCCGTGGTGGACGCTCTCGACGAACCCGTTCCGGACGACGTGCGCCACGACGGGCGCGCCGATGAGACTCACACACCGGATTATCCACCACAGCGGACGCCCCTCGTGCGCGCGCGCGATGCGGATCGCCGGTGATGCCGGCGCCGATGTTCTGGGACGCCCTTCGTGCGCGCGCGCGATGGCCACCGATGGCAACTTGCAGTCTGAGATTTTCCTTAAGGACTCTCAAGGTGTCACTCTGGATTTCGTGATCCTCCGCCTTCGCTCCCTCGTCGTTTCGGTCGCCGCGGTCAGTGTCGCGGTCGGTGGCGTCGCGACTCTCTCCAACACCGCTTCCGCCACGTTCGCGTCGCCGGCGCCGACGGCGTCGGCCGCGGATCTGAGCGGCCGCGAGGGCGACGAGAGCCGCAGCCTCGACCGCGCCGAGGACTTGGCCGCGGCCGTCGAGGTGCGCACCGACACGCTGAACGAGCAGTCGTCCGCCATCGACGACACCTCGGTGGCCACCTTGGCCCAGCAGCGGGCCGACGCGCAGGACGCGATCGCCGCCGCGCAGGCCGCCGCCGAAGAGGACGCGCGCTTCCGCGCCAGCGAGGGCTACAACCCGGGCACCACCGATCCCAAGGAGATCGCCCGCGAGATGGCCGCCAACAAGTACGGCTGGGGCGACGACCAGTTCACCTGCTACAACAACATCATCATGCGCGAGAGCATGTGGGACACCTTCGCCGACAACCCCACGTCGAGCGCCTACGGCATCCCGCAGGCGTTGCCCGGCAACCGGATGGCCAGCGAGGGCGCCGACTGGAAGACCAACCCGGCCACCCAGATCAAGTGGGGTCTGAAGTACGTCGCCGAGCGCTACGGCACCCCCTGCTCCGCCTGGTCGTTCAAGGCAGCGCACGGCTGGTACTGATCCCCGACCCATCGACCTGGAGACGTCCGTCTCGCCCACCCCGATGAAGTTCGGCCCCGTGGGTTCCGGCACTGCCGGGACTCCACGAGGCCGAATTTCTCGTTGCCGTTGAGACGCTTCGGGCTAGGGGTTGATGTCCTCGTTGAGGTGCAGCACGTGCCCTGCCTGGCGGGTCGACATCCACGCCTCCAGCTTGTGCGCCAGCACCGCGAGCGCCCAGTTGATGACGATGAAGATCAGCGCCGCGACGAGGAACGCCACGATGATGTTGCCGTAGTTCGCGGCCAGGTTCTGGGAGCGCTGCAGCAACTCGGCGTAGATGATCATGTAGCCGAGCGCAGTGTCCTTGAGCACGACGATCAGCTGGCTCACCAACGCGGGCAGCATGGCCCGGATGGCCTGCGGCAGCAGGATCGCCCGCAGCGTCTGTCCGGGCGTGAGCCCGATGGCCAGTCCGGCTTCGGTCTGCCCGCGCGGCAGCGCGTGGACGCCGGAGCGGACCAGTTCGGCGATGACCGCCCCGTTGTACAGCGTCAGACCCACGACGACACCGGCCAGGGACGCCGCCTGACCCCGCAGGGTGCCCGTCGTGATGAACACCGAGTAGGCGAAGATCATCATGAGCAGCACGGGGACGGCCCGGAAGAACTCCACGAGCGCCCCCGACACGCCGGCGACGATCCGGCTGTGGGTGAGGCGTCCGACACCCAGCAGCAGCCCGACGACCATGGCCGTCACGACCGAGATGAGCGCGGCCACGAGGGTGGACTGGAGTCCGGGCAGGATGTAGGCGGTCCAGGTGGTGGGGTTGGCGTAGGGCTGCCACATGCGCGGGGCGAGCTCGTTGCGCAGCAGGTAGATCGCGCCGGCGCCGATCCCGAGCAGGACGAGCGCGGCGACGACCGTGATGATCCGGTACCGGGCGCGGGCCTTCGGGCCGGGCAGGTCGAAGAGGACGGCCTGGGCGCTCATCGCAGCACCGCCGCCTTCTTGGACCACCACGTGAACACCATGCCGATGGGCAGGGTGAGCACCACGAAGCCGGTGGCGAAGATGACGAAGATGGGCACGAGGAGGTCGGAGTAGAACTCGATCATCGAGTTCATCAGGAACGCCGCCTCCGCGACGCCGACCGTCGCGACGACGGTCGTGTTCTTGCAGAGCGCGATCAGGGTGTTGCCGAGCGGCGCGATGGCTCCTCGGAACGCCTGCGGCAGCAGCACCTCGCGCAACGACTGGCCGAAGTCGAGCCCGATGGCGCGCGCGGCCTCGGCCTGGCCCAACGGCACCGTGTTGATGCCCGACCGCAGCGCCTCGGCGACCAGCGAGGAGTGGTAGACGGCGATGGCGATGACGCCCATCGCGAAGTTGTGGTCGCGGATCGGCGCCGAGAGCGGCAGCGGCGACAGTTGCATCTTGATGTAGACGCCGAACGCGAAGAAGAACACGATCAAGGTCAACGGGGTGTAGAGGACGACGTTGGTGTAGAACGCCGCCGCTTTGTTGAGGACGCCGACCGGCGACACCCGCATGACGGTGATGATGGTCCCGAGGATCAGTGCCCCCAGGGCACCGAGGACGGTCAACTGGACCGTCATCCAGAAAGCCTGCAGCACGTTGTACTCGCCGAGCATCTGCGCGAGGCGTTCCATGGGTGTCCCTCCTTCCGTGATGGTGGTGCGTCCGGGTCCCGCTGGCCGAGCTCGGCGCCGTGGGTGCGACGGGCTCGGCCAGCGGGTTGTGCTCGACTGCGGCGAGCTCGACCAGCGGTTGTTCGGCGGATCAGGCGCCGCAGTTCTCGTCGACCTCGGGCGGGTTACGGTCGTCGGGCTTGAAGCCGGACTTGCCGACCGTGTCGTCCACCGCGGTCTGCCAGGCGCCCGACGAGATCATCTTCTTGATCGCCTCGTTGACCTCCTGGCAGGTCTCTGTGTCGCCCTTCGGCAGGCCGACGCCGTAGCGCTCCTCGCTGAACGGGTTGCCGACGACCTTGAACTTGCCCTCCCACTGCGCCTGGGCGGCGTAGCCGGCGAGGATGACGTTGTCGGTCGTGAGGGCGTCCACCGCACCGGAATCGAGCGCCGAGACGCACAGCGAGTACGTGTTGTACTCGACGAGCTCGACATCGGGGTACTTCTCCTTGAGCCGCTGGGCGGGCGTCGAGCCGGCGACCGAGCACAGCTTCTTGCCGGCCAGCGTGTCGGGGCCGGTGATCGAGCTGTCGTCGCTGCGCACGAGGAGGTCCTGGCCGGCGATGAAGTACGGCCCGGCGAAGTTGACGCGCTCCTTGCGGGCGTCGGTGATCGAGTAGGTGGCGAAGATCATGTCGACCTGGTCGCCCTCGAGCATCGTCTCGCGCTGGGGCGACGGCGACTGGATCCACTCGATCTGGTCCTCGCCATAGCCGAGCTCGCCGGCCACGTACTTCGCGACCTCCACGTCGAAGCCGGTGAAGGAGCTTCCCTCCTGGAGGCCGAGGCCGGGCTGGTCGTACTTGATGCCGATGCGGATGGTGCCGCCGGCGCCGCCGTCGGTGCCGGCGGGGGTGGCGGCTGTGCCACACGCCGACAGGGTGAGGGCGAAGGCCGCCGCGGCTGCGCCGAGGGCCCACGTCTTGGTTCGGATCATGGTGTGCTTCCTCTCTGGGGTGCTTGCCTCGGATGAGGACACCGGACGCCGGCGGCGTCCGGAAAATCAGTGGGTCAGGATCTTGCTGAGGAAGTCCTGCGCGCGGGCCGTCTGCGGGTTCGTGAAGAAGGAGTCGGGGTCGGTCTCCTCGACGATCTGGCCGTCGGCCATGAAAACCACGCGGTCGCCGGCCTTCCGGGCGAACCCCATCTCGTGGGTGACGACGATCATCGTCATGCCGCCGCGGGCGAGATTCACCATGACGTCGAGCACCTCGTTGACCATCTCGGGGTCGAGGGCCGACGTGGGTTCGTCGAAGAGCATGACGGTGGGGTCCATGGCGAGGGCGCGCGCGATGGCGACCCGCTGCTGCTGCCCGCCGGAGAGCTGGGCCGGGTACTTGTTGGCCTGGTTCGCGACGCCGACGCGTTCGAGGAGCTCCATGCCGCGCTTCTTCGCGTCGTCGCCCTTGAACTTCTTGACCTTCACCGGGCCGAGGGTCACGTTCTCGAGGATCGTCTTGTGCGCGAACAGGTTGAACGACTGGAAGACCATGCCCACCTGAGCGCGCAGGCCGGCGAGCGCCTTGCCCTCCTCGGGCAACACCTGCCCGGCGACCCGGATCGTGCCCGAGTTGATCGCCTCGAGGCGGTTGATCGTGCGGCACAGCGTCGACTTGCCCGAGCCGGACGGCCCGATCACCACGACCACCTCGCCCTTGTGGACCGTTAGGTTGATGTCGTTGAGCACATGGAGGTCGCCGAAGTACTTGTCGACGTGCTCCATCTCGACGACGGGCTCGCCGCTGGCGGTGGGTGCGGTCATGGCGGCACAGTAGCGGCGCCGATCTCTCGTTGAGAGCACAGTCTGGTTACTTTTGGGTTGCAGAGGGGTCGGGGACGCCGCCGGTGCGGCACGTAAGCTGTCCGAAGGAGGTGGGCCCGCCGTGTCGAATCCCGAGGAACGCCCGGACGCCTGGCTGCCGCCGACGTCTGGACGACCGTCGTTCGAGCCGCCGGCGTCCGACCCGTACGCCAATGCGGGCGCCGGGACGCCAACGCCGCCGCCCGGGTTCCCACCCGTGGCGGGCCCGGCACCGTACCCGACCGTGCAGCCGCCCGGACCGCAGCCGGTGGCGTGCTACCGGCATCCGAATGCAGCAGCCGGCGTCCGCTGCCAGCGGTGCGGACGCCCCATCTGCGGCGCTTGCATGGTGGCGGCCCCGGTGGGCCACCAGTGCCCGGAGTGCGTGCAACGCGCGGTGGCGGCGTCCGGCCAGGGGCGGCTGCCCTACGGCGGGCGGCGCAGCACCAACCCGGCGCTCACGTCGCTGGTGCTGATCGGGCTCAATGCGCTTGTGTTCGTGGCGACCTTCCTGACGGGTGAGAGCACGAGCCGCGTGTTCGACTACCTGGCGCTGACGAGGCGCAGCGTGTGCGCCGTAGGGTCGAGCTACTACCAGGGGGTGAGCGCGGACTCGTGCTCGGCGAGCGGCGGTACGTGGCTGCCGGGGTTCGCCGACGGCGCCTGGTGGCAGCTGCTGACGAGCGCGTTCGTCCACGCGAACGTGCTGCACATCGGCGTCAACATGCTGGCGTTGTGGTTCATCGGGCCGCAGTTGGAGAAGGTGCTGGGACGAGGGCGCTTCCTGGCGCTCTACCTGCTGTCGGCGCTCGCCGGCGGCGCGACCGTGGCCTGGCTGGCCGATCCGTACACGTCGACGGTGGGGGCGTCCGGGGCGATCTTCGGGCTGCTGGGCGGCCTGCTGGTGCTCGTGCTGCGTTCCGGCGGCGACCCGCGCAATCTCGTGATGTGGATCGGCATCAACGTGGTGATCACGTTCCTGGGTCCGGGGATCTCGTGGCAGGGCCACCTGGGCGGCTTCGTCGGCGGGGCGGCGGTGGCGGCGATCCTCGTGGGGCTGCGTGGGCGTCAGCAGGAGCGGACGCAGCTCATCGCGCTCGGCGCCTTCGGCGTGCTGCTGTTGGCGGTGGCGTTCGCGCGCCTGCTGGTGCCGTGATCTGGGTCGATCCGCCCACCTGGCCGGCGCACGGGACCGTGTTCGGGCACCTCGTCTCGGACTCCTCCCTGGGCGAGTTGCATGCGTTCGCGCGGCGCGTGGCGCTGCCGGCGGGGGCGTTCGACCACGATCACTACGACGTGCCCGCCCGCCGCTACGACGACCTCCTGGACGCCGGAGCACACCTGGTGGGCGCGAAGGAGTTGCTGCAGCGGCTCGTCGCGTCGGGGCTGCGGGTAAGGCCCACGCAGAAGCAGCCGGACCGGGCGGCGTCCGTGCGGCTGGTGCGCCGCCATTGGGAGGCGGCGCCGCCCGCGCCCGACGGCGTCCGCGACGACCTCCTGTCCCGGTGGGGCGAGCCGCACCGGCGCTACCACGACGTGCGGCACCTCGCGCAGGTGCTCGGCGCCCTCGACGCTTTGGGCAACGACGATCCGCTGGTCACGCTCGCGGCGTGGTTCCACGACGCCGTGTACGCCGGCCGTGCGGGCGACGATGAGGAGGCATCGGCCGAGCTGGCCCGCTCGACTCTCGGACCGCATCTCGGTGCGGAGGCGGCCGCGGAGGTCGGACGCCTCGTCGCCCTCACCGCGACGCACGCCCCCGCGCCGGGCGACACCCGCGGGGCGCTGCTGGCCGACGCCGACCTGTCGATCCTCGCGGTGAGCGAGGCGCGCTACCACGTGTACGCCCGCGACGTGCGCGTGGAGTACGCACACGTGGGCGAGGCGGCGTTCGTTGCCGGGCGGGCCGGGGTGTTGCGGCGCCTCCTCGCCCTGGAGCCGCTCTTCCGCCGCGCCCACGCCTGGGCGGACGCCGCTCGCGCCAACCTGACCGCCGAACTGGCGCACCTCGAGGCGTCCGGACGCCCCCTGGTCGGTTAGCGCCGCCCTGAGTGCGCTTGTCCGAGCCTTCCGGGGCCCCCTGGCCCGGCAGCACCTCCCCGCGGAGCGCGCTTGTCCGAGCCTTCCGGACGCCCCCTGGCCCGGCAGCACCTCCCCGGAGCGCGCTCATTCTCGGATGTGGGCGTGAACTCACACCCGGATCCGAGAATGAGGGCACTCCGGTCACGACATGGGTGCCGAGGGAGGACACCGCGGGCACCGGCGCATCGTTCCCGGCCATGCGCGCACCTGGAGCGACTGAGCCACCTGCGCGGCCACGGCGCAGGCGCGCAGCCGGACGTCGAGACTGCCGTACCGCAGCGTGGACTGCCCCTGCGCGGTGTGGGTGTTGTCCCGGGCGAGGTCGCGCAGCACCGCGTTCGTGTGGCAGAGGCCGTCCAGCTCGACGATGAGGCGGTACGCGTCGTGCACCACGTCCGAACGGGTGCCGCTGCTCAGCGACTTCTGCCGTTCGCCGGGTGGCAGCCCATGGGCGCGCTCGACGTCGCAGTGGTAGCGCCACTCCAGCGTGCTTTCGATGCCGGTGAGGTCCGCGAGGACCTCGCGGAGCAACGGCCGCCGGGGCATGCGGGGCCGGCCCAGCCCCGACGAGCGCAGGCGCAGCAGGCTGATCCGGCGTTCCCGCGCGGCACTGGTGGTGAGGTTCACCCACTCGTCGAGGTCGACCGCGCCGACGAGGTCGAGGAGCGCGTCCTCCAGCCGGATGCGGGGCAGGGAACCGCTCGTGTGCTCCAGACGCCCGAGCCCATCGGAGTGGAAGGCGTAGCCGGGGCGAGGTTCGCGCCGCACGCGATCGGGTGACCACACGTCCACCACCGGCACGCTCACCTGCTGGCCGGCCGCGTGAAGGGCCGCCCAGCCGCCGAGCGCCGAGCCCGGTCCCCCGATCAGGAACCCCGCCCAGAGTCGGTGCTCCAGGCTGGGGGCCGGGCAGGCGGCGTAGGTGCCCGGCGTCACGCGCGCCCACTTCCCTTCCGCCAGAAGCCGGCGCAACGCGCCGCGCCCGAGGGTGTCGTAGACCTGCTGCCGGGTCGCCGTACCACCCTGCCGGTCGAGCAGGGCTGCGAGCGCTGCGGGGATCCTCCGTCTGGTTTTCATGCCCTCTGCATTAACCCTCGTCCGTCACGGCAGCGGTGGGGCGAACGGCGACAGCGCTTGGAGCGCACGGCGACAGCGCGTGGAGTGCGCTCATTCTCGGATCTGGGCGTGAACTCACACCCGTATCCGAGAATGAGTTCACTCCGGAGCCATTTCGACCCCCACCGCCGCGTCCCGAGGCCACCCCGACGCCCACCGCGGCGTCCCGGAGCCATTTCGACCCCCACCGCGGCGCCCGAGGCCACCCCGACGCCCACGGGGGTGTACAGACGGCATCCCGCCGGGATCACGGCGGCGTCCCGGCGGCGTCCCGGCGGCGTCGAACCGGTGTGCGCGACGGCAACACGGCGGCACGATTACCCGCCGCCGAGCCCGCATGGCATCGTTGGTAGACGTGAACGAACCGCGCGCGGTCCATCCGTCCCGCTGGGCGACGGCTACTTGGCCGCTGGGCGCCCACCTGCGGCGCAGCTCAGGCACCACCACGTTCGCCGTGGCCGCGCCAGCGGCGACCCGCGTGACTCTCGAGTTCTTCCCCGAGGCCACCGGCGCCGACGCGCACGCCAGCATCGTGATGGTCCAAGGCGCCGACGGCGTCTGGCGCGCCGAGGTGAACCACGCCCGCCACGGGACCCTGTACGGCTTCCGGGTCTGGGGCCGCAACTGGTCCTACGATCCCGCCTGGAAGCCGGGTTCCGCTGCCGGCTTCCTCACCGACCGGGACGCCGACCTCAACCATTTCAACCCCAACAAGGTGCTCTTCGACCCCTACGCCCGGGAGGTCACCCACAACCCGATGAGCCAGGCCGTCCTCGATGCGGGCGCCGACCGTGGCGTCTTCGGGTCCGGACCGGTGCCGTGGCGGGGGCGTCCGGGCCGTGAGGCCGACACGGCACGCTACGCGCCGAAGGGCGTCGTCATCGAGGACACCACCCGCACCGGCACCCACCCGCGCCACCCCGAGGAGGACAACGCGATCTACGAGGCGCACGTCAAGAACCTGACGTTGCACCCCTCGTCGACCCGCCTCGGCGAACTGCTGGCGAACACGCGTGGCTTCCAGGGCCTGCCCAACATCCCCGACCACCTGCGCGGCACCTACGCGGGCGCCGCCCTCATGGCCCCCTACCTGCGGGCACTCGGCATGACTGTGATCGAGTTGCTGCCGGTGCACGAGACGGACTCCGACCAGGTCGGCGCCCACAACGGCACCACCAACCACTGGGGTTACCAGACGCTCGCGTTCTTCGCCCCGAACCGCGATTACAGCTCCGACAAGAGCCTCGGCGGGCCGACGCGCGAGTTCAAGCAGATGGTGCACGCGTTCCACGACGCCGGCATCGAGGTGTTCCTCGATGTCGTCTACAACCACTCCGCCGAGGGCGGCAACTGGGGCGGCGACCTCGACTCGGCCGGCTTCACCACGCTCGGCGGCTTCGCGACGACCGAGTACTACGCACTCACGTCGTCGGGTGGGCTCATCGACGGTGCCACCGGCACGTCGAACCAGACGAACTTCTCCTCGCCCCTCACGTGCGACCTCGTCCTCGACTCGCTTCGGCACTGGCACGACACGATGGGCGTCGACGGGTTCCGCTTCGACCTGGCGCCCGTCCTCGGGCGCCGCCCCAACGCCGCCGAGGCCGACGACTGGGTCGCACAGCGCCGCTTCTTCAGCAACCATCCGCTCCTGGACGCCGTCGCTCAGCTCGCTGCCGAGAACAACATCGAGGTCATCGCCGAGGCGTGGGACCTGTGGGGCTACGAGGTGGGCAACTTCCCGTCGGGCTGGGGCGAATGGAACGGTCGCTTCCGCGACGCGATGCGCGCGTTCAGCAAGGGCGACGGCAACACCGACGACTTCATGGCGTTCTTCAACGGCGACTACCTGCACTTCAACGACAACGACGGGCCGCAGAAGTCGATCAACTTCGTCACCGCCCACGACGGGTTCACGATGTTCGACCTGGTGTCCTACAACGCGAAGAACAACGACCAGCCCTACCCGTTCGGCCCCTCCGATGGCGGTTCGGACAACAACCTGTCGTGGGACTCGGGCGGCAAGAAGTCGCTGCGCCGCACCCGGTGGCGCAACCTGTGGCTGCTGACGTTCCTGGCCCGCGGCGTCCCGATGATCGTGTCGGGCGACGAGTACGGGCGCAGCCAGAACGGCAACAACAACCCGTGGTCGCTCAACACCGTCGGCATCTGGAACAACTGGGCACAGGCGGCGTCCGCCTCGCCGAGCAAGCTGCCCGTGGACCCAGGCCAGCCTGAACTGCCCGGCTATCACCACATCGTCGGCACCATGAAGGGCGAGCCGCCTGTGAACCAGCTGCTCGTCTTCGCCCGCTACGTCGCGCAGTTGCGGCGCACGCAGGCGACGTTCCGGCAGCGCACGTGGGGCGAGATGACGCGCGGCGGGCCCGACGTGAGCTACGTCTATTTCGGCACCGACCTCAACGACCCGCCCCGCCCGGGCGACCGGCAACTGGCGGTCGCCATCGACTCGGGCGTCTCGGGCGGCGACGACTTCTGGATCCTCGTCAACATGTACGACCAGCCCGCCCGCTTCGATCTCTCCGAGTGGACCGAGTCCCCCGCGAGCCACGATTGGGTGCGCATCATCGACACCGCGCCCTGGGCCGAGCCCGAGGGCAACGCGTGGCCGAAGGAGTCCGGCCTGCACGTTGCCGGTGAGTACACGGTCGAGCCGTGGTCGATCGTCGTCCTCCAGGCGCCGCCGACACGGCGTCCCGAGGCGCCGGGGAACCTGTGGGGCCGCGGCGGCGGCGTCCAGATGGATCGGTGGGGCATCCCGCACCTGCGCGGGCGTCTCGACGAGGCGTTCGAGCGGATCCGGCGCAGCTTCGTCCGGACGGCCCCCGACGCGCCACCGCCGGATCAGCCGGGGCCGGACGCGGCGGGCGCTACCCCTCCCGCCTAGTCGGTGACGTCGCGCCGGCGGAACACCACGAAGGCCGCCAACACGAGGGCACCGGTGAGGACCAGCAGGTACGTCGTGCCCTGGGCCGCCGAGATGAACACCGGCACCCACTCCCGCTTCGCCTCGTCGAAGTGGCCGGTCTCATAGCCGTTGGCGAGGTAGGCGTACAGGTTGCTCTCGGGCAGCCAGCGGCGCAGTTGGGGTCCGAACGGCACCAGGTTGAGGACGCCGAAGAACGCCCCCGCCAGCATGTAGGTGATGGGCACCGCGGCGCCCGCCACGGTGTTCTTGAACAACACCGCCAGGCTCGCCCCCATGAGCGCCACCATCGCGCCCAGGCCGAGCGCGCGGCCCATCATCCGCAGCGGCTCCCCCCAGTCGCCGATCTCCGTCGGCCGCAGCACCCCGAAGCTCAACGCCAGCCCACCGGCCTGGAGGAGCCCCACCGCCGCCACCACCGCCATGCCGGCGAGCACCGACACCGCCATCTTGCTGGCGAAGACCGCGGTCCTGTTCGGCGCGAACGTGAGCCAGGTCGAGATCGTCCCGTGGCGATACTCCGCCCCCAGGAACGACGCTCCCGCGACCAGCGCCGCCAACCCGCCGAGCACCGCCGCCCCCATCATGGCGCCCTGCATGCCGTCGGCCCACGGCATCACGGAGGGACCGTAACTCTCCGCGACGGGCGCCACATTCTGGCTCTCGCAATCCCACACCGTGGGAGCTCCCTCACCTCCCGCCGTCGCCATGCAGTCGGCGTACCACTGGTCGTGATTGGTCTCCCATTCGGCGTAGTACTCCTCGAACTGCCGTTGCGCCTCGGCCTTCGCCTCCGCCGAGGGTGGCAGCGAGGCGGTCACGAGGGTGCCGCACACCACCGCCGCGATCGCCAGCGTGACGAGCACGGTGGCCCACAGACCCTTGCGGTGCCGCCACCGTGTCAACTCGGCCCCCAGCAGCCTCATGCCACGCCCCCCGTCGCCCCCGCGCCTGAACCCGACGGGCCGAACGCGATCCCCGGGGCCTGAACGCTCAGGTGCTCCGTGGCAGTCAGCCGCAGGAAGACGTCCTCCAGACTCTCGGCCACCGGGGCCAGTTCGGTCGGCCACAGGCCTGCCTCGCCGAGAACGCGCGCGACGGCGTCCGGCTGCGCGGCGGAGTCCGGACGCCCCACGGTGAGGAGCTCGGAGCCGTCGAGCCCGACGAGGTAGCCCGCCGCGGTCAGGACGCGGGCCGCCTCCCCGGGCGGCGTCACCCGTACCCGGACGCGCCCCCCGCCGTCGAGGAGCCCGGCCACCGGCACCTGGGTGAGGAGACGTCCCCGGCCGATGATGCTCACCGTGTCGGCGATCTGCTGCACCTCGGCGAGCAGGTGGCTCGACACCAGCACGGTCTTCCCGGACGCCCCCAACTGCCGCAGCATCGTCCGCACCTCGTGGATACCGGCCGGATCGAGGCCGTTGGTGGGCTCGTCGAAGATGAGGACGTCAGGGTTCTTGAGGAGTGTCGCCGCGATCGCCAACCGCTGCCGCATGCCGAGCGAGTAGCCGCGCACGTCCTGCTTGGCGCGGGCCGCGAGACCCACCTGGGCGATCACGTCGTGCACCCGCTCGCGGGGCAGGCCGATGGCCTGCGCGAGGATCTGCAGGTTCGCGAGGCCCGACATCGTCGGGAACAGGCGCGGCTGCTCCACGATGGCGCCCACCCGATCGATCACGTCGGTCAAGTCCTCGGGCACCCGGACGCCGAGGATCTCCATCGTCCCGGCGTCGGGCCGGACGAGGCCGAGCAGCATCCGCAGGGTGGTCGTCTTGCCCGACCCGTTCGGTCCGAGGAACGCGTGAACGCCGCCCGCAGGCACGGCCAGGTCGAGGTCGGCGACCGCCGTCACCGCGCCGTGCCGGTACGTCTTGCGCAGGCCGTGCGTCGCGATCGCGGGCGCAGGTTCAGTCATGACTCCATCTTGGTCGTGGACGCCGCCGGTGCGACACCTGCCACGGGCTGAATGGCCACCGGCGGCGTCCGAC
>NZ_JARKOT010000052.1 GCF_029977985.1 Propioniciclava sp. | reverse complement strand
CCCATCATGAGGGGGACGACGATCAGGCCGATCGCGAGCACCAGCAGGCCGACCGCAAGGACCGCGATGAGCCGTTCGCTGCCGCCGCGTCGCTTCTGGAGGAGAGGAACACTCAGCCCGAAGATGAGGCCGAGCGCTCCGACGATGAGGGCGCCGGTCGAGGCGGTCATAGGGCGTGCCTCCTGAGTCAAGGGGTCATTGATTCCATTAAACCACGAAACGTGACGGAATCACACCACCGCATCCCAGGAAGGATCCCCCTCGACCAGATCGCGATGCGGGCTGCTGGCCAAGACCGCCGCCACATGCGCGACCGCCTCCGCGGACAACCGCTCCTCCACCCGGCTGACGAGCGCCACGAGACGTTCGGCCGGCCAGTTGGCCGGCCGGAGCTCCGAAGGGAGAAAACCTTCTCGCAGCATGAGGCCCGACTGGGCCGACGAGGCGGCGTACAGCAGGCGGAGGGCGTCGGGGCCGGAGCGCGACGACAGGTCGTCCGCGAGCAGAGCCTTCACCCGCGCGATCTCCGTCTCGTACTCGGCGCGGAAGGCGTCCAGCTGCCACGTCCGGGCCACGACGCCCTCGAGGTCGGCCTCCGCGACCGACAGCCACCCTCGCGTCACGTCGTCCGGACGCGGCACGATTACGGTCGCGCTGAGGTTGGTCGGCGCGATGAGGACGCCGCGGCGGAGCATCCGGTACCCCGCTTGGAACGCTGAGGCGAGGAACTGGTCGCGCTGACGGCGCCGCGACTCGGGGATGTCGTACACGAGCGCGTGGAACCGGCCGTCCCAGGGCTCGGACTGCCGGGCGTTGTCACCCCGTACGGCGATGAAACCGGCCAGCAGGAAGCGCGCCATGCTATAGACGCCGACCCGCCCCACCCGGCTCACGTCGAGTGCGCCGTGGGTGACCATCCGGTGCAGCAACGCCTTGTTGGCGGCCGGAGAGCCGCCCAGGTCGGACATCAGGTCGACCAGGATCGGGCCCGGCAAGGCCCGAGCCCGGGTGAGACCGAAGACGAACGGCGCCCGGGCGAACGAGGGTTTGTAGCCGCCGGTCGCGGGCGGTGCCGTGTCGTCGACCGCGGTCTCCCCGTTCATCACTGACCTCCTCGCGCCCAACCTAGCCCTCGCGCAGTTGGAGGAGCCGGGCGACGGCGTCCGACGCCTTGGACCTGACTTCGTCGGCGGGCAGCGGATCGTAGAGCAACTGAGCGGCCACCCCTTGGGCGAGGCCGAGGAACGCCCAGGCGACACCGTCGGCGTCCAGCCCCGAGGGAACCTCCCCCTCGGCCTCCGCTCGTCGGACGAGCTGCACGAGCAACGCGCGGATGTTGCGGTCGGAGGCCGCCACCGCATGCGCGATCCCCGGCTCGAAGGCAGCGCGGTCGGCGAAGGCGGCGGCCTGGATCGTGGCTGCACGGAGGTCGTCGGTGACCGGGAGGATGGCCATCATCAGGTCCGTGAGCCAGGCGTGGAGGGTCGGGCGCCCGGGCTCGCCCGGGGGCACCGTCACTGCCTTCTCGCGGAGTCGGATGAACATGGCTCGCAGCAGTTCGTCCTTCGTGGCGAACGCCTTCTGGACCGCACCGAGCGACCATCCCGCCTCGGCCGCGACCGAGCGGAACGTCACCGCCCGCATTCCGTCGCGGGCGAGCCGGGCCAAGGCGGCGTCCGCGAACTGGGTCTGACGCTCCGAGAGGTCCACGCACCCAGACTAGGCCCGACGATCGTCCGGGAGGTGCCGCCACAGCCACGCGGCGTAGGCGACCAGCACGACCGTGGCGGCCCCCGTGCCGAGCAACCCGCGGAGGTCGAGTGCGTCGCCGCCGATGTAGGCCGTGAAGTCGTACGCCGCGTGCCAGACGATGACCGGCCAGAGGCTGCGGGTCACCACGAAGATCTCGGCGGCGACGAAGCCGAAGAGTGCCGCGAACAGGAGTTGGAGGAGGGCGTACTCCATGGTCACGCCCGGATTGAGCAGGTTCACCAGATGCAGGACGCCGAAGACGATCGCGCCGCCGACCAGGGCCTTGCGGGTCCCGAGGACGCGCAGCGCCGTCACGCTCAGGCCGCGATACCAGATCTCCTCGTTGAAGCCCACGGCGACCGCGAGCCAGAGCAACGGCGGGATGGTGGCAGGTGGCGTCGCCACGCCCGTGGCGATCAACACCGACAGCACGACCAGGGCGCAGGGGACGAACCACAGCGCTGCGCGCGCCTGCTCGGGGGCTCGGAAACCGAAGTCGGCGAAGGAGGGGCGGGCGCGCCACATGACGAGGGCACCGACGAGCGCGCTGAGCGTCACCGCGACGGCCATGGCGGTGTAGACGCCGGGGTCGTCGAGTTGGCGGATCTGCCCGTAGGCGGCGCCGACCGTGGTGAATACCACGGGCACGAGGCCGAACACCACGGCCAGGACCCACGGGTGGCGCACCGGCCAGACGGATCGGTCGGACAGGGGAGCATTGGGCTGTGCGGTGACCATGGGGACCTCCTTGATCGGATGTGGCCACAGAATACACCTGTATCCCGCGCTGGGGTGCGGTCGGCGTCCAGCGGGTGACCTACCTTTTTCGACATAGGGAATCGCGCCACGTGTGACGAAACCCAATGTCGAAAACGTGACAGCCCCCGGCACCCTAGGGTGGGGGCATGCCCATGGAGATGGACGCGGACACGTTCGAGGCGCACGTGCGCGACGCGCTGGACGCCGTCCCGGACGAGCTCATGGATCTGCTGGAGAACTGCATCATCGTCATCGAGGACGACGCCCCCGACGACGATCCGGAACTACTGGGCCTCTACGAGGGCGTCCCCATCACGGAACGCGACAGTTGGTACGGCGGCGTCCTGCCGGACCGGATCATCATCTTCCGCAACCCGACCCTCGCCATCTGCGACACCGCCGACGACGTCGTGGACGAGGTGAACATCACCGTCGTGCACGAGATCGCACACTACTTCGGCCTCGACGACGACCGCCTGCACGACCTGGGTTACGCATGACCCAGACCGGCAGGCGGCCGTGGAAGCAGCCTCAGGCGGGCAGGCCCGCCATGAGGAACGCCAGCAGGTAGGTGCGGCTGTCGCCGTCGTCGATGGCTGCGTCGGACAGGGTCCGGGCGGTGGCCAGCGCGGTCGCCCGGTCCGTGTCACCGGCGAGCGCCGCGTACATGAGCAGGTAATCGCCGTACGTCTGGTCGAACCCGGCGGTGGCGGTCGCCTCGGCGACGTTCGCCCGGATGCGCTCCGGGTCGCCCGCGAGGTGTCCAGACGACGGGCTGGCCGGGATGACCAGGATCGCCATCATGGCGGCGGGCTCGGCGGAGAACCACGTGGAGTAGTCCCGCTTGCCACCCCACACGAGCGACGTGATCTGGTGTCCGAAGCCCGCGTACACCGGGTCGGTCCGGTCGAAGTCCGTCCAATAGGCCCGCGCGGCCTGCCCCTCGAGGGCGTGCATCCACGACGCCTGTGCGGCCAGGTCGGCGTTGCCGGCTGCCCGCGCCCACAGGGTGAGCCCGGCCCACGCGTTGACCGCCTCGGACGCCGACTCCTGGTTGTTGCCGTCGGCGAACGGGCTCGTCCCGGACGCCCACGCGTGCGAGCTGTACACGTCGAAGTTGCGCCACTGCGGGAAGTACTCGGACGCCTCCGGGCTCGCGATGTCGGCGGCCAGCAGGTTCATCACCGGCGCCCACTTCTCGGCGAGCGCGGAGTCCTCGGCGGCCAGCACCCCAGCGGCGTACAGGTAGTAGCCGTAGTGGAAGTGGTGGTCGTTGTAGAGATCCGCATCGAACGTGACGGTGTTGCCCACGATGCCGTGGTTGGTCTCGTCGTAGTAGAAGCAGAAGGCATGCTCGGTCGAGCACCGGGTCGGGTCCATCCAGTCGTCCATCGCCGCGACGATCCGGTCGCGCAGGGTCGTCGTCTCGGCGTCCGCGCCGAGCCCGGTCGCGATGCTCCACAGTTGGGCGTCCCGATAGAGGGCCTTGCCGCCGAAGTAGGTGTCGGCGGGGTAGGCCGGGTCGTTGGCGACGTCGGTGGCCAGTTGGGTCTTCAGCTCGGCCCGCTCGTCGTCGCTCAGCCTCGAGAGGTCCACCGAGGCGTGCGCGGAGTAGACCGGCGACGTCCAGGACAACTCGTTCCCGGCGACCACGGTCATCGTCCCGAGGACGCTGGCATAGGTGCCGAGCGCGGTTCCGGACGCCGCATGGTGCGGCAGGGCGGCATGTGCGGTGCCGGCGTCGCCGGCGGTGACGTACGTGAGGGTGGTGGACGCCTCGGCGTCTGTCACCGAGAAGGCGACGGTCGCGCCGGTGAGCGGCACGGCGAGCGCCGCCAGGTCGGCGGCGTTGCCACCGTCGGGCAACGCGAAGAAGGTGGCGTGCCCGGACGCCTTCACCGCCACCGTCGAGCCGGTCACCGAGATGTCGGCACCGGTCAACACCCAGTCCGCCTCGCCGACCGTCGCGGTCCAATGGTCACCCTCGGCGGCCCAGGTCACCCCGTCCAGAGCAAGGGTGGTGTCGGACGCCGCCGCGAACGTCACGAAGGGGGACCCCTGGCCGAGCACGAGCGAACCGCCGGACGCGGCGTCCGTGATCGTGACGGTGGCCACATCGTAGGCCGAGACCTGCCACGAGGGGGTGGCGGGCAGCGCGACCGGCAGCTGAGGGGTGTGACCGCCCATGATCGTCTTCTCGGCGGCGGTCACGGTCGGCAGGCCGAGCTCGAAACCGTTCTCGCTGAGGCGGAACGAGTAGGGCAGAGGGAAGACGGGCAGCAGTTCGGCCCCGAAGACCAGGCCCGAGAACCACCGGTTGGTGGGGGGGATGAGGCCGTCGGCCAGGCGAACGGCTGCCAGGTCACGGCCGGCCTGGTGGGGGACCGCCGCGACGAGCTCGGCGATGTCGATCGAGCCCAGTCCGGCCCCGCCCCCGGAGGTCGTGGTGCCTCCGGGGGCCGAGGTCGGCGTCGTGTCGGTCGTGCATCCGGCGAGGAGGCCGGCGGCCGCCGTGAGGGTGAACAGTGAACGACGGGACAGTGTCATCGCAGACCGATCTTCGTGAGGAACTGCATCATGGCCGCGGTCGGGCCGGCGAAGATGCCGTCGTCGCGCAGGTTCATGACCGCGTTGACCGGGGCACCCGCCTTGGTGAGGTCGGCGTACTGAGCGTCGCTCAGCCCGTCGGAGGTGATGCGCACCTCGGTGATCGCGTTGCCGTCCTCGGTGGAGACGGTCACGTCGGACACGGTGCCCGCCACCTGCGAGTTGTCGGCGAGGTTGATCGTCACGTCGGCGCCCCGCTCGACGCGGCCGAAGTCCACCGGCTCGAGGTCATACACGGCGACGACGGTCTTGGGGGTGGTCGCCGAGATGGTGGCCAGCGACGAACCGGGCACGAAGTACGAGCCCAGGGTGGCGCTGAGGTCGGTCACCTGGCCGTCGATGACGGCGAGATAGGTGATGGTCGAGCTGGGGATGTCGACGTTGTAGGCGGGCGTGCTCTCCGGATCCTGGCCGTTCGAGACGGCCGTCTGGAGGTCGGGGGAGACCACCTTGAACAGTTCGTCGCCCGCCTTCACCTCCTGGCCCTCGGAGACCTTGAGCTCGGTGAGGACGCCGCCGAAGCTGGAGCCGACAACGGCCGTGGGGGCGTCCACCTGGGCCGAGAGGCTGGCGACGCGGGCCTGACGCTGGTTGAACAGCAGGGTCAGGGCGAACATCAGGATGAGGACGGCGAGCACGCCGCCCCAGAGGCGGAGTCGGTTGGACCAAGTCATCGGGAGACCTCCTGGGTGGAAGCGTCATCGTCGGCGTACCGGCCGCGATGGACGGGAGTGGGCATGACGCCGAGTTGGGCGTCACCATGGGCGTAACGACGGGGGAGCATCTGCGGATCGCGCTCCTCGGAGTCAAGGTGACCGCTCTCGAGCAGCGACTCCACGTCCTGCTTCGCGCTGGTGATGGCGCTGCGGTCCAGCACCTCGACCTCGGGAACGACCGGGTCGGGCGCGATGTGCACGGGATCGGGCGACGCGGGCATGACGCTGCGGCGACCGCGAATGCTGCGGGTCTCGGCGAAGGCGACGACCATGAAGGCCGTCAGCGCGACGAGGTTGATGCCGTTCCACACCGTGGCGATGTTCAGGTAGCCGAGCGTGAGGTCACGCATGACCGACACGAACGTGGCGCAGATCAGGAAGACCCAGACGAGCACCTGGGGAATGATGAAGTTGAACGGCGAGGCCTGGCCACCGGTCGCGCCGGTGGAGGTCCACTTCGTGTCGACGCCGACGATCACGTTCTTGAGCGCCCGCAGGTAGATCGGGAAGGAGCACTGCGCGAGCAGGAGCACCTCCCAGCGGAACGTGCCCAGCGTGAGCGTGGCCAACAGGATCTGCAGCAGGTAGAAGCCCGCGTAGAACATGAACCACTCCAGCGGGCCCACCGTCAGGTTCACCGGGCGGAGGTCGAAGAAGATCTCCAGGGCCGGGACGAACAGCAGGATGCCGGGGGCGATGCCGGTCAGGTAGAACGACGCGGTCTGGAAGTACATGAACCGCTGGTCGAGCGTCAGGCGGCGCTTCGGGCTGAACGGGAAGTGGGTGAGCAGGATCTCGAAGCCACCCGTCGCCCAGCGCTGCTGCTGCTTCGTGTACGCCTCGATCGTCTCGGGGGCGTCGCCGATGGCGAGCGTGTTGGGGATGTAGACGGTGCGCCAGCCGCGCTCGTGCAGCGTCAGGGACGTCCAGACGTCCTCCGACTTCGAGTCGGTATAGAGGCCGCCGATGTCGAGCACCGCGCTGCGCCGGTAGAGCACGTTGGTGCCCACCGAGAAGGCGGCGTTGAACTGGTTACGACCCGGCTGGATGAACCGGTAGAACATCGTCTGCATGTAGCCGGCGCCGCGGGAGATGATGTTGTGCATGTTGCCGTAGGTCTGCGGCGTCTGGACGAGCGCGACGTTGGTGTCCTGCATGAACGGGAGCGTCTCCTCGAGGAACTCCGGCCGGGGCACGAAGTCGGCGTCGAGGATCACGAAGAACGGGGCCTTGGCGATCGTAAGCGCGTTGTTCACGTTGCCGGCCTTGGCGCCGTGGCTGGTGAGGCGGCGGACGTAGGAGCACCCGAGTTCGGCGGCCAGGTCGCGGACCTCGTCCGAGCGGCCGTCGTCGAGAATCCAGACGCCGTGCTTGCCGCGGACCGCCATGGCGGCGCTCGCGGTGCGACGGATGACGTCGACCGGCTCACCGTAGACGGTGATGAGGATGTCGACGTCCACCTCCTTGTCGTTCACGAAGAGCGGCCACTGGGTGGGGTCGTCCTCGACGCCGAGCGTCGCGTTGGCGTCCGCGTCGTAGAGTTCCGCCTTGGCGGCGTGGAACGCCCACGTGCGGGGGCTCTTGATGCCGGACAGGATCGTCCACATGCTCATGAGCGCGTGGAAGATGAGGATCGTCTCGGCGATGATCACGAGCAGCCACGGCACCAGGTCGCCGCGGTTGGCCGGGTTCAGCAGGAACCAGCCGTAGGCGAGGACGCCGATCAGCGCCATGATCGACACGGCGATCATCACGGGGGAGTAGGGGTTGCGGGTGGCGATCCGCCGCGCCCGGGGGACGTAGGCGTCGACCTGTGCCAGGTCGTTCACGTCCGGGGTCGCGGTGGACGGGCGGTCGGGAGCGACCGCAGCCTTCCTGCGCCGAGCCATGTGCGCATCCTTCCTTGTCAGTTCGTGGATGCGCCGTTGCGTCCATGGGGGGGTTGTTCTGGTTCCTTGTGTTTCGGCCTACGTCTTCAACGGTAACGAATCCGCGCCGCGGAGGCAGGGTGGGGCGCTCCCCGGCGCGTCGATCCAGGCCCAGCGACGGGGCGCGGAACTGGCGACGGACTAGGGGTTTCGCCCGGGCGGTGGGGCATGGTCCGGGATGGCAACCGCCGTGCAACCATCCGCGGCAACCGAACGCAACCGAACGTCAGCCTGCGAGGAGCCGCCGCAGTGTCGCGCCGACGCCGCCCTCCGCGTTCGTGCCCACCACCTCGAACCGCTCCCGCAGCAGCGGATGGGCGTTGCCCATTGCGAACGGCTGGCCCGCGAATTCGAGCATGGCGAGGTCGTTGGGCATGTCGCCGAACGCCGCCACCTCGGCGGGCGCGACGCCGCGCTCGGCGCAGAACAGGGCCAGCGTTCGCGCCTTCGAAACCCCCGGGGCGCTGATCTCGAGCAGGAGCCGGTCGCCGGGAGCGGCCGAGTGGGTCACGACAGCGGCATCGCCGAGGGCCACGGACGCCGCCCGTGCGATCTCGTCCATGTCACCCGAGGGCAGGAGGGCCAGCAGTTTGAGGACCGGATGGACGCGGTCGAGCAGGTCGGGCCACGGGGCGACGAGCATCGCCGCCTCCTCGTCGGTCACGGAGGCGGCCCGCAGCTTCGAGCTCGGGATCCAGCCCGGCTCGCAGCCGAACCGCTCGCCGTGCTCGAGGGCAAGGGCGGCGGCTGGGAACTCGGAGCGCAGCACGGCAGCGACGTGCTCGAGGGTGGCTCGGTCGAAGGCCTGGCGCTGCACCGTGCGGCGGGCCGCGAGGTCGTGGACCCCCGCGCCGTTGCTGACGATCACGTACGGGTGGGCGTGGGCGATGGGGTCGAGGCAACCGAGCCAGCGCGAGGGGCGTCCGGTCGCAACGACGATGTGCACCCCTGCCTCGGCCGCCTCGAGGACGGCCTCGGCGTCGGTCCTCCCGATGGTTCCGTCGGGGCCGAGCAGCGTGCCGTCCAGATCGCACGCGACCAGCCGGACGGAGCCCGCCGGGGTCACAGCCGGCTGTTGGGGGTCGGGGAGCCGCCCGTGGACGGGCTCGGTGAGGCCGAGTCGGGTGACGGGGAAGCGGAATCGGGCGACGGCGACGGCGAGGCCGAGTCCGGCGAGGGCGACGGTGAGGCCGAGTCGGGTGACGGCGAGGGCGAGGCCGAGTCCGGCGACGGCGAAGGTGAGGCCGAGTCGGGCGAGGGCGACGCCGACGGCGGCGGCGAGCCGGACGCCGACGTGGGGACGGGCGGCGGGGGTGCCTGCGTGGGGGAGTTCTGGAACAGCAGGATCGCGATGAGAACGGCCAGCGCCATGATCAGCATCATGATCAGCCAGGACACCAGGATGGAGAGCCAGCCGACCCGGTCGGTGCGGCCGGGCCAGGGGAGCGGCCACTGGCGGGCCGTGCCGGGAGCGATCTTGTCGACCCACGGCAGGCGGTAGTCGGGGCCCGACGGCGTCCCCTTGCTGGGGAGCCAGGAAAGATCGACCTCGGCCAGGATGCGCGACGCCTCGGCGACCGCATCGATGCTGCCGTCGTACGCGAGGGCGACCCAGGGGGCGCTCGGCGCGTCGTCGGGCGCGACGGGGGTGTCAGGTTCGGCGACGAACTTGTGGCCGAGGCGTCCGTGCTCCTGGTTGCGCCCGCCGCGGGCCAGGACCGTGTCGATGTGCATCTTGTTGACTGTGCCTGCCAGCCGGTCGACGGCGGCGGCGTCCGCGGACGCCCCTTCCGACAGCATGACGAGCAGGACCGGCGTGTTGTGGGCGTCGTGCGCCGTGTAGGCGACGCCGGAGGGCGAAGCCGTGAGGCGGGCGTCCAGCCAGTGGCCGCCGACCCGCGGCGGGTCCGCGGGTAGCAGCGGGAAGAGAAGCGCCCGATCCGGGAGGTCGGACGCCGCCGCGTCGGTGGGCTGGGGCTCGGTCATCGCGGACCATTGTGCCCGACAGCACCCAGCCCGTCCCCCGGTGCTGCCCGTGCCGTCCCTGGGAAGGAATGACAGGCCCACCGGGTAAGGTTTCAGCGCACCCGAGGCACAGCCCACCAGCAAGCCCACCAGGAGGACGCGCGTGTCCAGCACGAACCAGCCCGCGGCGATCCGCGACGCCGCCCAGCAGCTCAGCGAGGCGATCGCAGAGGTCCAGCGGGTCATCGTCGGCCAGGAACACATGGTCGAACAGCTCATGGTCGGGCTGCTGGCCAAGGGGCACGTGCTGCTCGAGGGCGTGCCGGGCACAGCGAAGACCCTGGCCGTCCGCACGTTCGCGCAGGTGGTGGGCGGCGACTTCGCGCGCATCCAGTTCACGCCCGACCTCGTGCCGTCCGACATCGTGGGCACGCGCATCTACTCGGCCCAGCAGGAGAAGTTCGACATCGCGCTCGGGCCGGTGTTCGTGAACTTCGTCCTTGCCGACGAGATCAACCGCGCGCCCGCGAAGGTGCAGTCGGCGACGCTCGAGCTCATGGCCGAGCGGCAGGTCTCGCTGGGCGGCAAGACCTACCCGGTGCCCAACCCGTTCATCGTGATCGCGACGCAGAACCCGATCGAGTCCGAGGGCGTATACCCCCTGCCCGAGGCCCAGCGCGACCGCTTCCTCCTGAAGGTCGACGTGCCCTACCCGCGCGGCAACGAGGAGTTCGAGATTCTGCGCCGCATGTCGGTGACACCGCCGACCGCCCGGAACCTGCTCCACCCCGAGCGGGTCGCCGAACTGCAGGACCTGGCGTCCAACGTCTTCGTGCACAACTTGGTCGCCGAGTACATCGTGCGGCTGGTCCTCGCGACACGGACGCCGGGGGAGTTCGGCATGCCCGACCTCGACGGCGTCATCCAGATCGGCGCCTCGTCGCGCGCCACCTTGGGTCTGACTGCCGCCGCCCGCGCCCTCGCCCTCATCCACGGCCGCGACTACGTGCTGCCCACCGACGTGCAGGCCGTGGCCCGCGACGTCATGAGCCACCGCGTCGTGCTCGGTTTCGACGCGGTCGCCGACAACGTGTCGCCGGTGCAGGTCGTGGAGCGGATCCTCGCGATGGTGCCTGCGCCCACGCCCGTGTGGAACGACGCGCGCCAACCGGCGGCGGGCCGCTGAGCGGAGGCTCCCCGTGTCGCAGCAGGTTTCGTTCACCCCACCGCCCGACGAGCTGGGAGCCGTCGGGTCGGTGCTGCGCGAGCCGACCGGCGCGACCCTGCCCCTGAGCAAGCTGGCGCCCGAACAGGCCCTGCGGCGCCTCGAACTCGCGGTCGTCCGGCGCATGGAGGGGTTTCTCCACGGCGACCACCGCGGCCTGTTACCCGGACCCGGCACCGAGACGTCGGACGCCCGCGAATACGTCCCCGGCCAGGATGACGTGCGGCGCATCGACTGGGCGGTGACCGCCCGGACGGGCGTGCCGCACGTCCGCGACACCATCGCCGACCGGGAGCTGGAGGTCTGGGCGCTGCTCGACGTGACCCCCTCGATGAACTGGGGCACCGAGGGCGTGACCAAGCGCGACCTCGGCATCGCCGCCATCGCCACGATCGGCTTCCTGAGCCAGCGCATGGGCGACCGGTTCGGCGGCATGATCATGCGCCCCGACGCGCTCGTCCGCATCCCGGCACGGTCGGGACGCATGGCGCTCTACTCGCTGCTGCGGCGCATGCTCACCGAACCGATCGTCCACGACCAGGCTCAAGGCCCCTACTCCCTGGCCCGCGGCATCGATCAGTTGTCCCGCGTGCAGCGACGGCGCGGCGTCCGGGTGGTCGTGTCGGACTTCCTCACGCCTGGCGACACCGAACTCGACCCGGAGGTCGAGCCCGACTGGGAGCGTTCGCTGCGCCACCTGACGGTCAAGAACCAGGTGATCTGCGTCGAGGTCGTCGACCGGCGTGAGATCGACTTCCCCGACGTGGGCGACATCCTGATCCGTGACCCCGAGACCGACTTCAGCCGCTACGTGAACACCTCCGACGACGGCGCCCGCGCGCGCTTCAACGCGGCGTCGGCGGCCCAGCGGGAACGGATCAAGGTCGCCATCCGCCGTGCCGGCGCCGGCCACATCATGCTTCGCACCGATCGTGACTGGGTGCACGACATCGCCCGGTTCGTGCTGACGTACCGGCGGGTGGCGTCCGCGATGCACGCCCCGCCGCAAGGGGTGATGCGCTGATGTTCGGCCTGGAGTTCCTCAACCCCGACCGGCTGTGGATGCTGCTGCTGGTCCCGGTGCTCATCGCGATCTACGTCTTCGCGCTCCGCCGCAAGAACCGGACGGGCATGCGGTTCACGAACACGTCCGTGCTCGGCAAGGTCGTTCCGAAACAGTCGCAGTGGCGGCGTCACCTCGCGGTGGCCATGTCGCTGCTCAGCCTGATCACGCTGGTCCTGGCGTGGGCGCGACCGAACGGTGTCGAGAAGGTTCCGCGCGAGCGGGCCACGATCGTGCTCGTCGTCGACGTGAGCCGCTCCATGGCGGCGACCGACGTGTCCCCGACGCGGCTGGAGGCCGCCCAGCAGCTCTCGATCGACTTCCTCGACCAGCTGCCCGAGCAGTACAACGTGTCGGTCGTGTCGATGTCCGGCAACCCCGCCACGCGCCTCGGCCCGACGACCGACCGCACGTACGCCCGCCGGGCCATCGAGGGCCTCGCCCTCCAGGACTCGACCGCCGTCGGCGACTCGATCTACGTCGCGCTGAGCGCGATCCAGATGGCGCCCAAGGCGGACGACGGCTCCATCGCGCCCGGCGCCATCGTGATGCTGAGCGACGGCCAGAACACCGCCGGCCGCTCACCCCTCCAGGCGGCGGCGCAGGCCGCCACCGACGGCGTCCCAATTCACACCATCGCCTACGGCACCGACAACGGCTCGGTCGATCTGGACGGCAAGCGGGAGCGCGTCCCGCCCGACCGCGAACTCATGCAGGCCATCGCGACCGAGACCAAGGGGAGCTATTCGAGCGCCGAATCGGCCGGCGATCTGAGCCGGGTGTACAACACGATCCGGTCCGAGGTGGGGTTCGAGCAGGTCCTCAAGGAGACGACGGCGCAATGGGCCGGCTACGGGCTGGCGTTCGCGGTGGTCGCCGCGCTGGCCGCGGTGTCCCTGGGAGCGAGGTGGCCCTGATGCCCACACCCCTGCTGTCGTTCTTCCACCCGGACCGGCTGTGGCTGCTCGTGCTCGTGCCGATCCTGCTGCTGACGTACTGGGTGCTGTCGCGGCGGGCGGCCTCCCGCAGCCGCGCCTACGGCATCGAGAACCTGAACCGGGTGCTGCCGCGGCAGGCGTCGTGGAAGCGTCATGTGGCGGTCGTGGCGGCCGTGCTCAGCCTCGCTTCGCTGACGGTGGCGTTCGCGCAGCCGAAGGGGAGCGTCAACGTGCCGCGCGAGCGGGCGACCGTGGTGCTCGCCATCGACGTGTCCCGCTCGATGGAGGCCGTCGACGTCGACCCCAACCGGCTCGACGCCGCCAAGACCGCCGCCCAAGGGTTCGTCGACCTGCTGCCGCGCGGCTTCAACGTGTCGCTCGTGGCCTTTTCGGGCACGGCTGCGGTCATCGTGCCGCCCACGCAGGACCGGGCGCTCGTGAAGGGGTCGATCCAGAACCTGCAGCTGGCCCCCTCGACCGCGATCGGTGAGGGCATCTACAGCTCGTTGGACGCCATGACCCTCGTGCCGCCCGACCCCGACCATCCCGACGACCCCACCCCGGGCGCCATCGTGTTGCTCAGCGACGGCTACACGAACATCGGCCGCAACTCGCAGGACGCGGCGAAGGACTCCAAGGCCGCCGGCTTCCCGATCTACACCATCGCCTACGGGACGCCCAACGGTTACGTCGTCACCAACGGGCGGCGCGAACCCGTCCCGGTCAACACGGCCGAGTTGAACACCGTGGCGCGCGAGTCGGGCGGCGAGGCGTTCAAGGCGGGCAGCAGCGCCGAACTGCAACAGGTGTATTCCTCCATCGCTCGGTCGGTGGGCTACGAGCAGGTGGACCAGGAGATCACCGAGTTCTACGCCGGCATCGCGCTCGGCTTCGCCGTGCTCGCGTCGCTCGCCGTGCTGTCGCTGGCGGCGCGGTGGCCCTGATCAGGCCCTCCGTTCTCGGGTGAACCGCGGCCAGACGCCGCCGGTACGCCGCGCGTACTCGTCCCGGATCGGGCCGAAGCGGGCCCGCATCAGCGACTCTTCGCGCGGTGCCCGGCGGAGGTAGAGCACGAGGAAAGCCGCGAAGCTGGCAGGCCCGGCGACCGCGTTCTGCAGCAGGCACGCCACGCCGGCCTGGGTGACGAGTTGCGAGGCGTACATCGGATGGCGAATACGAGCGTATACCCCGTCGGTAACCAGCCCCTGGTCGTCGCGGAGTTCGACGTGCGGGGTCCAGTTGCGGCCCAGATCGGCGTGCGAGCGGTGGAAGAGCCAGAGCCCCGCGGCTTGGGCGGCGACACCGGCTGCGGCGAGGAGGCGGCGTCCGGTGGGTGGAAGCGGATAGTCGAGGCGGCGCAGGGAGCCTGTCGCGTAGAGCGCCGGGCCGGCGATCATGGCGGCGCCCATCGCGCCGAGGAGGGCGTTGTCGAACGGATCCGGGGCGCCGCGCCAGGTCTGGCTGGTGTAGTCGCGGGCGTGAGGGGCGCGGGCGATCCCTTGCACGACCGCAGCGGCGAGGGCGGTGGCGGCCATCGCACGGCGCCATGTCGGAGTCGTCTGCTGCACGCACCCAGCATGCCGTGGTGAGATGGAGGGCGTGACCATCGCCGCCAACCTTCACGCCGCACGATCCCGGATCGACGCCGCCTGCGCGCGGGTGGGGCGGGCGCCGAGTGAGGTGGAGCTCCTGCCGGTGAGCAAGACGCATCCGGTGTCGAGGGTGGTGGAGGCGCAGGCCGCCGGGTACGCCCGGTTCGGGGAGTCGCGCCCGCAGGAACTGCGCGACAAGGCGGTGGAGTTGACGGGCACCGGGATCGACTGGGTGCTCATCGGGCACCTGCAGTCCAACAAGGCCAAGCTGGCCGCCGAGCACGCCGCCGAGTTCCAGGCGCTCGACTCCGTGGCGCTCGGCGAGGCGCTCGACCGCCGGCTGGTCGCGCTCGGGCGGCGGCTCCCGGTCCTCGTCGAGGTCAACACCTCCGGTGAGGAGGCCAAGCACGGCTTCGCTCCCGCCGACGTGCCCGCGGCCGTCCGGGCGCTGGGCGCCTGCGACGCGCTGGACGTGCGGGGGCTCATGACGATCGCCGTCAACAGCCCGGACGCCGCCGCAGTCCGGGCCTGCTTCGAGCGCCTCGTGGACCTGCAGGCGCGCCTCAGGGACGCCGCCGGCGGCGGCTTCGACACCCTCAGTATGGGCATGTCCGGCGACTTCGAGATCGCGGTCGAGATGGGCTCCACGTGCGTGCGGCTGGGAACGACGATCTTCGGCGCCCGCCCGTCGTCCGACCGGTAAGGCCCGCCGGGGCTGGCGGGACGTAGGCTCGGCGCATGGCACCCCCTCGCCCCCGCCGCCTGTGGTTGCGCATCCTCGGAACCATCCTGGCCCTCGGGGCCGTGGTCGCGCTGGTGGGGTACCAGGTGTGGCGCTACCGTGGGATCGACCCCAACGACGAGACGCCCCCGCCGCTGGAGTCGCCGCTCACGCATGACCAGGCGATCGCCGACATCGAATACGCCTACGCCTCCATCCGCGACCGCCACATGTCCACGGCGCACGGCGTTCCGCCGGCCACCGAACAGCGCTATCAGCAGGTGCTCGCCGAGATCCCGGAACAACCCACCGTGCTCGACGTGTGGCGAGGCGCGGCCCGCCTGGCCAACGTCCTCGCGGACGGCCACGCCGGCGTCCACTACCCCGACGACCATCCTGCCGCCGTCGGGTTCCGCTTCGACGGCCAGACCCTCACCCTCGACGAGGCCGGCGCCCCGCGCGTGACAGCCCTCAACGGCGTCGCCGTGACGGACCTGTGGCAACGCTTCCGCGAGCTGGCGTCGTACGAGAGCGGCCAAGCCGCGGTCGCCGACTTCCCCGCGCGGGTGCGGTTCGAGTCGTGGCTGCGGCTGCTCGGGGCGGAGGCGTCCGAGGGCGTGACGGTGACGCTGGACTCGGGCGCCCAGCGGCTGTTGCCGGTCGGTGGGCCGCCCGGGCGGGACCACCGGCCGCCCGAGGTCCGCTTCGAGAACGGCCTGGGCGTCCTCGTCCTGCACGACTGCACCCCGGGGGCCGAGTACACCGAGGCCCTCGACACGTTCTTCACCGGCGTCCGGGAACGGGGCCTGACGAAGATCGTCGTCGACCTGCGCGACAACCCGGGCGGGAACTCGGGAGTCGCCCAGGAGTTCATGGCGAGGCTCCCGGTGACGCGCTACCACGACGGCGCCACCCTGCAGCGCTGGGGGCCGTGGGTGTTCGCGTGGCCCGCGATGGACTACCCGATCACGCCGGTGGCCGAGCCGTATGGCGGGAAGGTGTACGTGCTCACGTCCGCCGCCACCTTCTCCTCGGCGGTGATCTTCACCTATCTGCTGCAGGACAACCACCTGGCGACCGTCGTCGGCCAGTCGCCGTCGAACAACCCGAACAGCTACGGCGACGTGATCCCCCTCCGGCTACCCAACTCGCGGCTGCGCTGGATCATGACCTACAAGTACTTCGAGCGTGCCAACGGCGACAACGACCCCGCCACACCGCTCGCCCCGACATCGTCACCGCGCCGGATGCGGAACTGGACGTGGGCGCCGCGGATTCCTGACCCCCCGTGTTGGGGGGGGGGGGGGGGGGGGGGGGGGGGGGGGGGGGGG
>NZ_JARKOT010000079.1 GCF_029977985.1 Propioniciclava sp. | reverse complement strand
AGGTCGGCGACGGCGTCCGAGGCGTGGTTGAGCGCGACGAGGTGACCGTGGCCCTCGAAGTCGGCCGCCCTGGGTTCGCCCGAGCTCCAGTCGATCCGGAACAGCGCGTTCTCGGGGGCGTCCGGGCTCGACATCGCCGCGCGAAAAAGCGGATTGTCGGAGCCCACGTGGTTGAACACCCCGTCGAGCACCACCTTGATGCCGCGTGCATGGGCGCCCTCGATGAACCCCGCGAAGTCGGCGTCGTCGCCCAGGCGCGGGTCGATGCGGTAGTAGTCGAGCGTGTCGTAGCCGTGCGTCGACGACGTGAAGATCGGCCCCAGCAGCAGGCCGTTGCAGCCGAGCTCGACCACGTGGTCGAGCCAGTGGGACAGATGCCCGAGGCGGTGGGTGAGGGCGCGTTCGGCGTCCGATCCGGGGCGGATGGGGGCACCCGTGAACCCGAGGGGGTACACCTGCCAGAAGATGGCGTGATCGGTCCAGGTCATTAGACTTCCTCCACTGGTGAGCCTGACTCACTAACGGTTCGAGTGTAGCGGGGGGCGGGTTGGTGAGTCCAACTCACTTACCGCTAGGCTAGTGCCATGCCTGCCGAAGCAACCGGACGCCGCCGCCTGGCCCCCGAGGTCCGTCGGGACGCGATCCTGGCTGCCGCGCGTCCTGCGTTCGCAGGCAGGCCCTATGGTGACGCCTCCGTCGCCGACATCGCCACCGCCGCGGGCGTGTCTCAGGCGTTGGTCTTCAAGTACTACGAGTCGAAGGCAGACCTCGCCGCAGCGGTGGTGCGGGCGGGAGCCGCCGACCTCGCCCTCGCGCGCGACCGGTCGGACGCCGCACTGGCGCGGCCCGCGTCCGCCCGCGACCGGGTGCGCGCGGCCCTCGTCGTCCTCCTCGATGCCGTCGCCCGCACGGGCGGCTTCGCGTTCGGCGTCGCCGTCGACGAGCCCGCCCCCGTCGCCGACGCCCGCGCCGAGGCGCGTGCGGAGTGGCTCGGCTGGCTCCGTGGCGTCCTGCAGCCTGCCGCCGCCGCCCGTGACGCCCTCGCCCTGGTCGGCTTTCTCGGTTTCATGGACGCCGCCGCTGCGGCCTGGGCGGCCGACGGCTGCCCCGAAGCCGACCGCTGGCCCCTCGTCGACGCCGCCCTCGGCGCACTGGAGGGGGCTCTGGGCGACTGGCGCCGCTGAGCCCACGCGCGCCGGCGCGGGGCGGCAGGCCGCAGGGGCGTCGGCGGGGCAGTGAGGCGGGGCGGCGGCGTCCGAGCGGGGCTGAGTGAGCTCAGTAGAAGATCCGGGCCGGCAGACCAGCCCGAAGCTTCTCCTGAGCCCACTCCGCCATGTCGAGGGAGCCTCGACCCACGCATCCGGGGCTCCCGACGGAGAAAGGCGAGCTCGCGATGCTGGGTAGCATGGCCGCCATGACCCAGCCGCCTGCTCAGCCACCCGCCGGTGGCTGGCCGTCACCCGAGGCGTCCGCGCGCTGGAACCCACCCCACCGGACCCCCCACCTGCCCCAGCCCCAGCCCCAGCAGCCACACCCCCAGCCCCAGCAGCTACAGCCTCAGTCCGAGCCGTTACAGCCTCGGCTACAGCAGCAACCCCTTCCGCCCGCGGCGACGCTTCCCGCGCCGCCGCCGATGCCCATCCCGCGCGACACGCTGGACCACCCTGTGTTCTTCAATCCCGCCCCTGCCGTCCTGGCGTGGCGTCGGGCGAGGGGGGCGTTCGTGTGGTCGATCGGGTCGCTCGTGGTCAACGGCGTGGTGTGGGCGGCGATCTGGTGGTTCTACTACCGCGACGACACCACCGTCTGGCAGGGCTGGTTCCCGTGGGTGCTGGGTTTCAGCCTCGCCGTCTCTGCCGGTGTCATCGCCTGGCGCGCGGCGAAGTTCGTCCGGGCCAAGCGCGAGCTGGCCGCCCTCCACGAGGGGCTGGCCCTCGGCGTCGGCCGGGGTGGGCTCTTCCTCGCCGACGCCGGCGCCCACCTCCCCTGGACGCAGGTGGCCGGCCTCGACGCCCTCCCCGGACGCCTCGGCGGGAGCCGCCGCCTGGTGGTGCGCGGGGCGTCCGGTCAGAAGCACACCCTGCCACTCGACCACCTCGCCACGAACCCGGCCGCGCTGGACGGAGCGGTCCGGGCGATGTCGGGGGGACGGTCGTGGATTGAGTTGGGTCGTCTGGACGACTGAGCCCCCCGCGCTCCCCGAAATGCGACACAATGGGGTCTGCCAACCCAAGCGTCAAGCAAGGAGATCACACACCATGCCCATTGCAACTCCTGATGTCTACGCGGAGATGATCGATCGCGCCAAGGAGAAGGGTTTCGCCTACCCCGCGATCAACGTCACGTCGTCGCAGACGCTCAACGCGGCCATCCAGGGCTTCGCCGATGCCGAGTCCGACGGCATCATCCAGGTGTCGACCGGTGGCGCCGAGTACGCCTCCGGCCAGAAGGTCAAGGAGATGGTGACCGGTGCGGTCGCGCTCGCCGAGTTCGCGCACGTGGTGGCCAAGAAGTACTCCGTGAACATCGCGGTGCACACCGACCACTGCCCGAAGGACAAGCTGGACACCTACGTCCGCCCGCTGCTCGCGATCTCCGCCGAGCGCGTCAAGAACGGCCAGGATCCGCTGTTCGGCTCGCACATGTGGGACGGCTCCGCGGTGCCGCTGGAGGAGAACCTTCAGATCGCCGAGGAGCTGCTCAAGCAGACCTCCGCGAACCACCAGATCCTCGAGATCGAGGTCGGCGTTGTCGGTGGCGAGGAGGACGGCGTCGCCGCCGAGATCAACGACAAGCTGTACTCCACCATCGAGGACGGCATGGCCACCGCGAAGGCCCTCGGCCTCGGCGAGAACGGCCGCTACATCACGGCCCTCACCTTCGGCAACGTGCACGGCGTGTACAAGCCGGGTGCCGTCAAGCTGCGCCCCGCGGTGCTCAAGGAGATCCAGGACGCCGTGGG
>NZ_JARKOT010000286.1 GCF_029977985.1 Propioniciclava sp. | reverse complement strand
TCTAGGTTCGAGTCCTAGTACCCCTGCTGGGAGGCGATTTCCGGCAGCCGCTGCGGCTCTGGTAGGGTCTCCCGAGCGTTGAGAAGCGCACTGGCCCCGTTGTGTAGCGGCCTAGCACGCCGCCCTCTCAAGGCGGTAGCGCGGGTTCGAATCCCGTCGGGGCTACCAGTGAGCGAGCCCCTTCCGGACACCGGAGGGGGCTCGTTCCTTTCCCGCCTCCTCGTCGGGGACAACCCGCACGTCTCCCGCACTTCGGCGCGTCAGTGCTAGTCACGGGAGTTTGGTCATGCTTGGATGTGCGGCAGGTCCCTCAACGATTGGAGAACCAGTGCGAACCGGTTTGGGCATCTTCTTGTTGGTCGTCGGCGCGATCCTCACGTTCGCCGTCCGTGACGCCGTCCCGAATGTCGACCTCACCATGGTCGGCTGGATCTGCATGGCTGCGGGCCTCGTCGCCCTCATCCTCGGCCTCATCGGCCACACGCAGGCCACCAACCAGACGCGCACCGAGCGCATCGAACACCACGACGGCCCGGCCGTGTGAGGTTCGCCTCGTCCGCTCCCAACGCAACCAGTACGACCGCAACGCAACGAGGACGCCGCACCTGCGGCGTCCTCGTGGTGTGTGGGGGTCCGACGGTCTCGACCAGCGACAGGTCGACGAGCGCGTCAGCTCTCCGTGCCCGTGCGGCGCAGGACCTCGGAGAGCCGCTCGGCTGCGGCCATGACGGCCGGGGCGTGGAGGCGTCCGGGCTGGCGGGACAGGCGCTCGATGGGACCCGACACGCTCACCGCGGCGATCACCTTGCCGGCGGGCGAACGCACCGGCGCCGACACGGACGCCACGCCCGCCTCGCGCTCGGCGACGGACTGGGCCCAGCCGCGGCGGCGCACGGTCGAGAGGGCGACGGCGGAGAAGCTCGCGTGGGACAGGCCGCGCTGGATGCGCTCGGGATCCTCCCAGGCGAGCAGCACCTGGGCGGCCGAGCCGGCGTTCATCGTGAGTTGCGTGCCGACGGGGATCGTGTCGCGCAGGCCCGAGGGGCGTTCGGCGGCGGCCGCACAGATCCGGAAGTCGCCCTGCCGGCGGAAGAGCTGCGCGGACTCGCCGGTGATGTCGCGCAGCCGCGCCAGGACCGGGCCAGCGGTCGCCAACAGGCGGTCCTCGCCGGCGGCGGCGGCCAGCTCGGTGAGGCGCGGGCCGAGCACGAATCGACCTTGGAGGTCGCGGCTGACGAGGCGGTGGTGCTCCAGCGCCACCGCGAGCCGGTGGGCCGTGGGCCGGGCGAGGCCCGTGGCCGTGACCAGGCCCGCTAGAGTGGTGGGACCCTGCTCCAGCGCCGTGAGCACTTGGGCCGCCTTGTCGAGGACGCCCACCCCGGAAGTACTGTCCATACTCTGATATTGCCGTCTCGCATCTTGACATGCAAGTCGTAGGCTGGATGTTGCCGTTATGGACGAAGGGGAAAGGGCCATGGGGAAGACACTCAGCGACAAGGTCTGGGAGGACCACGTCGTCCGCAGCGCCGCGGGCGAACCGGATCTGCTCTACATCGACCTGCATCTCGTGCACGAGGTGACGAGCCCGCAAGCGTTCGACGGACTCCGCCTCGCCGGGCGCACGGTGCGGCGTCCGGAACTCACCTTGGCCACCGAGGACCACAACACCCCCACCGAGAACATCACCCTGCCGATCGCCGACCCCGTCTCGAAGCTGCAGGTCGACACGCTGCGGAAGAACGCGGCCGAGTTCGGCATCCGGATCCACAGCCTGGGCGACGTGGACCAGGGGGTCGTGCACATCATCGGCCCGCAGTTGGGCGTCACCCAGCCGGGAATGACGATCGTCTGCGGCGACAGCCACACCTCGACGCACGGCGCGTTCGGCGCGCTGGCGTTCGGCATCGGCACGTCCGAGGTCGAGCACGTGCTCGCCACCCAGACGCTCAACCAGGCGCCAGCCAAGCGCATGGCCGTCAACATCAACGGCGACCTGCCCGAGGGCGTCACCCCGAAGGACGTCGTGCTCGCCCTCATCGCCAAGGTCGGTACCGGCGGCGGGCAGGGCTACATCGTCGAGTACCGCGGCAGCACCATCGAGAACATGTCGATGGAGGGCCGCATGACGATCTGCAACATGAGCATCGAGTGGGGCGCGAAGGCGGGCATGATCGCCCCCGACGAGACCACGTTCGCCTACCTCAAGGGACGCCCGCACGCCCCCGAGGGCGCCGACTGGGACGCCGCCGTCGCCTCCTGGCGCACCCTGCGCACCGACGACGACGCGGTCTTCGACGCCGAGGTCGACATCGACGCCGGCAGCCTGACCCCGTTCGTCACCTGGGGCACCAACCCGGGCCAGGGCGTGGGCCTCGGCGACGCCGTCCCGTCCCCCGACGACTTCGACGACCCGGTCGCCAAGTCCGCTGCCGAGCGGGCGCTGGAGTACATGGCGCTCACCGCGGGCACCAAGATGCGCGACATCAAGGTCGACACGGTCTTCCTCGGCTCGTGCACCAACGGCCGCATCGAAGACCTGCGCCTCGCGGCGTCCGTCATCAAGGGCCGCAAGGTGGCCGACGGCGTCCGCATGATGGTGGTGCCCGGCTCGGCCCGCGTCCGTCTGCAGGCGATGGAAGAGGGCCTCGACAAGATCTTCACCGAAGCGGGGGCCGAGTGGCGCGAGGCCGGCTGCTCGATGTGCCTCGGCATGAACCCCGATCAGCTGAAGCCGGGGGAGCGGTCGGCGTCCACGTCGAACCGCAACTTCGAGGGCCGTCAGGGCAAGGGCGGTCGCACGCACCTCGTCAGCCCGCCCGTCGCCGCCGCCACCGCAGTGCGTGGCACTTTGAGCGCGCCGTCCGACCTGGAGGAGAACTGACATGGACGCCTTCACCACCCACACCGGCATCGGCGTGCCGCTGCAGCGCAGCAACGTCGACACCGACCAGATCATCCCCGCCGTCTACCTCAAGCGGGTCACCCGCTCGGGCTTCGAGGACGGCCTGTTTGCCGCCTGGCGCGGCGATCCGGAGTTCGTGCTCAACTCCGAGGCCTACCGCGCGGGCTCGGTGCTCGTCGCGGGTCCGGACTTCGGGACGGGCTCGAGCCGTGAGCATGCCGTCTGGGCGTTGCAGAACTACGGCTTCAAGGTGGTCATCGGCTCGCGGTTCGGCGACATCTTCCGCGGCAACTCGGGCAAGGCCGGCCTGCTCGTCGCTCGCGTTGACCAGGAGGTCGTCGAGAAGCTGTGGGCCTACCTCGTGGCGAGCCCCGGCGCGGAACTGACCGTGTCGCTGGAGGACAAGACGATCACCGCGGGCGCCGACACCTACCCCTTCGAGATCGACGATTACACCCGGCACCGCCTCCTCAACGGCCTCGACGACATCGGCGTCACCCTTCAGCACGCCGACGCCATCGACGCCTACGAGGCGCAGCGCCCGGGCTGGAAGGTCAAGACCCTCCCGGCGAAGGTCGCCAGCTGACCTGACGGGTTCAGGACGCCGTCCGCCGTCGCCCGACTGACGCGTCGTTGACGCGGACGCGGGCCGTCCCGGAGGCTTCGGCCACGAGGGCGTCAGCGGCGGCGTCCACCTGGTCGAGCAGTTGCAGCAGGCCGCGGGTCTGGATCTCGGCGGCCTGGGTGAGCAGACCGTCGTAGGTGGACGCCGCCGACTCGGCTCCCAGCGCGGCCAGGTCGCGGAGTTCTTGGAGCAGGGCCGTGCGGCGGGCGTCCACGATGCGCCGGATGAGCCCGGCGTCGCCGAGGCTGCGGGCGGCGGCGAGCTTGAGGAAGAAGTCGTCGCGGTAGCCGCTGGTGATCTTCACCGGCGCGTCGAACCACGATGCCAGTTCGGTGCGGCCGGTGTCGGTGAGCGTGTAGACGAGCCGGTCGGGCCGGGCCTCCTGCGGTTCGCGGTGGGTCTCGGCGAGGCCGTCGCGAGCGAGGCGCTCGAGCAACTGGTAGAGGTGGCCGATGTTGAGCGTGCCGAAGTGCGGCCCGACGAGCGAGGTGAACTCGCCCTTGAGGTCGTAGCCGTGGCCGGGCCCCTGCACGAGGAGCGCGAGGACTGCGTGGTGAAGCGGCACGCGCACATCTTGGCACGGACATGCTTGCCTAGTCACTAGCTAGTGTGCTTGGGTGGGCGCATGGCGATCGAACTGGTGGGAGTCACGAAGGACTTCACCACACCCCGGCGACGCCACGCGCGCGCCCTCGACGACGTTTTCCTCCAGGTCGTCGAGGCCAGCGCGGTCGCCCTGATGGGGCCGTCGGGCTCCGGCAAGTCGACGCTGCTCCACCTCGTCGGCGGGCTCGACCGGCCGACGGAGGGGCAGGTGCTCGTCGACGGCCGCGACGTCGGCGCGCTCAAGGGCCGCGCCCTGGCCGACCACCGCCGCAGCGTCGGCTTCGTGTTCCAGCGGTTCAACCTCATCGCCTCGCTCACCGTGCTCGACAACGTGCTCGCGCCCACCATCGGCGGCGGGGACGCCCGCGCCGCGCGCCGCCGCGCGCTCGACCTGCTCGAGGTCGTCGGCCTCGCGGCGTGCGCCGGCGTCACCCCGGACGCCCTCTCCGGCGGTGAGCAGCAGCGCGTCGCCCTGGCCCGCGCGCTCGTCAACAGCCCACGCTTCCTGCTCGCCGACGAACCCACGGGTGCGCTCGACACGGCGACCGGCTTCGAGGTCGTCGACCTCATCGGCGGCCTGCGCGAGGCGTTCGGCACCACCGTGCTGCTCGCCACGCACGACTATGCGGTCGCCGCCCGCTGCGAGCGCATCGTGACGCTGCGGGACGGCCGCATCGCGTCCGACCGCACGCTCGGCGCGCCCGCCGAACCCCGCACCACCGCGGAGCGCCTCGGCGCGCTGCGGCCCTTCACCGACTGATCCGTCCCCCGCGCAAGGAGCCGTGACATGAGTGCCGCAGTTGACCTGAACGGCGTCACCAAGACCTACACCCTCGGCGACGGCTCGAAACTCAGAGCGGCCGACGATGTCACCCTCAGGCTCGCGGCCGGCCGGCGGACGGCGCTCGTGGGGGCTTCCGGCTCGGGCTAGTCGACGCTGCTGCACCTCGTGGGCGCGATCGACACCCCGGACGCCGGCACGATCACGGTCGACGGCGAGACCATCACCGGACGCCCCCGGCGCTGGCTCGCCGACTACCGCAGCCGGGTGGGGTTCGTCTTCCAGCAGTTCCACCTGCTGCCCGCCCTCAGCCTGCTCGACAACGTGTGCGCGCCGCTGGTCGGCCGCAAGGTGGAGGGCGACAAGCGCGCCCGCGGCCTCGAACTGCTGGACGCCGTCGGCCTCGGCGATCGCGCCAACGCCCTTCCGTCGCAACTGTCGGGTGGCCAGCAGCAGCGCGTGGCCATCGCGCGGGCCCTCGTGGTGCGCCCCATCCTGTTGCTCGCCGACGAGCCCACCGGGAACCTCGACTCGGCCACGGCCGGTGAGATCCTCGACCTCATCGAGGACCTGCACGCGCGCTACGACACCACCGTCGTCCTGGCCACGCACGACGCCGAAGTCGCCGCGACCTGCGACGAGATCATCCAGATCGCCGATGGCCGGGCCACCCCCGTCGAACGGCTGCGCGTGCAGACGTACATCGCCCGCCGCGCCCAGGACGCGTGAGGGCACCCCCGTGGAGATCATTCGCTACGCCCTGGCCCAGCTCCGCGGCGGCTGGAAGCGCACCCTCGCCGCCTTCCTGGCCGTGTTCACCGCCGTCACCAGCTTCGTGCTCCTCACCGGCAACGCCCTCACCGAACGCTCGAGGTCACCTCGACGGTGGAGGAGAACTTCCGCGGCTCCTACGACGTGCTCGTGCGCCCGGCCGGGTCGACGAGCGCGTTCGAGCAGTCCGAGGGCCTCGTGCGGCAGGCGGTCACGTCGTCCACGTACGGCGGCATCAGCTTCGAGCAGCTGGCCGCCATCCGCGCGATCCCCGGCGTCGAGGTCGCTGCACCCCTGGCCACGGTGGGCTACGTGATGATGAACGCAACAACGACCGTCGACGTGAGCAGCGCCCTCAGCGGCACCGACCGTCGCCTCGGCTTCTACACGATCACCGCGATCAGCCGGAACGGCCACGTGCGGAAGACGTCGGTCGAGGGGTACGTGTTCACGACCGCCCACTGGGGACAACGCGAGAACGCGCCGGGCCCGCTCGACATCGAGGGCGACACGATCCGGCGTGCCTGCACCGAGACCGCGGTCACGTTCGAGGTGGGCGTGATCTGGGAGCCACGCTGCGGGCCGATGGCCGGGTCGATGGCCGATGAGTTCGGTGTGGTGACGCAGGTCGACCCCACGGTCAACCACGAGGTGGTGGACGTGCGCCTCGCCTACCCGCTGCTGATCACAGCCATCGACCCGGCGGCCGAGAACGCCCTGACCGGACTGGACGCGGCCGTGCTCGAAGGACGTGCCCTGACGGCCGAGGACGCGGCGCGCTCCGGGCCGGACAACTGGGACTGGCCCCGCGTGCCCGCCCTGCTCGCTGCCCAGCAGCCCGCCGATTTCACGTTCGAGGTCGCAGCCAAGGGGGTGTCGCCCGCCCTGGTGGATCCCTTCCTCGCCGAGACCACCGACGGGCCACGCCGGGCGCTCGTGGTCGACGCGCCGGCAACCGGATCGTTCACCACCACCGTGGCTGCATCCGAGCTCTACGAGAGGATGATCGCCGGGCGGCCACTCGGACCCTTGGCCGCGAGCGGCGACATGGACCAGTTGCCGAGCGAGTCCCTCGTCCGGGCGAGCGACACGACGATGATCGTCACGGACGGTGTCCTGCATCCCCAAACCCGGGAACTGGACCCGCGCATCTGGGCCCGGGGAAGCAGCGGCTTCGACAG
>NZ_JARKOT010000277.1 GCF_029977985.1 Propioniciclava sp. | reverse complement strand
TGACCAGGTCGGCCTCCGCCGCGGCCCGGACCCGCCGGAGGATCGTGTCCCAGTCGGTGTGCAGGTCGGACAGCGAGATGGTGGCGTGGTCGTGGCCGAGTGGTGCGCCGAGGATGGCGGACGCGGCGAGGCTGGCGGTGACGCCGGGCACGATCTCGATGTCGATGCCTTCGGTGCCCTGTTCGAGGGTGGGGGAGGCCATCGCGTAGATCGCGGGGTCGCCGGAGCACACGAGGGCGACGTCGTTGCCCTCGCGGGCGAACTGGATGGCGGTGGCCGTGCGTTCCTCCTCCTTGCCCATCGGGGTGCTGGCGATCCGGACGCCGGGGCGCAGCAGGTCCTTGACCTGGGCGACGTAGGGCCGGTAGCCGACCACGACTGAGGCGTTCCGGATCGCCCGCTGCGCGCGGGGAGTCGTCAGGTCGCGCGAGCCGGGGCCGAGGCCGATCACGGTGAGCCTGCCGCGGGCGGGGATGCGTCCGATCGCGCAGGTGGCCTCGGGCGTGCGCTGTTTCCCGACCAGGAGGGTGGCGCCGTGGGCGAGGACGGAGGCCTCGGCCACGCTGGGGGTGCCGACGGCGGCTCGCGCGTGCTCGCTCGGGTTGGGCACGTCCTGGGCGGCGAGCTGGTCCGCGGGGTAGGTGACGAGCGGGACGCCGAGCTGGGCGGCCAGTTCGACGAGCCCGGCCTCGTCGGCCTTGGCGTCGACGGTGGTGATCACGGCAACCGACGCCACGGCCAGGCCGGCTCGTTGCAGGCTGTGTTCGAGGAGGCCGCGGAGCGCGGTGGTGCCGGTGCCGCGGTTGCAGCCCATGCCGACGACGAGGCTGGGTGGGTTGAGCACCACGGCGGGCAGGTCACCGCGGGTGGTGAGCTGGTCGGTGACCAGCACCCGGGCGACGGTGCCGTCGGGCTCCTCGTCATCCGTCCCCACGACGCTCACCGAGGGCGGCAGCGGTGGCAGCGGCCAGGGTTGGCTCCGGGAGACCGTGACGGGTTCGCCGTCGAGGATGGCGCGGGTGACGGCGGCGACGTCGCCGGACCACGCCCAGCCCAGGGTGTCCAGGCCCGGCACGCCGGTCGCGTCGGTGGCGGTGGTGAGGACGGCGACAGCGCCGAGCCCTTCGGCGAGCCGGACGGCGAGCTCGTTGGCCCCGCCGGCGTGGCCGCCCACCAGCGGGATGACGAACCGGCCGGCATCGTCGATGACCACCACGCCGGGGTCGGTCTGCTTGGACGCCAGCAGGGGCGCGAGGATGCGGGTGGTGGCGCCGAGGGCCAGGTGGCTGACGATGAGGTCGCACTCGGCCCACGCCTGGGGAAGGCCGGTGACGGCGCCGCAGGCGTAGCGGCGGGTGGGCCGGCCGAGGATGGCGTCGATCTGGTCGGCGCGGGCGCGGCTGGCCGGGCCGCTGGTGACCTGTCCGATCATTGCTGTTCTCCGATGACGAGGGCTGACGGGTGTCGGGTGGGGCCGGCGACGTCTCCCGGCCAGGGGGCGTCGTCGTCACAGGGGTGCCGCTCGAGCACGAGGACGACGTTGGGCTCGCGAGCGACGGTGGTGCGCGCCTCTGCGGTGGTGAGGACGCGGACGCGTTCGTCAGGTTCGCCGAGCCGCTCGGCCAGGACGTACCACCTGCCCAGGTCCGCCAGGGCGGTGGCCAGCTCCCTGATGCCGTGTTCCGCGGAGGTGAGCACCGCGACCTTGCCGGCGCTGCGTGCCAGGTCGAGGGCCGGTTGGAGAGGACGGCCGTGGACGCTGACGACGGCGGCGTCGTCCCAGGGCAGGCCGACCGCGGCGAACGCGGCAGCGATCGAGGACAAGGCCGGCACCACGAGGGGCCGGAGGCCGGCAGCGCGTAGCGACCTGACGACGCCGAAGTACAGCGGGTCGCCGCTGGCGATCACGACGACCACCTGTTCTTCGGGTAGGGCGGCGAGCTGTTCAACGGCCGGCCGCAGCGCTCCGAGGGTGATGCGTCGGGAGTTCTCGACCTCGAGGGTGTCGAGGTGGCGTTGCCCGCCCACCACCCAGTCGGCGGTGGCGGCGGCCATCCGGAGCTCGAGGGTGGGGGAGCCGAGCAGGCCGTGGACGGTGATCACGTCTCGGTCCTGGTCACCAGCGGGGTGCCGTCGGCGGCGCGGTACTCGTGGCGGAAGCCGGGGTGGTACAGGTGGCTGCGGGTGTCGTGCCACTCGGCCAGGGCCGGCCCGACCAGCACGACGGTGTGCTTCCACAGTTTGTGGGCCCTCATGGTGGCGGACAGTTCGGCCAGCGGGCAGCGCAGCATCAGCTCGTCGGGCCAGCTCACCCGGTAGCCGACGATGCACGGCGTGTGGGGCGGGTAGCCGCCGGCCAGCAGCTCGTCCTGGAGCACCTTGTTGCGGGCCGCGGACAGGTACAGCGCCATGGTGACGCCGTGGGCGGCGAACCCGCGGACGGTCTCCCGGTCGGGCATCGGGGTGCGGCCGCCTTCGAGGCGGGTGAGGATGAGGGTCTGGGACACCTCGGGGATGGTGATCTCGGCGTCCATCCGGGCGGCGGCGGCGGAGAAGGCCGAGACGCCTGGGATGGTGCGGTGCGGAATGCCGATCCGCTCACAGATCCGGCGCTGCTCGGCGGTGGCACCGTAGATCGACGGGTCGCCGGTGTGGACGCGGGCGACCAGCAGCTCCTCGTCGTAGGCGCGCTGGTAGAGCGGGGTGATGTCCTCCAGCGACCCGGTGGCGGAGTCGACGACGAGCGCGCCGGGCTTGGTGTTCGCCACGATGGCGGCGTCGACCAGGCTGGAGGCCCAGATCACGATGTCGGCCTGCTCGATCACCCGGGCGCCACGAAGCGTGATCAGGTCGGCCGCGCCCGGGCCGGCGCCGACGAAGACGACCTGGCCGCTCACAGCGAGCCGCCGGTGCTGGTGCGCCGCGGTGCGACAAGGACCGTGGAGAAGTACGGGGCGCTGGCGGACTCCACCTCGCTGAGCGGGGTGATCGTCTGGTCGGGCAGACCGACGTTCACCCCGAGCACCCCGTCCAGGCCGCGGTCGTGGACGAGCGCGAGCAGGCCGGGCAGCTGGCGTCCGCCCTTGTAGGCGACGACGGTGTCGGCATGGTCGAGGGCGGCGCCGACCGCGCCGAGACCGGCCGTCACCGGTACGAGGGTGAGGCTCTCGCGTCCCTCGACCAGTGGGGTGAGGCTGGCTGCGGCCAGCGCCTGCATGGCGGTGATGCCCGGCACGACCGACACGTCGACGTCGGGCACCGCTGCCCGTACCTGGGCGGCGAGGTAGGAGAACGTCGAGTAGACGCTCGGGTCGCCGACGGTGGCGAAGGCGACCGTGGCCGCCCCCGCCCGGAACGCGTCGACAGCGGCCTGCGCCGACGCCTCCCACGACTGGCGCCGCTCGGTGCCGACACCGGTGCGTTGCGCCATGCTGAACGGGACCCGCCGCAGCTTGCCTGCGGACTCCGGGCAGGCATGGAGCACGATCTGTTCGGCTCGGCCCGCCTCGTCACCGCTGGCCTCCGTGCTGGGCACGAGGATGACGTCGGCGGCCCTCAGGGTGGCGACAGCCTTCAGGGTGACGAGTTGGGGATCGCCGGGCCCGACGCCGACCCCGATCAGGGTGGACGTGCGCGCAGCAGTATCCATGGAGCCTCCTCAGGTGCCTCGCCCGATGTCTTCGCTCTGCAGCGAGGCGAGTTCCTGGCTCCCGTGCCGAGGCACGGTCACAGTGGCGGGACCGCCCCGGACTCGCCCCTTCGGGCTCACCGGAGTTCCTCGGCACATCTCTGCGCCGCCCAGTCTGGCACACTCGATGGCGAACAATTGCCGCCAGCGGAAGGTTGGTCATGCGCGGACCGGGGACGGCGACAGCTCTCGGCCTCGCCCTGGGCTGGACGGCCGACCAGCTGCTCGGCGACCCGCGTCGCTGGCACCCCGTCGCCGGGTTCGGCCGGCTCGCCACCGCGGTGGAGCAGCGGACCTACGCCGACGACCGGCTGCGCGGAGCCGTCCACGTCGCCGTGCTGGTCGGCGGCACGGCCGCGCTCGGGAGCCTGGTCTCCCGCAGCGCCAGACACCCCGTGCTGGCGACCCTGGCGACCGCAGCAGCCACGTGGACCGTGCTCGGTGGGCGGTCACTGGCTCGTGAGTCCGAGGCGGTCGCTGCCCACCTGGCCGCCGACGACCTGGCCGCGGCACGACTCCAGGTCAGCCACCTGGTCAGCCGGGACCCGCAGACCCTCGATGCCGACGGCGTGGCCCGAGCCGCCCTGGAGTCCGTGGCGGAGAACACCTCCGACGCGGTGGTCGCCCCGCTGTTCTGGGGCGCGATCGCGGGCATTCCGGGACTGCTGGCCTACCGGGCGGTCAACACCCTGGACGCGATGGTCGGCTACCGCAACGATCGCTACCGCAACTTCGGCTGGGCAGCGGCGAAGCTCGACGACCTGGCCAACCTGCTCCCAGCAAGGATCAGCGGCGGACTTGCCGTCCTGACCGCCCCCCTGGTGGGCGGGAGACCCACCGACGCACTGCGGGCCGTGCGCGACCAGTCCGGCGGGCACCCCAGCCCCAACGGCGGCGTGGTCGAGGCGGCCTTCGCCGGCGCCCTGCGGGTCACCCTTGGTGGCCGCAACACCTACGGCGGGGTCGAGGAGGACCGTGGCGAACTGGGCCACGGCCCCGCACCGTCGGCGGCCGATCTCGCGCGCGCGAACCGTCTGGCACTGGCGGTCTCAGCCGGAGCTGCGGGCCTCAGCGTCCTGGCCGCGCTCGCGAGGCGACGGTGAACCTCCTGCTGCTGGGTGGCACCTCCGAGGCACGCGAGCTCGTCGCACTGCTCGCCGCCGACAACGTCGACGTGGTCACGTCGCTGGCCGGCAGCGTGGCCGACCCGCACCCGCCAGAGGGCACGACCCGGGTCGGCGGCTTCGGCGGCGCGGACGGACTGGCCGATTACCTGCGCGGCCAGCACGTCGACGTTGTGGTCGACGCGACCCATCCGTTCGCCGGGCGGATGAGTGCGAACGCGGCTGCGGCGTGTGGCCGGGCCGGGGTGCCGCTGCTGCGACTTTCACGGCCGAGCTGGGCCGCCCGACCGGACGCCGCGTCCTGGCACTGGGTCGACTCGATCGACCGGGCACGGGAGGTCGCCGTCCGGCTGGGCGAACGGGTCTTCCTGGCGATCGGACGGCAATCACTCGGCGAGTTCATCGGCTGGACGGACCGGTTCGTCCTCGCCCGCGTGGTGGACCTTCCCGACCTCGCGGTTCCGCCCTCCTGGACGGTGCTGCGTGGTCGCGGCCCTTTCCGGATCGAGGACGACCTCGACCTGCTGCGAAGCCACGACATCGACGTGCTGGTCACCAAGGATTCCGGCGGCCCGACCGACGCAAAGCTCGACGCGGCGTCCGAACTGGGGGTGCCGGTGGTCATGATCCGTCGGCCCGCCCCGCCGGAAGGCGTGCCGGTGGTGACGGACGTTGCCGACGTGGTGGTCTGGCTGAGGGGAGTTCGCCGGGGCGCGGCCGGTCAGCGACGCCGCAGCAGGTAGGTGTCGAACATCCAGCCCTTGCGGGCCGCGGCCTCGGCGCGGATGCGCAGGATCTCGTCCCGAACGCTCGACAGCGGACCAGAGACGAGGATCTCGTCGGCGGTGCCGAGGTAGGCGCCCCAGTAGATGTCCAGCCCGTCGGGTTCGATGGCGGCAAAGGTCTGGGCCCCGTCCAGCATCACCACCACGTCGTCCATGCCGGCCGGCATGCCGCCGCGGAGCAGCCGGGCAGGGCTGATCTGGAGCGCGCGGCCCTGTCTGTTGAGCGGGATCTGGTGCCGGGCGGCGAGGGCCAGCACGCTGCTGATGCCCGGCAGGACGCGCATCCTGATCGGCGCGTCGGCGGGGGCGGCCGCTACCAGTTGGGCGGCGATCGCCAGGGTGCTCTCGTACAGGCTCGGGTCACCCCAGACGAGGAAGCCACCCACCTGCCCCGGGCGGAGCGACCGGCCGACGGCAAGGCTCCACTGCTCGAGTCGTTGGGTGCGCCAGCGGGCCACGGCCCGGTCGTAGTCGGGGGCGGTCCGCCAGGGCCGCGGTGGGTCGGTGAGCTCGACGATCTGCACGGGCGTGGTGCGGTGCCGCTCGACCACGACTCTCCGCGCCTCGACGAGGTCGTCCAGGTCACCGTCCTTCACCACCACGAAGAGCACATCGAGCTGCTGGATGGCTCGGGACGCTTCGATCGTCATCCAGTCGGGATCTCCGGCACCGATGCCGATCAGGAAGAGTTCACGGCTCACGATCCACCTCCGGTTCGTGGCGAGCCCGGGCGGAGCCCGGCGAGGGTTGCGACGAGGGAATCGGCAACCTCGGGCGCTGGCACTTTGACCCTGATCCAGGTCGGGCCGAGGCCGGGGAACGACTCGCCGCGCCGGACGGCGAAGCCGGCCGCGGCGAGGGCGGGCCGGACCGAGCCGGGGCCGCAGCAGGAGGTGTCGACGAGCACGAACGGCGCTGCCGAGGGCACGCTGGGGAAGCCGGCGTGTGACAGTGCCCCGACCAAGTGGTCGCGGTCGGCGTTCAGGACGAGGTACCGGCTCGCGGCCTCGGCCCGTGCGGTCGGGGTACTGGTGGCGATCATCGCCGCGATGGCGGGCGCCGAGACCGGCCAGGAGGGTTGGGCTTGGGCCAGCCGCTCGATCAGGCAGGGGTCGCCGACCACGTAGCCGACCCGCAACCCGGCCAGACCCCACGTCTTGGACAGGGATCGCAGCACGAGCCGGTTCGGCATGTCCGGTTCGATCAACGACTCACGTTCGTCGGTGGCGTCCATGAACGCTTCGTCGACGACCAGCAGCCGGCCGTGGCCGGCCTCAAGCAGGGCGTCGCGACGGTGGAGCCAGCCGGTGGGGTTGGTGGGGTTGCCGACGAACAGGGCATCGGCCCAGGCGGGCAGCCCGGTGAGGGCGGGGACGCCGCGGTCGGTGCGGACGGGCAGGAGCCACCGCTGGACGGGGTGGCCGGCGGCCTGCAGCGCAGCTTCGGGTTCGGTGAACTGGGGGTGCACCACCAGCGGGTGGGTGGCGGTGAGGACCCTCCCGATCAGTGCGAACCCCTCGGCTCCGCCGGCGGTGGGGAGCACCATCTCCGGCGGAACTCCGTGGGCCGTAGCGATCGCGTTCCGGGCCTCTTCGACGTCGGGGTAGCGGCCCAGAGTGGTGGTGGCGGCGGCGATCTGGACGGCGAGCCACGGCGGGGCGCCGGGCAGCATGACGTTGACGGCCAGGTCGACCAGGTCGGGAGCGGTGTCGTGGTCGCCGTGGTGGTGGAGGTCGATCCCGTCGGCGCGGCCGGCGTGCCCTGGGGCCGGCTCGATGCCGCCGGTTCGGGCGGTGAAGGCGGCCGCGGCGTCGGCGAAGCGCTGGACGCACTCAGGCTGCCCGGCCCAGTGCAGGTGCAGGTAAGAGGTGTGCAGAGTCGGGGTCCCGGTCCGGGCGGGGTCGAGGGAGAAGCCCTCGCTCGCGTCCGACCATGTCCAGGCCGGGCTCGGTCCGGCTGGCGGGCTGGTGTAGGTGCGGTGGAACTCGTGACCGGCAACCCGCGTCCCGGCCGGTGCGAGCAGGGTGCCGCTGCCGGTGGTGGCGGTGCGGTAGCCGAGGGTGAGCCGGGGGGTCATCCGGCTGGTGGCGGGCAGCGCCCCGACCATCGGGTGGCCGTCGAGGTGCTCGGTGAGGTACAGCTGGCCGGCGCATTCGGCGACGGTGGGGAGCCCGGCGGCGATCGCGTCGGCGACCTCCGCCCGCAGCTCGGCGTTGGCGCTGAGCTCGACGGCGTGGACCTCGGGGAACCCCCCGCCGATGTACAGCCCGGCCAACCCCCGGGGCAGCCGGGTGTCGGCCAGCGGGTCGATCTCGACGACCCGGCAGCCGGCCGCCGTGAGCAGTTCGGCGGTCTCGGCGTACCGAAAGGTGAACGCTCGGCCGGCGAACATCCCGACCAGCGGCCGCCCCGCCACCGGGGTCACGACCTCGCTCGGGTCCCACGGGGTGGCGTCCAAGGCCGCGGCGCTGCCGGCCAGGTCCAGCACGGCTGCCAGGTCGACGTGCTCGGCGATATGCGCGGCAAGGGTGGCGATGGTCGCGGCCGACTCCGCGCGTTCGGCGGCGGGTACGAGACCCAGGTGGCGGGACGGGGCAGCGATCCCGGCGCTGCGCGGTACCAGGCCGAGCACCGGAACACCCGCGGCGGCGAACACCGCAGCGAGCTCGGCACCGTGGCGGGGACTGGCCACCCGGTTCACGACCACGCCACCGATGCGGATGCGTTCGTCGAAGCCGCGCAGGCCCAGCGCGCCGGCTGCGGCGGTCCGGGACGACCCGGCCGCATCAACCACCAGCAACACCGGGGCGTCGATCAGCCGCGCGATGTGGGCGGTGGAGCCGAACCCGTCGCGTCCCAGCTGGCCGTCGAACAGCCCCATCACGCCTTCCACTATCGCCACCTCGGCCGGGGCGGGAGAGAGCGTGCCGTGCAGGAACAGCCGTGGCACCAGCTCCTCACCGGCCAGGACAGCGTCAAGGTTGCGGCCCGGGCGGCCAGTCGCGAGTGCGTGGTAGCCGGGGTCGATGAAGTCCGGGCCGACCTTGAAGCCGGCCACCTGCCGTCCGGCGGCGGCCAACGCAGCCATGATCCCGGTGGCGATGGTGGTCTTTCCCGCCGACGATGCGGCGGCGGCGACGACGAGCCGGGGGATCGTCACCATTCGATGCCCGCCTGGCCCTTCTGGCCGGTGTCGAAGGGGTGCTTGCGCTTGGTCATCTCGGTGACGGTGGTGGCGATCTCGACAAGCTCGGCCGGCGCTGCCCGTCCGGTGACCACGACGTGCTGCACCCCAGGCCGGTCGCGCAGCGTCGCCACCACCTCACCGACATCCAGCCAGCCCCACGTCAGCGGGTAGGTGAGCTCGTCCAGCACGTACAGCTGGTGCCGCTGCGCAGCCAGGCGGGAGGCCACCTCGGCCCACGCCTCGCGGGCCGCTTGGGCGTGCTCGGGCTCGGCACCGGGCTTGCGGACCCAGCGGCGGCCGGCCCCGGTGGCGTACCACTCGACCTCCCCGCCGGCCCCGCTGCGTTCGTGCTCGGCCCCCAGCGCCTCGAGCGCGGCGCGTTCTCCGGTGACCCACTTGCCGGACTTGATGAACTGGAACACCCCGATCGACCAGCCCTGGTGCCAGGCCCGCAGGGCCAGGCCCATCGCGGCGGTGGTCTTGCCCTTGCCCTCGCCGGTGTTCACGATCAGGGCGGGCAGGAGCCGCCGCTCCTTCGTGGTCAGCCCGTCCCGGGCGGTGTCGACGGGTTCGCCCTCAGGCATGTCGGGGTCCGGTTCTCCAGCTCACGGCCCAGATTGTGCCGCATCCGGTTAGGGTGCTCGCCATGAACGACCATCCCGGGCCCTGGGCCCAGCTCAGCGCCGGGTTGCCCGACGAGGCGTTCGACACCGACGGACTGCTGACCAAACGAGTGCTGCGCGCCTACGCGCTTGCCGTGCTCGCCCCACGGCCCGGGGAACGGTTGTGGGACCTGGGTGCCGGCACCGGCTCGATCGGCATCGAGTGGTGCCGCCTGCACCCGGCCAACACCGCCATCGCCGTCGAGCGGGACGGTGAACGCGCCGCACGCATCGCGGAGAACGCCACGAACCTGCAGGTCGCCGGCCAACTCGATGTCCGGGTCGGCGCCGTGGCGTCGGTACTCGCCGAGCTCCCCGCACCGGACGCGGTCTTCGTCGGCGGCGGTGTCGAGGACCAGGTATTGCAGGACTGCTGGGTGGCCCTCGGCCGCCACGGACGGCTCGCCGCCCACAGCGTCACCGCCGACTCCGACGCGATCCTGCTGGATGCCTACCGGCGCTGGGGCGGGGAGCTGAGCCGGATCGGGGTCGAGGTCGCCGAACCAATCGGACGGTTCACCGGCCTGCGGCCGCTGCGCAGCGTCACGAGTTGGGCCGCGACCAAACACTGACCCCGGACAGGTCCAGTCCGGCGTGCTGAGACGGGCGTCCCAGAATTCCGCAATCTTGCGCATCCCGGCGTCTTGAGGTGCGAGGATCAAGTGCCGTCCACGACACGGAACCCGGTGAGAATCCGGGACGGTCGGGCCACTGTGACCCCAGCGATGGGGGAGTCAGATACGTGCGTGGGTGACGGTTCCTTAGGCCACGTCACCTAGAAGGGGAACTCACTGATGCATATCGCTGAGGGATTCCTACCTGTCGTTCACTGCGTCGCTTGGTACGCAGTCTCCGCCCCATTCGTCGTCCACGGCGCCCGCAAGGTCGTCCAGCAGGCGAAAGAACACCCCGAGTCGCGGCTGCTGCTGGCCGCCGCTGGGGCCTTCACCTTCGTCCTGTCCTCGATCAAGCTCCCCTCGGTCACGGGCAGTTCGTCCCACCCTACCGGGACCGGCCTGGGTGCGGTCTTGTTCCGGCCGCCAGTGATGGCGTTCCTGTCCACGATCGTGCTGATCTTCCAGGCCCTGCTGCTGGCCCACGGCGGCATCACCACCCTCGGCGCGAACGTGTTCAGCATGGGTATCGCCGGACCCTGGGTGGGCTACTGGTTCTGGAAGCTGTCCAGCAGGTTCGGCTGGAACCGCAACGTCGGGGTCTTCCTGGCCCTGGCGTTCGCCGACCTGTCCACCTATGTGGTGACGAGCGTCCAGCTCGCCCTCGCCTTCCCGGACCCGGTCTCGGGCATCCTCGGCTCGGTGGTCAAGTTCATGAGCATCTTCGCGATCTCCCAGATCCCGCTCGCCATCGCTGAAGGTCTTCTGGGAGTGCTCGTCTTCCGACTCATCTGCGATGTTGCCAGGCCCGAGCTGGAACGCCTCGGCGTCCTCAGCCCGGCCGTTGCCGAGGCGGTGTCGGCATGAGCAGGAAGGCGATCATCAACACCGTCCTCGCGGTGGCCATGGTGGCCATCTTCGTGGTCAGCTTCGCCATCGGCGGCGCCGCCCGGGTAAACACCGAGAACCCGGACGGGCGCTTCGGCGGCACCGACGACAAGGCGACCACGGCGATCCAGGAGATCGACCCCAACTACCAGCCCTGGTTCAGCCACTTTCTCGAGCCCGCCTCCGGCGAGGTCGAATCCGGCCTGTTCGCCATGCAGGCAGCGATCGGCGGGGCCGTCCTCGGCTTCGCGATCGGCGGCTACTGGGGACGACGCAAGGGCGAGAAGGCAACGTCAGCCGGAGCACCACCAGCTCCCTCCGACGTCGTACCCGACCCTGGCGCCTGATGTCGCACGGCTTGACGCTGGACCACGCGGCGTGGTCCAGCCCGTGGCGAGCGCGCTCGGTCCGTGACAAAGGGCTGCTGTCAGGCGGGCTGTTGCTCTCGGCGATCACGCTGCCCCCCATCCCCGGGGGCGCCGCGGTCGCCGTGGCCAGCCTGGTGCTGCTGCTGGGCCCGATCCGCGTCGGTTGGGCTCGACTCGGGCGGATCATGTGGCTGCCTGTGGTCTCGATCCTGGTCGGCGTGGCAACGGTCGCGGTGAGCGTCAGCTGGGACGCCGGGCTGCGCCTGCAGGTCACCCCTGTCGGGCTGGATCAAGCCACGCAGCTGGCCGTCCGCGCCGTCGCGGCCACCTTGGCCATGTTCACCCTGGCCTGCTCGACGCCGATGATCGATCTGCTGTCCAGCCTGCGGCGCGCCCGCATCCCGGACCCGCTGATCGAGATCGCCTCGCTGATCTACCGGTTCAGCTTCGGCCTGCTGGAGAGCGCCGGAGCAGTTCATCAGGCGCAGGAGGCGCGGTTGGGGTATGCCACCCGGTCCGCGGCGATGCGTTCGGCGTCCATGGGGGTGGCGGTGCTGTTCCTCCGCTCCTGGGACCGGGCGCGCCGTCTTGAGGCCGGCCTTGCCGGACGGGGCTACGAGGACGCGCTGCGAACCCTGGAACCGGCACGGCTGAGGTCCACCGGTTTCCTGGTCACCAGTGTGGCGGCGCTTGCATTACTGGCTGCCGGTTCGGTGGGGTGGGTGGTGCTGCGATGAGTCACCGCCAACTCGCCGCCGGCGGACTCGATGTCGCCTTCGGGCACCACCGGGTGCTCCGCGGCGCAGACCTCGAGATTCCCCGCGGGCAGCGCCTGGCGCTGCTCGGCGCCAACGGATCGGGCAAGACCACGCTGCTGCGCACGCTCGCCGGCTCGGTGAAGCCGAACCGCGGCAACGTTCTGGTTGACGGCGCTCCCTTGGTATTCGACCGGGCCGGCCTTCGGGCCCATCGGCAGGTCGTCCAGCTGGTCGCGCAGAACCCCGACGACCAGTTGTTCGCCGCCGACGTGTACCGCGACGTCTCCTTCGGCCCGTTGAACCTCGGACTGGGTGAGGCAGAAGTCCGGCAGCGGGTGGCGGAGGTGCTGGCCGTGCTGTCGATCGAGGAGCTCGCCGAGCGGCCGATCCACGAACTGTCCTACGGGCAGCGCAAGCGGGTCGCCATCGCCGGGGCACTGGCGATGCGGCCGTGCATCATGCTGCTCGACGAGCCCACTGCCGGGCTTGACCCGCAAGGAGTGGACGAGATGGTCGGCGCCCTGGAGAGCCTCCTTCGCGCCCACACCACGGTGGTGATCGCCACCCACGAGGTCGACTTCGCCCTGTGGTGGGCCGACACGGTCGCCGTGCTGGTGAACGGGCAGGTCCGCCACGGGGGACCCGCCGAGCTGCTCTCCAACGAGGCGCTCGTGGCGGCCGCCCGGCTCCGGCAACCGCTGGTGCTGCAAGCCGCCGCGGGCCTGGGCCTGGCCCCGGGCTCGGTCACCGACGTACCCGGGCTCGTCGCCGCGGTGCGGTCGGCCGGAGTCCTCGGCGAGGGCGCAGCCTGACGACGATGGTGCCGATGTTCCGGATGCGCTGCTGCTCAGCGACCAGCCAGTCGCAGCAGCGCACCCACATCGGCGTGCTGCTCCAGGGCGTCGGCCAGTTCGTCCAGCATCTGGGTGCGACGCTCGGCGAAACCGGGAGCACCCGCGGCGGGCCGCCAGGCCGAGCCGACCGTGTCGGCCAGCTCGGTGAGCCACGCACGGCGGAACCCGTCGTTCTCGAACGCGCCGTGCCAGATCGTGCCCCAGGTGTTGCCGACCCGGACCCCGTCCAGGAACGGCTCACCCCCATTCGGCTCAACCACCCCGTGGTGGATCTCGTACCCGGTGACTGGGTGCCCGCGCCAACTGCCGGTCGGCTTTCCGAGGACCTTCTCCGCGTTGAACCGGACCGTCGCCGGCAACAGGCCCAGCCCCGGCTCGGTGCCGAGCGCGGATTCAATCGGGTCGTCGATCACCTCGGTGAGCATCTGGTAGCCGCCGCAGATCCCCAGGATCGGACCGCCTGCGGCTGCTCGGCGGGAGAGGGCGTCGGCGAGCCCGAGCCGCCGCAGCCAGTCGAGGTCGGCCAGAGTACTGCGGCTGCCGGGCAGGACGACCAGGTCGGCGCTCGCGATGTCGGACGGGCTGGCGCTGGCGAACACGTCCAGGCCGGGCTCGGCGGCCAGGGCGTCCAGATCGGTGGCGTTCGAGATGCGGGGGAACCGGACCGCGGCGACCCGCAGGGTCCCGGCACGGCCGGGCAGGCGCGGCCACTTCGCGAACGCGAGCGCGTCCTCGCTGTCCAGCCACACCTGGTCCAGCCACGGCACCACGCCCAGGCACGGCAGGCCCGTGCGGGCGGTGAGTTCCACCAGGCCCGGGTCGAGGACCGACTGGTCGCCGCGGAACTTGTTGATCAGATAGCCGGCCAGGGTGGCACGGTCGTCATCGTCGCTGATCGCCCAGTGGCCGTAGATGGACGCCAGCACCCCGCCCCGGTCGATGTCCCCGACCAGCACGACCGGGAGTCCGAACTGCCGAGCCAGGCCGAAGTTGACGTAGTCACCGGCACGCAGGTTGATCTCGGCCGGCGAGCCGGCGCCCTCCGCCACCACCAGGTCGTACTCGGCCTCCAGCTGCCGATAGGCGTCGAACGCCGCCGCCGCGAGCCGGGCACGACCATTGGTGTACTCGCCGGCCTCGAGGGTGCCGCCCGGCTGGCCACCGAGCACGATGAACGCCCGCCGGTCGGTAGCGGGCTTGAGCAACACCGGGTTCAGCAGCGCGGACGGCTCAACCCCGGCCGCCAGGGCCTGCAGGTACTGGGCGCGTCCGATCTCGGAACCGTCCGGGCAGACCATCGAGTTGTTGCTCATGTTCTGCGCCTTGAACGGCGCCACCCGCACGCCGCGCCGGGCGAATGCGCGGCACAGCCCGGCGACGATCAGCGACTTGCCGGCGTCCGACGAAGTGCCCGCCACCAGGATTCCTGCCACCCGCGCATCCTCCCATGCCCACCCGGCAGGGTGGGGCGATGACCGGCGGCGCCCGATCCCGGAGCGGGGCAGTCGCTGGGCTCGCCGCCGCAGCGCTGTTCGGCGCCGGCACGCCGATCGCGAAGCTACTGCTCGGCCAGACCAGCCCCTGGCTCCTCGCCGGCCTGCTCTACACCGCCTTCGGCCTGACGCTGTCGCTGTGGCGAATCGCGCGACGCTCCCCCAGAGTGCGCATCCCGCCCGCGGAGGTGGCGCCCCTCGCCGGCGCCGTGCTGTTCGGAGGCGTCCTCGCCCCCGTGCTGCTCATGCTCGGGTTGGTCGCGATGCCCGCCAGCGGCGCATCCCTCCTGCTCAATGCCGAAGCGCTGTTCACCGCACTGATCGCCTGGCTGGTGTTCAAGGAAGCCACGAGCCGCAGAATCGTCACCGGTTTCGCGCTGATCGCCGCCGGCGCGGCGGTGCTCAGCTGGCCCGGGCAACCCCAGTTCGCCGGCACCTGGCCCACCCTTGCCGTGCTCGGCGCCTGCCTGTGCTGGGGCATCGACAACAACCTCACCCGCATGGTGGCCCGCAACGACCCGGTCTGGTTGGCCGCGGTGAAGGGTGCCGTCGCCGGGCCGGCCAACCTCGCCCTCGCATTCTCGTTGGGTGCTCGGCTGGCGGACGCAGCGGCGGTCGGCGCCGCAGCGGCGGTCGGCGTCCTGTCCTACGGAGTGAGTCTCGTGCTGTTCCTCTCCGCGCTCGCCTCCCTCGGATCTGCCAGGGCCGGGGCGTACTTCGCCGTTGCCCCCTTCTTCGGAGCGATCCTCGCCCTAGCGCTCGGCGAGCCGTTCAGCTGGACGCTGGCTGCCGCGGCCGCACTCATGGGAGCCGGCATCACGCTGCACCTCACCGAACACCACAACCACGAGCACGCACATCCCGCGGTCACCCACGACCACTGGCACAGCCACGACGACGGACACCACAGCCACGCACACGACCCTGCCGTCGCGGCCCTCCGCCACAGCCACGAGCACACGCATTCGGCCATCGCACACACCCACTCGCACTGCCCCGACGCCGACCACCGGCACGACCACCACACCTGAACCAGGCCACCACCCGTCCAACCGAAGGAGAACCATGACCCAACCCGAACTCCGCACCCCCGTCCAGGCCCCGAGCAACGCCGCGTACGCCGCAGCTCGAACCCTCAGCGACGGGCAGGCCAAGCCGCTCGGGGCCCTGGGTGACCTGGAGACGCTGGCCGCGTGGGTGGCGTCCTGCCAGGGCACCTGCCCGCCGCGCCAGCTGGACGACGTCCGGGTGGTGGTCTTCGCCGGTGACCACGGGGTCGCGGCGGACGGGGTCTCGGCCTACCCGGCGGCGATCACTCCTGCCATGGTCTACGGCATCGCCGGTGGGCATGCCGGGGTCTCGGCTCTGGCCGCCGCGAACAACGTGACCGTGAGCATCTACGACCTCGGGGTCGCCGTCGACGTCCCCGACCTGCCCGCGGAGATCAGCCGGTTCAAGGTGCGACGGTCCTCCGGCCCGATCCACCTTGCGGACGCGCTCACCCGCGCAGAGGTCGAGTTGGCTCTGGAGGCCGGCGACACGATCGCGGGAGAGCAGATCGCGGACGGTGCCCAGCTGCTGATCTCCGGTGACCTGGGGATCGGCAACACCACCATTGCCGCCGCCCTGATCGCGGCGTCCCTGGGCGTGCCGGCCCCTGCCGTGACCGGACGTGGCACCGGCATCGACGAGGGCACTCTCGTGCACAAGACGGCCTTGGTCAAGGCCGCCCTTGCCCGGGCCGGGGAGCGGGTCGCCGACCCCGTCGAGCGCCTCGCCGCCTTGGGCGCAGCCGACTTCGCGGCCGCCGTGGGCTTCATCTCCGGCGCCGCACGCCGGGGCGTCCCCGTGCTCCTGGACGGGGTCATCGCCGCTTCAGAGGCGCTGGTTGCCGAGGACTACGCGCCCGGCACCAAGGCGTGGCTGCAGGCCGGCCACCGCTCCACCGAACCCGGCCAGGCTCTCGCCCTCGACCGGCTCGACCTGTCGCCCCTGGTCGACTTCTCGATGCGGCTCGGCGAGGGCAGCGGCGCGGTGCTGGCCGTGCCGATGGTGCGCTCGGCCGTGGCCGCACTCACCGGCATCGCCCAGCTCTCCGACCTGACGTGAGCGCCCGCGCCGGGCTGCGGCTGGCGTGCCGATCGGACAGACGCCCGCGCCGCGAGGTGAAAGGGGCTTCGCTGACGGGGCATCCGAACACTGAATCGCCGCGGGTCTGCTGCAGGCGAGTGGTGGGGTTATGGGCGTCGGCGTGGCCGACCGTGTTGGGGTCCGTCGCGGCTGCTGAGGGATGACACTCTTTGTCGACGCACCGGCTGCGGGGCGGGCTTCCACTGGTGAGGTGCATCGGAGTAGCCAGCTCTGCTCGGATGCCTGGGGACTGCTGCACGACTTGGTGACAGTTGGGTTAGGCGGCTTGGAGGGCCGGTGTGGTCATGATGGTCTCGAACTCGATGGGGGTCAATCGGCCAAGGCGTTGTTGGCGTCGGCGGCGGTGATAGGTGCGTTCGGTCCA
>NZ_JARKOT010000276.1 GCF_029977985.1 Propioniciclava sp. | reverse complement strand
GGTTGGGGGCGTGCAGTACGCTCGACCGCGCAGACCGACCGTCAAGACTGGGAGTGGCATGAAAGCTCCGCGGCTCGTCCGGAGCCCCCTGTTGTGGATCCTCGGGGTGTTCCTGATCCTCATGCTGGGCATGAACCTGCTCTCCGCCTCCAGCCGTTACACGCTGACGCCGACGTCGCAGGTGATGTCGGTGCTGACGGGCGACCAGAAACTCAAGGAGGTCGTGCTCGTCGACGGCGACCAGGAGGTCCGCGTCGAGACGACGGACGGCCAGCGGCTGCGCACCAACTGGGTCGGGGCCCAGAGCCAGGACATCATCCAGATCCTCGAGCAGCGGCAGGCGGCCGGCACCATCGAATCCTGGTCGGGGCAGAACCCCGACCGCAGCATCTGGAGCTTCATCTTCCTCGGCATCGTGCCGTTCCTGCTGATCGCCGGCCTGTTCCTGTACATGATGAACAACGCCCAGGGCGGCGGCCGGGGCGTCATGGGCTTCGGCAAGAGCCGCGCCAAGGTCGCCAGCAAGGACACACCGCAGACCACGTTCTCCGATGTCGCCGGGTGCGAGGAGGCGATCGAGGAACTGCAGGAGATCCGCGAGTTCCTCGCCGAGCCCGCCAAGTTCACCGCCGTCGGCGCCAAGATTCCCAAGGGCGTGCTGCTGTACGGCCCACCCGGCACCGGCAAGACGCTGCTCGCGCGCGCGGTCGCGGGCGAGGCGGGGGTCCCGTTCTTCTCGATCTCGGGCTCCGACTTCGTCGAGATGTTCGTCGGTGTGGGCGCGAGCAGGGTCCGTGACCTCTTCGAGCAGGCCAAGGAGGCTGCCCCTGCGATCGTCTTCATCGACGAGATCGACGCCGTCGGCCGCCACCGCGGCGCCGGCATGGGCGGCGGCCACGACGAGCGGGAGCAGACGCTCAACCAGCTGCTCGTCGAGATGGACGGCTTCGACGTGCGCGGCGGCGTCGTCCTCATCGCCGCGACCAACCGGCCCGACGTGCTCGACCCGGCGCTGCTGCGGCCGGGCCGCTTCGACCGGCAGATCCCCGTCGAGGCGCCGGACATGAAGGGACGCCTCCAAATCCTGCGGGTGCACGCCGCCAACAAGCCGATCGCGCGCGATGTCGACCTGGCCTCCGTGGCCAAGCGCACGCCGGGCTTCACGGGTGCAGACCTCGCCAACGTCCTCAACGAGGCGGCACTCCTCACTGCCCGCCAGAACAGGCAGTGGATCACGAAGGAGAACCTCGACGAGGCCATCGACCGCGTGATCGCCGGCCCCCAGAAACGCACCCGCGTGATGAACGAGCGCGAGCTGCTGATCACGGCCTACCACGAGGGAGGCCACGCCTTGGTCGCGGCGGCGATGCCCGGCAACGATCCGGTGCAGAAGGTGACGATCCTGCCCCGCGGCCGCGCGCTCGGCTACACGATGGTCATGCCGGACGCCGACAAGTACAGCCAGACGCGGGGCGAGTTGCTCGACCAGCTGGCCTACATGCTGGGTGGCCGTGCCGCGGAGGAGCTCGTCTTTCACGACCCGACGACGGGGGCGTCCAACGACATCGAGAAGGCCACCAAGGTGGCCCGCGCCATGGTCATGGAATACGGCATGACCGAGAGCCTCGGCGCCGTGAAGTTCGGCTCGGGCGACCACGAGCCGTTCCTCGGACGCGACATGAGCTCGACGAGCGCCAACTACTCCGACGAGGTGGCCGCCCAGATCGACCGCGAGGTCGCGAACCTGATCGCCACCGCTCATCAGGAGGCGTTCGACGTGCTCGACGAGAATCGCGAGGTGCTCGACGAGCTCGTCCGGCAGCTGTTCGAGAAGGAGACGCTCGACAAGGACGAGGTGGCGCGCGTCTTCGAGCCTCTCGTCAAGCGGTCGAAGCGCCCGGCGTGGACCGGGTCGCCGAGCCGGGTCCCCTCGGACGTGCCGCCCGTCGACCCACCGCCGCGCCCCGCCGCCGACGAACCGGCGCCCCTCCCGCCTCCCAGCGGCATCGGCCCCGGCCTGGGTGGTCCGGGTGGGCCGGGTGGCTATCCGCTTCCGCCGGGGGGCGAGCCCTGGGGACGCCCCCAGCCGCAGCCCACCCCGGCGGGCCCGTGGGGCCAGCCGCCCTACGGTGGCGGCCAGCCCGGTCCCTACGGCCGGCCGGGCCCGTACGGCCCCGGTCCGCAGCAGCCCGGCCCCTCCTCCGGGCCGTACGGCCAGCCCGGCCCGGGCGTTCCGCAGGGGCCGCAGCCGCCGGCGTCCGGACCAGGGCGGGAGCGCTGAGGTGCCCATCGACCACGCACGGGCCGAGGCCGCGGTCCGGGAGATGCTGTACGCGATCGGCGAGGACCCCGACCGCGAGGGGCTGCGCGACACGCCGGCACGGGTCGCGCGGGCGTACGCCGAGATGTTCGCCGGGATAGACCAGGACGCCGCCGATGTGCTCGGCACGACCTTCGACATCGACCACGAGGAAATGGTCCTCGTCAAGGACATCGAGGTGTGGAGCACCTGCGAGCACCACCTGCTGCCCTTCCACGGTGTCGCGCACGTCGCGTACATCCCCAGCCGGCACGGGAAGATCACCGGGCTGAGCAAGCTGGCGCGCCTTGTCGACGTCTACGCGCGGCGTCCGCAGGTGCAGGAGCGGCTGACCAGCCAGGTGGCGGACGCCCTCGTCCAGCACCTGCACCCGCAAGGCGTGATGGTCGTGATCGAGTGCGAGCACCAGTGCATGACGATGCGCGGCGTCCGCAAGCCGGGCAGCAGGACCGTCACGTCGGCCGTCCGGGGGGTCATGAACCACGCCGCCACGCGCGCCGAGGCCATGGGCCTCGTCATCGGGTGAGCGCGGTGACCGGACAGCATCCGGCCGCGCGGCCGCTCGTGATGGGCGTGGTCAACGTCACGCCCGACTCGTTCTCCGACGGTGGGCTGTGGGCATCCACCGACGCCGCCATCGCCCACGCCCTCGATCTCGTCGCCCAGGGGGCGGACGTGATCGACGTCGGTGGCGAGTCCACGCGACCGGGCGCCGCTCGTGTCGAGGTGGACACGGAACTGGCCCGCGTCCTGCCGGTCGTCGCCGCGCTGGCGGACGCCGGCGTCCGCGTCTCCGTCGACACCACGCGCGCCGCCGTCGCCGCCGAGGCCGTGGCGGCGGGTGCCACGATCGTCAACGACGTCTCCGGCGGCCTCGCCGACCCGGGGATGCTGCGCGAGGTGGCCGGCGCACGCGTCACCTACATAGCCATGCACTGGCGCGGCCATTCGCGGACCATGCAGGACCTCGCCCGCTACGACGACCCCGTCGCGGAGATCGCCGCCGAACTCGCCCAGCGCCGCGACGCCGCACTCACCGCGGGTGTCGATCCCGGACACCTCGTCCTCGACCCCGGCATCGGCTTTTCCAAGGACGCCACCCACAACTGGGCGGTGCTCGCCGGGTGGGACGCCTTCGAGGCCCTCGGCCACCCGCTCCTGCTCGCAGTGAGCCGCAAGCGGTTTCTGGGGCATCTGCTGGCCCGGCCCGCCGGGCCGAACGGGCTCGAGCTGCGGCCGCCCGCGGGGCGGGACACCGCGACCGCGGCGCTCAGCGCCCTTTTCGCGCGCCGCGGGCTGTGGGGCGTCCGCGTCCACGACGTGCGCGCCACGGCCGACGCCCTCGCGGTCGTCGCCGCCCTCGAGGCAGCGACGTGACCGACCCGCACCTCGTGACGATCACGCTCACGGGCGTCACCGCGACCGGCCACCACGGGGTGTTCGCCCACGAGCGCCGCGACGGCCAGCGCTTCGTGGTGGACGCGGTCCTGACGGTGCGGCGTCCCGCCTTGTCGGACGAGCTCGACACCACCGTCGACTATGGTGCGGTTGCGGAAGCGATCGTGGCGAACGTCGAGCGGGATCCCGTGGACCTGATCGAGACCCTCGCCGTGCGGCTGGCCGACGAGCTGTGCCGCCTGGCACTCGTCGAGGCGGCCCGGGTGACCGTGCACAAGCCGTCCGCCCCGATCGGCGTACCGTTCGGCGACGTCACCGTGACGGTGACAAGGGAGGCAAACCCATGACGGGTCCGTTCTTCGAGCTCGATCTCGACACCCTCAGTGGCCTGAAACCGCTGCGGCCGGTCGTGTTCTCTCTGGGCGGGAACCAGGGCGAGGTGCTGGAGACTCTCCAGGAGGCGGTGGCGCACCTGCGGCGCACCCCGGAGGTGATCCTCACCGGCATCTCGCGGGTGTACGCCACCGATCCCTGGGGGGTGACCGATCAGCCCGAGTTCCTCAACATCGTCCTCCTCGCGGAGTCGACGATGCCGAGCACGGTCCTGCTCGAGCGCGGTCAGGCGATCGAGGACGCCCTCGGTCGCGTCCGCGGCGAGAAGTGGGGGCCACGGACGATCGACATCGACCTCATCCAGGTGGGCGCGCGCGTCCGTAACGACCCGCATCTCGTCCTGCCGCACCCGCATGCGCACGAGCGGGCGTTCGTGCTCGTTCCCTGGCTGGACGCCGATCAAGACGCCGAGCTCCTCGGCCACGGCCGCGTGGCCGACCTGGTCGCCGGGATGGACTGCTCCGGCGTCCGCCTCGTGCCGGACGCCGTCGTCGAACTGCCGTGACCACCCCCGGCGGGCCGACGGTCGAACCCACGCGCGCCGCGCACGTGGCCTTCGCGGCGGTCGCCGGGCTCCTGGTCGCGGGCATGCTGCTGTGGACGTGGCAGGGCTTCGGTCACTCGCTGCCGCTCGTCGGACCGTTGGCCTGGGGTTCGGTGCTGCTCATTGCGGGCGGCATCGCCTGGCTGATGGTCCGGACGCGCACCCAGCTGCGTCGCCGCCGCGACACCCTCACGCCGCAGGAGGCGCTCAATCGGGTGCTGCTCGCGAAGACCTCGATCCTCGCCGGTGCCTTCCTCGGTGCGGCCTACCTGGCGCTCGTCGCGCTGGTGCTGCCGGCGCTGCCCGCCCCCCTCGCCGCCGAGCGGCTGGTGCACGGCGGCCTGGCTGCCGTCGCGTGCGTGGTGTGGGTGCTGGCCGGCGTGGGTTTGGAACGGGCGTGCCGCGTGCCGGACGATCCCGACGACACGCCTGATACCCGCGTGGGTGACGGGAACTCCGACGCCCCGAAGCTATCGTGAGAAACGTGAACCCGAACCGTGCAGCCAGCGAGGCCCGACGTCGTGCATTCCTGCTCGTGCTCATCGGTGGAGCGGTGCTGTCCGTCGCTCTGCTCGTCGCCGCACTCTGGGTTCCCCCGTCTGCGGTCGCGGCGGTGTTCGTCGCGCTCGCAGCCGGCGTGAGCGCCACCTGGATCGTCCGGCGCGAGGTGCGCGCGGAGCGTGCCGCGGCGCATGCCCGCCTGAAGGCCGAGCGCTCCGACCACCGCACGCACCTGAACCTGCTGCACACCCAGCAGCGCGAGGTCCTCGCCGTCGTCGACGCCCGCAAGCGGGCCCTCGTGCGTGAGCTCGCCGGCAGCCGCGCCGAACTCGGCCGCACGCAGCAGGAGAACTCCCGCCTGCGCGGTGACAACGAGGCTCTGCGCCTCGAGAACACCGCGCTGCGTGGGCGCATCGACGAACTGGAGGCACTCCCGGTGGGCGCCGACGTCGTTGTCCTGCCTCGTCGTCGCGCGAGCCGGCACGACGACGAATGGGCGGTCCTCGAGCCACGCAGCGTCGTCGATCTCGACATCGCCCGCCTGGCCACCCCGTTCGTCGAGGAACTCCGCCGCGCCCACGCCAACTGACGCCGCGCCCACGCCAACTGAGCGTCCCGCGGGCCGCCCCACTGGTCGAGCTTGGCGCGACCTCACCCCTACTTGTCCAGGTCGCCCGCGACCCAGCCGAGCGACGCCAGCGCGACGGGCAGGTCGATCAGGCGAACCGGCGGGACGACCGCTGGCCAGGCCGAGACGTTCGCGGCGGACGCGGTGCGTAGCCGCAATCGCCATGGAGTCTTCTCGCCCCGTGACGTGATGACCACACCCGCGCGGCCGAGCGGCGCCTCGACGGCGGCGACGGCGTCCCCCTCGGGCAACTTGACGACCTTGGGCAGGTGCGCCGCCAAGGGTCCTGCCGGCAGGTTGTCGAGCAGCCGCTCGACGAGCGCCGCCGACTCCACCACCTCCGCCGCCAGCCAGGCGAAGCGGGCCGCGGCGTCTCCGGCGGTGGGAGCATCCGGAGGCGCCTCGTCGAGGGTGGTGGTGTAGGGCTCCTCGCCGGCCGCCCGGCGCAGGTCGGTGAGGACGCCGCTGGCGCGAGCCACCGGCCCGGCCAGGCCGAAGGCGTCCACGTGCTCCTGCCGCACGACCGCGACCCCCCGCCCGAGGGCAGCGGCGTCCGTCAGGCGTCGGGCGAGTTCGGACGCCGCCCGCACGCCCGAGCGCTCGGCCGCGAGCCACCTGGGGGTGGGGTCGAAGCCGACGCCACCCAGCCGGACGGCCATGGGGTGGACGCGGTTCCCGGTCAGTTCTGCCAGGCATTGCCGCAGGACCTCGCGGACGCCGCCGGTGCCGAGCTCGGAGCGGCCTGCGTGGAAGCCGACGAACGACAGGTGGGCGAGGTGGCTGGCGATGCGGTGGTGTTCGGCCAGGGCGGCCCGCAGCCAAGCCGCACGCGGGGGCACGTGGAGACCGAGGGCGTCCTCGACGCACCGGGCCAGCACCCATTCGCCGAAGAAGGGCGCCTGCCAGTCGTGGCGGTTCGCGAGGGTGAGGGCTTGGCGGAGGTCGCGGGCGGCGAAGATCATCTCGGCGCCTCGATGGAGGGCCCCGGGCTGGGGGTCGAGGGCAACGACGACATCACCGGACAGGGTGAGCGTGCCGCGCAGCAGACCCGCGGAGGCGGGGTGGGTGGGGCCGAGATCGATGCGGATGCTCGCGGCAGTGTCCAGCCCGCCCACGCTCAATGCTTTCACCTCGGCCACGGCGTCGATTCTAGGGCGTATTGCCGAGCGCTTGGATCGGGGTATACCGTTAATCCAGTTGAGATTTGTCACTCCCTTCCTCAGTGGTCGAATCCCGCACCGACATTTACCGGAAAGGACCACCATGGCCCAGCGTGTGCACATTTCGCTCACCGACGATCTTCTCGGCGACGACACCCCGGCCGACGAGACCCTCACGTTCGGACTCGACGGCGCGACGTACGAGATCGACCTGTCCTCCGACAACGCCGCCAAGCTGCGCGACGTGCTCGCCCCCTATGTGGCGAACGGCCGCAAGACGTCCGGCGGACGCCGGGTGACCGCGGGCCCCCGCCGCGGAGGCAAGGCGTCCGGTGGCGCCACCTCCGCCAACGAGATCCGCGCCTGGGCGCGTGAGCAGGGCATGGAGGTGTCGGATCGCGGCCGCGTCCGCGACGACGTGAAGGCTGCCTACGAGGCGGCGCACAGCTGAGTTCCGCACCCGCACGAGGGGTCCCGGTTCGCCGGGACCCTTTTCGTCGTCTGAGCCCGATTGCGCCGGAGGCGAACGGACGGAACACCCGGGTGCCGATGGGCGTTGTCTAGACTGAACAGGTCCCCGGAATCGTCGTGGGGACACCCCCGAAGGAGAGCTCATGTTCGATCGGTTCACCGACCGCGCGCGGCGCGTGATCGTCCTGGCCCAGGACGAGGCGCGCATGCTCAACCACAACTACATCGGCACCGAACACCTGCTGCTGGGCCTCATCCACGAGGGTGAGGGCGTCGCGGCCAAGGCGCTCGAGTCGCTCGGCATCTCGTTGGAGGCTGTGCGCGCCCAGGTCGAGGAGATCATCGGCCAGGGGCAGCAGGCCCCGATGGGGCACATCCCGTTCACTCCGCGGGCCAAGAAGGTCCTCGAGCTGAGCATGCGCGAGGCGCTGCAGCTCAACCACCCCTACATCGGCACCGAACACATCCTGCTCGGCCTCATCCGCGAGGGTGAGGGCGTGGCGGCGCAGGTGCTCATCAAGCTGGGCGCCGACCTCAACCGGGTCCGCAACCAGGTGTTGCAACTGCTCAGCGGCTTCCAGGGCAACGAGAAGCCGTCGACCTCGGGCGCGCCGGAGGCCCCGCCGCAGCAGCAGGGTGGCAACCAGACCATCCTCGACCAGTTCGGTCGCAACCTGGCCCAGGCGGCGCGTGAGAACAAGCTCGACCCGGTGATCGGGCGGACGACGGAGATCGAGCGCGTCATGACGGTGCTCAGCCGCCGCACGAAGAACAACCCCGTCCTGATCGGGGAGCCGGGGGTGGGCAAGTCGGCGTGCGTCGAAGGTCTCGCCCAGCAGATCGTGCGTGGCGACGTGCCCGAAACCCTGCGCGGCAAGCAGATCTACACCCTCGACTTGGGGGCTCTCGTTGCCGGTTCGCGCTATCGCGGCGACTTCGAGGAGCGCCTCAAGAAGGTGCTCAAGGAGATCAAGACCCGCGGCGACGTGGTGCTGTTCATCGACGAGATCCACACCCTCGTCGGCGCGGGCGCCGCCGAGGGTGCCATCGACGCGGCGTCCATTCTCAAGCCGATGCTCGCCCGCGGCGAGTTGCAGACCATCGGTGCGACGACGCTCGACGAGTACCGCAAGCACATCGAGAAGGACGCCGCCCTCGAGCGGCGCTTCCAGCCGATCCAGGTGGCGGAGCCGTCGATCGCCCTCACCATCGAGATCCTCAAGGGGCTGCGCGATCTGTACGAGGCGCACCACCAGATCACCATCACCGACGGTGCGCTGACGGCCGCCGCCCAGATGGCCGACCGCTACATCTCCGACCGGTTCCTGCCCGACAAGGCGATCGACCTGATCGACGAGGCCGGCGCGCGCCTGCGCATCCGCCGCATGACGGCACCGCCCGACCTGCGCGACCTGGATGCCCGCATCGCCGAGGTGCGTGCGGCGAAGGAGGCCGCCATCGACGGCCAGGACTTCGAGCGTGCCGCTGGCCTCCGCGACGACGAGAAGAAGCTGCTCACCGAGCGCCACGTGCAGGAGGAGCAGTGGAAGTCGGGCGACCAGGGGATTCCCGCCGAGGTGGGCGAGGAGGAGATCGCCGAGGTGCTCAGCAGCGCGACCGGCATCCCCGTCTTCAAGCTCACCGAGGAGGAGTCGGGCCGGCTGCTCAACATGGAGGCGGAGATCGGCAAGCGGTACATCGGCCAGACGGACGCCGTGAAGGCGCTCGCGCGGTCGATCCGCCGCACGCGAGCGGGGCTCAAGGATCCGAAGCGGCCGAGCGGGTCGTTCATCTTCGCCGGCCCTTCGGGTGTCGGCAAGACCGAGCTGACGAAGGCGCTCACCGAGTTCCTGTTCGGGGATGAGGACGCCCTCATCACGCTCGACATGAGTGAGTACTCGGAGAAGCACACGGCGTCGCGCATGTTCGGCTCGCCGCCCGGCTACGTGGGCTATGAGGAGGGTGGCCAGCTCACCGAGAAGGTGCGGCGCAAGCCGTTCTCGGTGGTGTTGTTCGACGAGATCGAAAAGGCGCATCCGGACATCTTCAATTCGCTCCTGCAGATCCTCGATGAGGGTCGTCTCACCGACGCGCAGGGCCGGGTGGTCGATTTCAAGAACACGGTCATCGTGATGACGACGAACCTCGGCACCCGCGACATTTCCCGGTCGGTCAACCTCGGCTTCAGCCGCAGCGACGATCCGGTGGGCGGCTACGAGGCGATGAAGGCGAAGGTGTCGGACGAGCTGAAACAGCACTTCCGGCCCGAGTTCCTGAACCGCGTGGACGAGATCATCATGTTCCACCAGCTCACGCAGACCGACATCGAGCACATCGTCGATCTGATGGTGGCCCAGATCGAGCAGCGCCTGCGCGACCGGGACATGGGCATCGTCCTCACGGACGCCGCCAAGACGCTGATCGCGAAGCGCGGGTTCGACCCGGTGCTGGGCGCCCGGCCGCTGCGTCGAGCGCTCCAGCGCGACATCGAGGACATCCTCGCTGAGAAGATCCTCTTTGGCGAGCTGCATCCCGGAGAGATCGTGGTGGTCGACGTGGCTGCCGAGGGCGCCGAGCTGCCCTTCACCTTCACGGGTGAGCCCCGCGGCGAACTGCCCGACCACGCGCCGGTCGACCTGGCAGGCGGCCCCAGCGAAGGCTGAGGGCCTTGGCACGAGCGAAGCCCCCGGTACCGATGGGTACCGGGGGCTTCGCTCTCGGGGAAACGGTGCGGCTCAGTAACCCGAGCTCGCCGCCACGATGGCCATGACGATGGCGAGGATGATCATCAGGACGGCGAGGCCGAGGAAGACCGTGCCGATGATGCCGAGGACCCAGCCGATGGTGACCGACGAGCTCGGCGCGTACTGGCCAGCCGCGATCTCCTTCTTGGCCTTGTTGCCCATCACCCAGGCGAACGGGCCGGTGAGGCCGGACACCACGAGCGACAGGATCCCGAGGATCAGGATCATCGTCGCCTGGGGGTGCTCGGGAAGGGTCGGGGCGTAGCCGTAGGGCTGCGCGTAGCCGCTGTACGGGGCGGTTGCGGGCTGCGCGTACGGATCCGGCTGCGCGTAGGGCTGCTGCTGCGCACCGTAGGGCTGCTGCGGCGCACCGTAGGGCTGCGCGGCGGGCGCCTCGGCGGTGGGGGCCGGATCAGGGGTGGCCTGGTACTGCGGCGGCGTGTAGGGCTGCTGCTGCGGCTGGGCGTACGGGTTCGTCGCCGGGTCCTGCGGGCTGGGGTTCGCCTGCGGCGTGTCGGTCATGGTGTGCCTTTCCTGGGGTGACGTCATGCGCCCCACTCTGGAAAGGGACGCACAGCCGCCACCTTAGCGGGCCACACGAAGGGATGCCTGCCCCTGTCACAGCGTGAACGAGCCGCTCCCGACGCGTCGGACCAAGCCATCGCGGATCAGGGAGGCGAGGCAGCGGCGGGCCTGCGCAGTGTCCGCCTGCCAGGCCCCCAACAGCTCGGGTTCGGGGACGGCACCCTCCGCCCGGCGCAACACGTCGAGCAGGACGCCGCGGCACTGCCTGTCGGTGCCGGCGTACGTCTGCCCGCGCCGTGGCGGTCCGGTCCATGCGGGGGCGCCGGCGGCCACCCAAGCGCAGGCGTCCGTCACCGGGCAATCGCCGCAGCGGGGGGCGTCCGCGGTGCAGACGAGCGCCCCCAGTTCCATGGACGCCGCCGCCCACCTCGCCGCCTGGGCCGGATCCTCGGGCAGCCATGCCTTGGCCCGCAGGGTCTCGGCGCGGTTCAGGGAGGCGGGCGGGAAGGCAACGCCACCCTCGAGGCGGGCCAGGACGCGGCGGACGTTGGTGTCCAGGACGACATGGCGCCGCCCATGGGCGAAGGACGCCACCGCCGCGGCCGTGTATGCGCCGACGCCGGGCAGGGCGAGCAAAGCGTCGTGATCGGCGGGCACCAGGCCGCCGTGTTGGTCCCGGATGGCCGTGGCGGCCGCGTGGAGACGCTGGGCCCGGCGGGGATAGCCGAGGCGTCCCCACGCGCGGACAGCCTCGGCCGGCGGATCGGCGGCCAGCGCGCCGGGGGTGGGCCAGCGCTCCAGCCACGCCTGCCACACGGGCAGGACACGCGCCACCGGCGTCTGTTGCAGCATGAACTCGCTGACGAGGATGCCCCAGGCGCCGGCGTCCGGCTCGCGCCAGGGAAGCGGGCGGGCGTGTGCGGCGTACCAGTCGATGATCCGCCGGACGGTGGCGGCGCGATCGGTCACGTCAGGTGGTGAGGCTGCGCTCGGCGACGTGCGCCAGCCCGTCGCGTACGAGACGGGCGGCGTCCTTGGTGACGCCGTCGACCTCGGTCAGTTCGTGCGTGCGGGCCGTGAGGAGCTGGTCGAGGTCGCCGAAGTGGGCGATGAGTGCGGCGCTGGTGCCGGCCGGCAGCCGCGGGATGGTGGCGAGCTGCCGATAGCCCTTGGGGCGCAGCGGCGAGTCGAGGTGAACGCCGGAGTCGAAGCCGAGCGATCGGCCCACCAGGACCACATCGAAGAGCTCGTTGTCGTCGAGGCCCGCCAGGCCGGCCAGCAGCGGCCGTTCGGAGTCCTCGGGCAGGTAGTCGCGCTGCAGGAGAGAGGCGAGCGGCGTCAGGCCCTCGGTGAAGTCACGCAGCTGCAGGCCGACGATGCGCCCGTCGGCGCCCAGCCCGGCGACGAGCACGGCGGCTTCGTCGGCGACCCGGTTGATCATCTCGAAGCGTTGGGCGACGTGGGCGAGATCGCGCAGCGTGACGTTGCCGTGCACCTCACGGGCGGTGAGCTCGTCGAGCGACTCGAACAGCCGGATGCGGTGCGAGGCGAGCGCACCGATGGCCTGGGTGGCGCGGTCGAGGATCTGGTCGGGACGGGGAAGCACCTGGCGGCCGCTGCCGGCGAACACGGAAATGGTCGACATGGACGCCGACACCGTCACTACGGGCAGGCGCGTCTGGCGGGCGACCCGCTCGGCGGTGCGGTGGCGGGTGCCGGTTTCGGAGGTGGGCAGGTCGGCCGACGGGGACAGGTGGACGGCCGCGGCGAGGATGCGGTCGAGTTCGTTGCTGAGGACGATGGCGCCGTCCATTTTCGCGAGCTCCCGCAGCCCGGTGGCCGTGAGGGGGACGTTGATCGAAAAGCCTCCGGTGGAGATGGCCTCCAGCTCGTCGTTGGTGCCGAGCACGATGAGCGCCCCGGTGTGGCCGTTCACGATGCGGTCGAGGCCGTCGCGGATGCCGGTGCCGGGGGTCAGCAGGGCCGGGACTGGTGCGGACGGACCGGAGTTCACCTGGCAACCTCCCACGGACGACGGGGCGAGAGGCCAGTCTATCCGGCCACCTTGCGTGCGCCGAGCGGTACGACGGCTGCGCGGTCGTGCCCGAGCACGGCGGCGAGCGCGTCGGCCACCGTCTCCACCCCGAGGACCGTCAGCCCGGGTGGGGCGGGCCGCGTCGCCGACCGCAGCGGCACCAGTGCGAGGACCACCCCGAGCCGGGCCGCCTCGTCCAGGCGCCGCTCCAGGCCCGGGACCGGCCGCACCTCGCCGGACAGGCTGATTTCGCCGAACGCCGCCACCCGCTGGACGGGCGGCTCGTCGCGCGCCGCCGAGGCGACCGCGACCGCCGTCGCGAGGTCGCCTGCGGGATCGTTGACCCGCCCGCCCCCGACCGTGGCCGCGTATACGTCGCGTGTGTGCAACTTCACCTTGGCGTGCCGCTGCAGGACGGCCAGGGTCATGGCCAGCCGGCCGGGCTCCACACCGTGGCAGACCCGCCGCGGCGACTGCAGCGGTGACGGCACCACCAACGCCTGCACCTCCGTCAACAGCGGACGCCGCCCCTGCAACGTCACCGTCACGCACGTGCCCACGGCCGGCGTGTGGGTCGGCGAGGCGAACAGGCCGGACGGGTCGGGCACCTCGGCGATGCCGTCGGGCGTCATCTCGAAGCAGCCGACCTCGTCGGCCGGGCCGAACCGGTTCTTCGTGGCCCGCACCATGCGAAACGTGCCGTGGCTCTCGCCCTCGAACGACAACACGACGTCGACCAGGTGCTCCAGCGTGCGCGGCCCGGCGAGCGCTCCCTCCTTGGTGACGTGCCCGACGATCACCACCGCCATGGCGCGCCGCTTCGCCACCCGCACGAGCGCCGTCGTCACCTCGCGCACCTGGGTGACCCCGCCGGGCACTCCCTCCACGTCCCCCGCGCTGACGGTCTGCACCGAGTCGAGCACGAGCAACGTGGGGGACACCTCCTCGACGTGGCCGAGGACCACGGCCAGGTCGGACTCGGCGGCCAGATAGAGCTCGGGGTGCACCGCGCCGGTGCGGTCGGCCCGCAGCCGCACCTGGGCCGCCGACTCCTCGGCGGTGACGTAGAGCGTGCGGCGTCCGGCGGCCGCCCAGCGGGCCGCAGCCTCGAGGAGCAGGGTGGACTTGCCGACTCCCGGCTCGCCGCCGAGGAGGACGACCGCACCCGGGACGAGGCCCTCGCCCAGCACCCGGTCGAGCTCGCCGATGCCCGTGGCCACCCCACGTGCCGAGCGGGCTTCGACCTCGGTGATCGGCTGGGCGGTGGTCGTGGGCCTCGTCCGCGGCGTCCGGCCCGCCGGGGCTGTCACGACCTCGCTCAGGCTGCCCCACGCTTGGCAGCGGCCGCACCGCCCGGCCCACCGGGGAGTCTCCCAGCCGCACTCCGAACAGCGGTGGATGGTGTTGTTCTTCGCCATGGACGCGAGGCTACGAGCCGGCTCCGACAGAATCCGACGGCCGCGGGTCAGGCCCCGCCGAGTGGGCTCGTCGCAATCGAGCCGCTCAGAGGGTGACGACGCCCTTGGGGCAGCGGAAGGTCACGGATTCGATGCCGGGCACTCCATTGGGGGCGCCGAAGGTGAGGGCCACGCCGTCGAAAACGGGCCCGAGCTCGCAGCCCAGCCACTCCGAGACCCGCTCGGGGGAGCCGGAGAGGCGGATCTCGAGGATTTCCACATCGGCCGGCGCGAGGGCGCTGGGGCGCAGGTCGGGCTCGGAGATCCAGCGGAAGAAGAAGGGGAGCTGTGGGTCGGCCATGAGGCCGCGGATGCCGATCTGCTCCCACTCGAGGCGGCGGCCGTCGGGGAACTGCCGGCTGCCGTGGACGGACTTGCGGCCGAGGCGCTCCTCGATCGGGCCGAGGTCGTCGACCTCCAGGACCCACGCGAACCAGCCGCCGCCCATCTCGGAGCGGGCGCGCACCACCTGCCCGAACACCGCCTTCTCGGCGGCGGGGTGCTCGAGGACCTCCACGACCTCGAGGTAACGGTCGCCCAGCACGGGCAGGATATTGTTGCGCGTGCCGAAACGTGGGTGGAAGCCGCCGTCGCGGACCGTGCTGCCCAGGGCGTCCTCCAGGCGCGCCACGCTGGACGCGAGGCCGGCGGGGCCGGCCGCGAAGGACAGGTTGGACAACCTCATGGCCACATTGAAGACCATCAGCTCGCCACCCCCCAAATCGAGGACGAACGCCCTAGCCAAAAGGGTTATCACGACGTGGAGAGGTTTCGTCTCCCCGGCCCCGGCTGCGTTGTTTATGCTGGAGCGGTGACGCGCAACCTGATCGGGCTGTCGACCTCGTCGGTCTACCCGGAGACGACGGCCAGCTGCTTCGAGCTGGCGAGCCGGCTCGGCTACGACGGCGTCGAGGTGATGGTCGGCATCGACCCCGTCTCCCGGGACGTCGACGCCCTCGTCCACCTCCGCGACTTCCACGACGTGCCCGTGATCTCCGTGCACGCGCCCACCTTGCTCGTCACGCAGGGCACCTGGGGCAGCGACCCGTGGGAGAAGCTGGAGCGATCCGCCGTCGCCGCCCACCGCCTGGGGGCGGACACGGTCGTCGTCCACCCGCCGTTCCGTTGGCAGCGGTCCTACGCGAAGGGCTTCACCGAGGGCATCCGCCGCCTGGAGCGCACGACCGGCATCATCTTCGCCGTCGAGAACATGTTCCCGTGGCGCGGCCCGAAGGGCTCCGAGGTGCGCGCATACTCACCGGGCTGGGATCCGACCGACCGCGACTACGAGCACCTCACCCTCGATCTGTCGCACGCCTCGACGTCGCACCAGCGCTCCCTCGACCTCCTCCAGGCGTGGGGTGACCGCCTCGCCCACGTCCACCTCACCGACGGCGACGGCAGCATCAAGGACGAGCACCTCATCCCCGGCCGCGGCGACCAGGACGCCGCCCTCGTTCTCCAGCGCCTCGCCGAACGCGGCTTCGGCGGCCACATCGTGCTCGAGGTGAACACGCGGTCCATCGGGTCGCGGCAGCTGCGCGAGGAGACGCTCGCCGGCGTCCTCGCCTGGACGCGGGCCCATCTCGGCCAGACGGTCGACGCGTGACCGCAGGGACCGCACCGGCGGCGTCCAGCACCCAGCTGGCCGCGTGGCGGCCGGGGGTGGAAGTGCTGCTCGTGCTCGGGTTCTCGCTGGGGCGGTCGGCCGTGTACTCGATCCTGTCGATCATCGAGAAGTCGACCCGGGACGTCCCGCTCAACCAGCAGACGACGACGATCAACAACTCCGTCACGCCCGACCGCACGTGGCTCGATCTCGCCTATCAGGTGGCCGGCATCGGCTTCCCGCTCGTGGCGGTGGCCGTGGCGCTCTACCTGATGCGGCTGTCCGGCGACCGGGCGGCCATCGGCTACGACCTGCGGCGCCCCTGGTCCGATCTTGGACGCGGCTTCGGCGCGGCCGCCCTCATCGGCGTCCCGGGGCTGGCGTTCTACTTCGCTGCGCGCGAGCTCGGTATCAACACCAACGTCGCCCCGGCCAACCTCGCCGAGAACTGGTGGACCATCCCCGTCCTCGCCGGCTACGCCGTCATGAACGGTGTGCTGGAGGAGGTGGTGATGCTGGGGTTCCTGCTCCGCCGGTTCGACCAGATGAGGTGGACGCCGTGGGTCGCGATCGGTGTCTCCGCGGTGATCCGGGGGAGCTATCACCTGTACCAGGGGTACGGCGGCTTCGTGGGCAACATCGTCATGGGCCTGGTGTTCGGGTGGCTCTACCGGCGCTGGGGGCGGGTGCTGCCGCTCGTCGTGGCGCACGTCCTCCTCGACCTGGTGAGCTTCATCGGCTACTCCCTGCTCGCCCCCTACACGGACTGGTTCTGACCGCCATCGGCCGTCGCCGCTACGCTGGCCCCCATGCGTGTTGGTGTTTTCGGCGCGACCGGACAGGTCGGCCAGGTCATGCGGTCGCTGCTCGAGCAGCGCGATTTCCCTGTGAGCGAGATCCGGTACTTCAGTTCTGCCAAGTCGGCCGGCAAGACCCTGCCCTGGAAGGACACCGAGGTCACGGTCGAGGACACCGCCACGGCCGATTTCTCCGGCCTCGACATCGCCGTGATGTCTGCGGGCGCCACGATGAGCCGCGAGTACGCGCCCAAGGTGGCCGCTGCGGGCGCCGTCGTGGTCGACAACAGTTCGGCCTGGCGCAAGGACCCCGACGTTCCGCTCGTCGTCAGCGAGGTGAACCCGGAGGACGCGGTCAACCCTCCCAAGGGCATCATCGCCAACCCGAACTGCACCACGATGGCCGCGATGCCGGTGCTCAAGCCGTTGCACGACGCCGCCACCCTCACCCGGCTCACCGTTGCGACCTACCAAGCGGTGTCGGGGTCGGGCATCAAGGGTGTGGCCGCGCTGGCCGACCAGTCCGCCGCGATCGCCGACCCGCGCCCGCTGGCGCTCGACGGGGGGGCGGTGCCCGCGGGGGATCCGGCGCCCTATGTGGCGCCGATCGCCTACAACGTGGTCGCGCTGGCCGGCAGCATCGTGGACGACGGGTCCGGTGAGACGGACGAGGAACAGAAGCTCCGCAACGAGTCGCGCAAGATTCTGCACCTCCCCGAGCTCGCCGTCTCCGGCACGTGCGTGCGCGTCCCGGTGTTCTCCGGGCACAGCCTTGCGATCCACGCGGAGTTCGCCGACCCGATCTCGCCCGAGCAGGCGACCGCGCTGCTCGCGGACGCGCCCGGTGTCCAGGTGGTCGACGTCCCCACCCCGCGGATGGCGGCAGGCGCCGACGACGTCTTCGTGGGGCGCATCCGCACCGACCAGGCCGTCCCGGACGGCAAGGGCCTCGTGCTCTTCGTGTCCGGTGACAACCTGCGCAAGGGCGCGGCGCTGAACGCGATCCAGGTGGCGGAACTGGTGGCCGATCGCCTCGGCGCACAGGCGGCTCGGTGAGCACGCTCGCCGTCATCGGCGCGGGCGTGATGGGGGAGACCCTGCTCGCCGGCCTCCTGCGTTCGGGCTGGCACGCCACCGACCTCGTCGCCGCCGACCGCCACGCGGCCCGCCGGCAGGAGATCGAGGGGCGCTACGGCGTCCGCACTGCCGACAACGCGACCGCGACCGGCCTCGCCGACACGGTGGTCCTGGTGGTGAAGCCGCAGGACGTGGGCGAGGTGTTGCCGCAAGTGGCGGGCGCGCTGCGTCCGGGCACGCTGGTGATCAGCCTGTGCGCCGGCGTCCCCACGGGCAAGCTCGAAGCCGGCCTGCCCAAGGGGACTCCTGTGGTGCGGGTCATGCCGAACACGCCCGCGCAGGTGTCGGAGGGCATGGCGGCGGTCTCGGCCGGCGCGCACGCGTCGCCGACCGACCTCGACCAGGCCGTGTCGATCATGAGCGCCGTGGGCAAGGCGGTCGTCGTGCCGGAGCGCTACCAGGACGCTGTCACCGCCATCTCCGGCTCCGGACCGGCGTACCTGTTCTTCGTCGTCGAGGCGATGATCGACGCCGGCGTCATGCTCGGCCTGCCGCGCGACACGTCGACGACGCTGGTCACGCAGACGGTGTACGGCTCGGCGAAGCTGCTGGCCGAGTCCGGCGAGCACCCCAACCTGCTGCGCGAGCGCGTCACGTCGCCTGCGGGCACCACGGCCGCCGCACTGCGTCACCTGGAGGAGCGCAGCGTCAAGGCGGCCTTCATGGCCGCCATGGAGGCCGCTCGCGACCGCTCCGCCGAGCTGGGTCGCCAGGGCTGAGGGCTGAGGGCTGCCCGACGGAATCTGGCCCCCCACCCCGCCGTGGCTCCCGGACCGGCCGCGGGTTCGGACGCCGTTTGGTCGCGTCCGGCAGGCGTCGGTAGTATTGGGTTCTTGGCTGGCCCGACGGGTCGGCCGTTCAACGTGAACTGCAAGCCGACCGGCGCGACCGCGCCGCGGCACGAGGAGACAAACGTGGGTTCGGTCATCAAGAAGCGCCGCAAGCGGATGGCGAAGAAGAAGCACCGCAAGCTGCTCAAGAAGACGCGCATCCAGCGCCGCCGCGCTGGCAAGTGAGTCCGTGCACCCCGCGCTGACCTCCGCCCGCGTGGTGGTGGTCACGCGTCAGGGGTGCCACCTCTGTGACGAGGCGATCGTCGCCATCGAGACGGTTTGTCGGGAGAAGAACATCTCCTGGCAGGCCGTTGACGTGGACAGCGACCCGGAGCTGCGCGCGGCGTACACCGACCACGTGCCGGTGACGATCGTCGACGGTGCCCAACACTCCTTGTGGTTCGTGGACGCCGGGCGCCTCGCGGCGGCGCTCGGCTGATCCGCCTATCCTTCTGACCATGGAGCCGACCGTCGTCCACGTGTGCCGCCACGGCCAGGTGGAGAACCCCGATCACACCCTCTACGGACGCGCCGAGGGCTTCGGCCTCTCCGCCCTGGGTCATCGGATGGCCGCGGCGCTCGGGGAGCAGTTCGCCGACGTCCCGCTCACCCACCTGCGCTGCTCGCCGCTGCAACGCGCCCGCGAGACGATGGCCCCCATCGCCGATCGTCACCCCGGCGTCGAGGTCGTGATCGACACGCGCATCATCGAGGCCGCCAACGCGCTCGAGGGGCAGAGCTTCGGCCGGTTCAACCAGAAGCTGCTGCTGCCGCGGAACCTCCGTCACCTGTGGAACCCGATCCGGCCCAGTTGGGGCGAGGCCTACCGGGACATCGCCCCCCGCATGAGGGCCGCCATCGCCGATGCCGCCCGCGCGGCCGGCGAGGGCGGACAGGCCGTCCTCGTCTCCCACCAGCTGCCCATCTACATCGCCCGACTGGCCGCCGAGGGCCGCTCCTACATCCACAATCCGGCGAACCGCCAGTGCAACCTCGCCTCCGTCACGAGCTTCCACTTCGTCGGTGACCGCATCACCCACGTCTCCTACGCCGAACCTGCCGCCCACCTCTACCCGCCGAAGAAGCGCATCTTCCGGCCCGGCATGTGAGCATGCGGCGGCGCTCGTTCCTTCTCGGTGTCCCGGCGCTCGTGCTGCTGGCCGGCTGCTCGCGGGCCACGACGGCGTCCGGTGGCTTCGTCGGCGGCGACGGAACCCTGACCCGCGTTCCCGTCGCCTCGCGCCAGCCGGCGCCACGCGTCACGGGTGAGCTGCTCGACGGGACGCCGTTCGACTCCGCCGACCTCGCCGGCCAGGTCATCGTCTACAACGTGTGGGGCAGCTGGTGCAACCCGTGCCGGGCCGAGGCGCCGGCGCTCGTGGCGGCGTCCGCCTCCACCACCGGCACGGCGACGTTCGTCGGCCTGAACACTCGCGATCCGGATCCCGCGCAGGCGCAGGCCTTCGTCCGGACGTTCGAGGTGCCCTACGCCAACGTCTACGACCCCGACGGTCGCCAGCTCCTCAAGTTCGGCACCCAGCTGCCGCCCAGCGCGATCCCGTCGACGCTTGTGGTCGACGCCGAAGGTCGCATCGCCGCGCGCGTGCTCGGAGAGACCACGCAGGCCACCCTCGAGGGCCTCGTCGCCGACGTGGCGGCCGGCCGATGATCGGGGAGGTGGGCGACTGGTTCGCCGGTGCGGCGGGAGGATCGATGCTGCTGGCGCTCCCGGTGGCCCTGGTGGCCGGGATCGTGTCGTTCTTCAGCCCGTGCGTCCTGCCGCTGTTGCCGGGCTACCTCAGCTACGCGACCGGCCTCGCCACCACCGAGGTGACCTCCGGACGCGGCCCCCGCGGGCGCCTGCTGCTCGGCACGGGGCTGTTCGTGCTCGGGTTCGCTTTCGTGTTCGTGAGCGGCGGGGCCCTGTTCGGCGGTCTGGGCGGCGCCCTGCTCTCCTGGAGCCGGGCGCTGTCGATCGTCGCCGGGCTGGTCGCGATCGTGCTCGGCCTGGTCTTTGCGGGGGTCGTGCGTTTCGGCCAGGGCACGGTGCGGCCGTCGCGGGCGCCCGGGTTCGGTCTCGCTGCAGCGCCGCTGCTCGGGGTCGTGTTCGGCATCGGCTGGACGCCCTGCATCGGCCCCACCCTCGCGGTCGTCCTCACCCTGGCCCTCAACGAGGGCACCGCGGTCCGCGGCGCCGTCCTGGCATTCACCTACGCCCTCGGGCTAGGCCTACCGTTCCTGGCCGCCGCGCTGGCCTTCGACAAGCTTGCCGGCACCCTGGCGTGGGTGAAGCGGCACCACGGCGTCCTCCAGAAGGTCGGTGGGGCGTTGCTGGTGACCGTCGGCGTCCTGCTCGTCACCGGAGCGTGGGACCGCCTCATGGGCGTTTTCCGTAGCTGGGCCAGCGCGTTCGGGCTGGTGGTGTGATGACTCTGCTCCGGCTGCTCTGGACGCAGCTCACCTCGATGCGCACGGCGCTGATCCTGTTGTTCATCCTCGCGCTGGCGGCGATCCCCGGGTCGTTCGTGCCCCAACGGCCCGTGAACCCGATCCGGGTGAGCGACTTCGTCGCCGAGAACCCGGCGCTGGGGGAGTGGTACGAGCGCCTCGGCCTGTTCGACGTCTACGGGTCGCCCTGGTTCGCCGCGGTCTACCTGCTGCTGTACGTGTCGCTGGTGGGATGCATCGTGCCCCGCATCGGCGTCTATGTGCGCGCCCTGCGCACCCCTCCGCCGAAGACGCCCGCTCGCCTGGACCGCCTGCCCGCAAGCACCGCGGGAATCGCGCCTGCGGCGTCCGGCGAGGTGTTGGACGCCGCAGCCGCCTGGCTGCGCCGCCGCCGCTTCCGCGTGGCGCGTGAGGCGGACGCCGTGGCCGCCGAGCGAGGCTACCTGCGCGAACTGGGGAACATCGTGTTCCACCTCAGCTTCGTTCTGCTGCTCGGCGGGCTGGCTTGGAACACGCTGGCGAGCTACCGCGGCGAGGTGATCGTGGTGGAGGGGCAGGCGTTCAGCAACAACCTGACCCAGTACGACGACTTCCGCGCCGGCGGGGCGTTCGCGCCGTCGCAGCTGGCGCCGTTCACGATCTGGATCGACGCGTTCACCGCCAAGTTCGAGACCGGCCCCGTGCAACGTGGGGCGGCGCGCGAGTTCTCGGCAGCGGTCCGGGTGGCGGAAGGTTCAGGGGAGCCCGTGGCGGGCACGATCGAGGTGAACCATCCGCTTCGCTTCGCAGGCACGAGCGTCCACCTCATCGGTCACGGCTATGCGCCGGTCATCACGATCACCGATCCCGAGGGGAACGTGGCGACGTCGGGTCCGGTGGTGTTCTTGCCGCAGGACGGCAACTTCAGCTCGATGGGCGTCGTGAAGGCCCCCGACGCACGCCCCGACTACTTGGCCCTGGAGGGCTTCTTCCTTCCGACCGCAGTGGTCAACGAGCAGGGCCCGCACTCGGTCTTCCCGGACGCCTTGTCGCCCGAGCTGTTCCTCACCGTCTGGACGGGGCCGCCGCGCGCGGAGACGTCGACCCCCGAATCGGTCTACTCGATCGACAAGGAGGACCTGGTGCAGATGACCAACGCCGATGGCACCCCCGTCGCCTTCCGGCTCGCACCCGGGCAGATCGTCGAACTGCCCGACGGGTCGACCGTCGAGTTCTCCGACTGGCGCCGCTGGGTGAAGCTGCAGGTGAGTTCCGAGCCGGGGCTGTGGCTGGCGGGGGCGTCCATCCTGCTGGCCATCGCCGGGCTCATGACGAGCCTGTACGTGCGGCCGCGCCGCTTGTGGGTGCGCGTGACGGACGCCGCCGGCGAGACCCGGGTGGAGGTCGGGGGCCTGGATCGGGCAGACTCGACGGACACCCTCACCGAGGACGTCGCCGAGCTTGCCGCCGCCTGCGGCGTCCCTGCGGTGGCGTCGGGGCAGGAACTGGTGGTGTCGGAAGGGGAACGCACCTGATGGAGAGCTGGTCAAACCTGGCGATGGTCACCTCCGCGGTGATCTACCTGCTCGCCGTCGCCGCCCATGCGGCCGAGTGGGCTGCCGCGCGGAGCCGCAGTCTCGAGCGTGCGGAGGTCGGGGAGTTGGTGCTGGTGGGGGCGCCCCGGCCGGACGAGTCGCACCTGCGGGTCGATCAGGGGGAGAGCCGACCGCAGGACGAGTCCGGCGAGACCCGGCGCGTCGACCAGTTCGGCCGAATGGGTATCGCGCTCACGATGATCGGCGCGCTGACGCACCTGATGGGCGTCGTGCTGCGCGGGGTCGCGGCGGAGCGGTTCCCGTGGGGCAACATGTACGAGTTCGTGACAAGCACGCTGTTGTTCGCGGTGGCGATCCACCTGGTGCTGGTGTTGCGGTGTCGGATGCGCTGGTTGGGGCTGCCGATGACCCTGCTGTTGTCGGTGGGCCAGGGGCTCGCGGTGACGGTCTTCTACGTGGCGGTGGCGCCGCTCGTGCCGGCGCTGCACTCGGTGTGGTTCGTCATCCACATCGTGGCGGCGGCGATCTCGGGGGCGGCCTTCAACCTGGGGGCGATCGCGTCGATCGTGTACCTGATCCGCGACCGGGCCGAGCGCAAGGACCGGGTGCGGGGGTACGTGGCGAAGCTGCCGTCGCTCAAGGCGCTGGACAAGTTCGCCTACTGGACGCACGCGTTCGCGTTCCCGCTGTGGACGTTCACGGTCGCCGCCGGCGCCGTGTGGGCCGACTACGCGTGGGGCCGCTTCTGGGGCTGGGATCCGAAGGAGACCTGGTCGCTGGTCACGTGGGTCGTGTATGCGGCCTACCTGCACGCCCGCGCGACGGCCGGCTGGAAGGGCCGCCGCGCCGCCTGGCTCGCCGTGCTAGGCGTGGTGACGTTCTGGTTCAACTTCGTGGGCATCAACCTGCTCGTGACCGGACTGCACTCCTACGCGGGCATCTGATCCACCCGGAGGATCCTTGCCCACGCAGCGGCGAGGGCGGCGGCGTCCGCGTCGGGATCCCCGGTGAGCGGGACGAGTTCGTCGCTGAACCCCCACCCCTCGTAGCAGAGGCGGGCGTGTCCCGGCCGGTCGAGGTAGGTCCAGTAATCGATGCAGCGGGCGGGCCGTTGCTCGGGTCCGTAGGACTCCTCGATGCCGCTGTCGGGGTAGCGGGCGGCGAAGTCGAGCGCCTCCGCCTCCCAGAGCAAGAATCCCTGCGTGCCGGAGGGGTCCGGGCCGGCGGAGTTGAACGTGAACCCCGCCGCCGTGAACACTGGGCCGCAGGTCCGCCGGACCGCATGGAACCAGGCGCTGTCGTAGGTCATGGCGTTCATCCTAGGCTCGGGGCATGCAGGTGCCCGATCCGGCGGCCTACGAGTCCTACGCGGAGACCTTCGCCCGTCACGCCGAAACCAGCGCGCACAACGCCCACTACGACCGGCCCGTCGTGCTCGACCTCCTCGGGGACGTGCGTGGCCTGCGGGTGTTGGACGCCGGCTGCGGTCCGGGCCTGCTGGCCGCCGAACTGCAGGCGCGGGGGGCGGCGTCCGTCGTCGGCGTGGACGCCTCGCCGACGCTCGTCCGGCTCGCCCGGGAGCGACTGGGGCCGGACGCCGACGTGCGCGTCCACGACCTGACCGAGGCGCTGGACTGGTTGCCGGACGGGTCGGTCGACCGGGTCGTGTGCGCCCTGGTGTTGCACCACCTGGCCGACCCACGACCGATGCTGCGCGAGTTCGGGCGGGTGCTGGCGCCCGGCGGTCGCCTGGTGGTCTCGACGGTGCACCCCACGAGCGACTGGCTGCGCCTGGGCGGCAGCTACTTCGCCGATGAGCTGGTCACCGAACACTGGTCTAGTTTCGGCACCGAGGTGACCTTCCGGCGTGCCCCGCTCGAGGCGCTCTGCGCGGACTTCTTCGCGGCCGGCTTCCTCATCGAGCGCCACGTCGAACACCGGCCGGCAGCGTCGATGGAGGTGGACCATACGGATGTCCACGACCAGCTGACCCGTGAGCCCGCGTTCATCGCGTTCCGCCTGGTCCCTGCTCTCCCCTGACGTGCCTCCGGCCCGCCAACACCGGCCAGCCCTGTGTTGTAGTTGGCCGTGTGGCAACTGGCCGTGTGGCAGCTGGCCGTGTGGCAGTTGGGGGTGACGAAAATGGCGCTGCAGCGCCCTTTTAGTGT
>NZ_JARKOT010000007.1 GCF_029977985.1 Propioniciclava sp. | reverse complement strand
CGCACCCACCGGCCCCCCGCCCCCCACCGCACGCGACGACGGGCCGGACGCCCGCGCGGCCGCCCCGCCGGAGGGGCCACCCGGTGGTGGGTCAGTTCAGGTTCTGGATCTGCATGGGGTAGGTGTACGCCACGTCGCGCGACGCCGTGACGGCACCGACGAGGCCGAGGACCAGCGAGCCGATGCCACCCCTCGCGATCAGCGGGAGGCCGATGAGGGCTCCGACGACGGTGATCGTCAGGATCCAGCCGACGATGCTGACGATGGCCATGGAGACGGCGAAGTTGAACGCACCGGCGGAGGCATTGCGGACGAAGCGCGACTTGTCCTTCTGGAGGAGGTAGACGACCAGCGGCCCGACGAAGTTGAGCCAGCCGGCCGAGACGACCCACGCGATCGCCGCCGACAGGTGTGCGGCGATGGCCCACAGGCGCTCGTCGCTCGTGACGTGGGAGCGGGCCCCCGTGCTGGACAACGGGGCGTAGGTCTGGTTCTCGTACTCGCCATAGCTCGTGTACGGCCCGGTGGGCGCATGGGGGAAGGGCGGCGGGGCGTCGACGGGGTTCGTCCACGCGGTGCCGGAGGTGGGCGGGTTCGGGTTCTGCGGTTGGGGCTGCGACGTGCTCATGGGACCATCCTGACCGCCGGCCACGCGCGTGGACAGTGGATTCGGGGTGTGGTCAGGGCGGGGTCCGGGCGCCCCTGAGGCGACCGTCGGGACGCCCCCTCAGCGCACCTCGTTGAGGTAGGACTGGAGAGCGCGCGTCGTGCCGGAGCCCCAGACGCCGTCCGGGGTGGCGCCGACGACTGCCTGCGTCCGGCGAGTCGTGTCCGGGCCGCGGACACCGTCGACCTTGGCGCCCACTTTGGACTGCAGCGCCCGGGTGGTGGCCGGGCCCCAGATGCCGTCGGTCGCCGTGCCGACCCAAGCCTGCATCGCCTTGATCGTGTTGGCGCCGAGGATGCCGTCGACCGTGAGGGTGCCGGGCGCGGGCGCTGGCGCCGGCGCGGACGGGGCGATGGGGGCCGGCGCGGGATTCGTCGCGTCGGGCATCGCGTTCGGGTCGGCGCCGCCGTTGTCCTTCGTCAGCCCGGCGCGGGTGCCACACACCGGCCAGGCGCCGGGCCCCTGCGAAAACAGCGTGCGGCGCGCGACGGCGATCTGTTCCGCCTTGGTGGCCTGGTGGGCGTACGGCGCGAACGCCTGCCCGCCGAAGTAGTTCCACGTGGACGGCGAGAACTGCAGCCCGCCGTAGAAGCCGTTGCCCGTGTTGATGGACCAGTTGCCGCCCGACTCGCAGGCGGCCACACGGTCCCAGACGGCCTCGTCCCACGCCTCGGCGTTCGAGCTGGCCACCATGCCGCCGAGCGCCATGACGCCGGCCAACACAGCCATGGCCGCCGAACGGGCCCAGAGCTTCTGCAGGGGCATGGTGGTCCCTTTCCGAGGTGACTGGGGTGCCATCACGACGGTAGGGAACAACCTGAGAAACATTCAATCAAACGGGCCCGGTCTCTCAGGAAGTCTCACGGGTGAGTTGAGATCTGTGGGGCGAGGCGTGCGTCAGCTCTGGTTGTAGAACGATCCGGTCAGGTGCTCCACGTCGTCGATGGCGGCCACACCCGGTGGGGCGAGCAGCAGGACGTATGCGGTAACGCGGTCGATGTTGCCCTGCAGCCCGAACACGAGTCCCGACACGAAATCGACCAGCCGGTGGGCTTCGTCGGAGTCGAGCCGCGTCAGATCGAGGATCACGATGTCGCCATCGCGCAGGTGTTCGCCGATGGGGCGCGAATCGCGGTACGAGGTCGGGTGCAGGACCACGATGGTGCGTGCGGTGGCCATTCCTCGAACCGTCCTCCTCGAAACCGGCGCGGTCGGCGTCCGGCACAGCGACGCCCTCGGCGTCCATCCTTGCAGAGGCACGGTGCGGCACCCGGCCGGACACACGGGCGACCCACCGCGCCGCACCGGGCGTGACCATCAGGTGACGAACGGTGGAACCTGCCCCGCGCGCTTGACCGGGCGGCGAGGATGGACCCATGAGCCCAACATCCACTGCCGCCCTGAACCTTCGCCTGGCCCTGATCGGCGCTCAACCCGTCGCCGTGGACGCCGAGACGGACGAGCACGTCGTCGCCCCTCTGATCGCCCGCCAGCGGGAGATGGCGCGCCGCCTGTCCGAACGGCTGTCGCCGACCGACCAGCGCATCCAGGACTTCCTCGACGACTACCTCGCGGACGCCCCCGGCTCGCCCCAACTGCCGCGCCGCACGCTGGTGCTCGACCAGCCGGGCTTCGCCCGCGAGTTGAGCCTGCCGGCGGACGCCGACGCGTTCAGCTCCAGCTTGCTGTCGAGCTACCGGCTGATCAACGGCGTCCTGCACAACCCCGCCAACGACCGCCGCACGACCGCCGGCGTCTTCCACATCGCCGAGGGCGGCCTGCCGATCCCCGACGACAAGATCGCCGTCGACAAGGCGGTGGCGTCCCGCGTGTTCGAGGCGGCGTTCAACCCGCCGTCCGAATGGATGGTCCTGCCCTGGACGTCCACCGCGAGCGAACCCGCCGAATGCTTCGTGTCGCTCCTGCTGCGGCCGCTCGTGCAGCCCGAGGTGCCGGGCGTGACCGACGGCCGCAGCCTCGAGGTGCGGTTCATCGCGCCCGGCGGGCTCGTGGCGAACCTGGACTTCGTGGAGTCGATCTTCGGCAACGGCGGCGACCCGTACCTGCCCGAGAACGACGCCTCCCTCGACCCGCGCCACTGGACGGGCCACAGCGGCCTCGTCGTCCTCGCCCCGCACCTCACCCAGCTGCGCAAGAAGGATGTCGGGCTGCCGCACGTCGACGAGGCGTCCGAGCGGCAGAAGCGCGACGGTCAGTGCTGGACCAGCGAGGACGAGCTCTACAACGGCGGCCAGGCGTTCAAGCTGTGCCTGCGCGACGGGCGCGGCGTCATCGCGACCGTCATCGCCGACAACTACTTCGGCTACTGCAAGAAGGAGGTCAAGACGCAGATCTCCTACTCGGCCAACCTGCTGGGCTCGGCCGAGGAGGAGCACGCGGGCGGCGCCATCTGCTTCCCCGCCTACAACCTGGGCCGTGTCTGGACCGACGACCGCACGCCCGACGACTACACCGTGGCGGACGCCGTCGCCCGCGACCCCGAGCGATTCCAGCTGCAGCCCGAGGGGCACGCGCTCGACACGCAGTGGTCGCACGTGACGCTCGTGCCCGCAAAGGCCACCTTCTCGATGGTCGACCAGACCATCACGTGGGACACCGCCGGGGGGTCGGGGCAGATTCCGCTGCTGGCGCACCACACCTACCTGTTGCCCAACGGCTACCGGGTCCACGCGAAGCACCGCGAGACCGACAAGACGGCGTGGCACCTGGTCGGCACCGTCCCGACGCCGACGCACTGCCACAAACCGGCCACCGTGTCCGGCGGCGGCAAGAGCGAGATCAGCAAGTCGATCCTGGACGCCTTCCAGTTCGGTCCCAGCTTCGTGTCGAACTTCGAAGAAGACATGGACGACGTCCAGGCCCTCATCGACGCCGACTACTCCCACCGCTTCGTGGACGCCGCCGCCAACGGCCACGACCACCGCGGCATCCTCAGCCCCGAGCGCAGCCTCGGTTCGGTCATCAAGCTCATGACGCCGTCGCGCGACTTCTCCGAGGTGCACAACCGGCGGCTCGAGCGGATCCCGGCGCACATCAAGGAGTTGCTGTTCACCGTCAAGCGGTACTACCGGCCCGAGTGGGGCGCCGACTGGCGCGAACACTTCAGCGTCCGCACGCTGAACGGCCGCGAGGGCAACGCGCTGCGCATCGACGGCTCCGAGATCGTCGCCAACTACCTGCGGGTCGGTTTCGAGTCGGACGGTAGCTGGCGGCTGTTCAGCCTCCGCCCGGACTTCTCGGCGGCGGTGAAGGTGCAGTCGGAGGACGACATCACGGCGTCGGTGGTGGTGCCCTCGGGCGCCGTGCCGGTGTCGAACGCGACGGCGTCCGCTGTGCCGCGCAAGGTCGTGCAGAACTGCGAGCAGAAGCTGTTCCAGCGGCCCGACGACGCGATTCACCGGGGCTACGACAAGCAGACCGAGAAGGACATGGCGCGTCCGGGAACCTTCATCTCGAACTTCGAGCCGCTGACGAGGGCGGACGCCGTCCGGATGGTCGACGACGTGCAGGCGTACAGCGAGTTCACCGAGCCGATGGCGGCGCTCATCGCGAAGGCGGCGACGCAGCCCGAGGGCGAGGGCCCGGCCTACTTCGTGTGCTCGGCCGACCCGCGCCTCGTGAACGGCAAGCGGAGCAAGAACCCGCGCTACCTGCAGGTGCGCCCCGACCTGTCGAACCCGGAGGCGACCGCCGTAGCGGAGACGGCCGTGCACCTCGTGTACCGCATCCCGACGGCCGAGCCGCTGCGGATTCCCGTGGACGTCGTCGCTGCGGGCCGGCGCAACAACCCTGCCGAACCCGGGGTACCGCCCCTGTGCACCTACAACCCGCTCCACTACATGGAGCTGCCCGAGTTGTTCATGGAGTTCATCAGCTCGATGACGGGCAAGTCGCCGTCGACGACGGGCGCCGGCTCGGAGGGGGCGATGACGAAGGCGCCGTTCAACGCGCTGCCCGCCGTCTACGACCTGAATGCGGCGTTCCTGTCGTTCGCGCTCACCGGCTACGACGGCTGGCTGAGCTCGGCCGGATTCATCGGGCCCAAGGTGCGCATCGACCACGACTTCTCGATGCTCGTGCCCGAACTGTTCAGCCGCATGACGCCGGACGAACGCGACGCGCGACATCTCATCCAGCGCGGCCATCTGGAGAGGCTGGAGGACTTCGAGCACCGCGGACAGACGGTCGCGGCGAGCCGGCTGGGCTACCGGATGAACGAGGCGTTCGCGACGGCCTATTTCGGGCGCATCTTCCTGCACCCGAACGTCGTGTTCACCCCCGAGATGCTCGCGCCCGAGACCCAGGACCTGGACACGTTCGCCGAGTCGATGGCCACCATCGTCGCGACGCACGAGCGGGTGGCGAAGGCGTATTTCGACGACGGGACCGTCGAGTTCGCCGTGCCGCCGCTGCGAGCACTGCTCGAGGTGATGGCGTACGGCCGGACGGCCGACGGGCTGACGCTGACCGACGAGGCGTTCCGGGCGGCGTTCACGCGCGAGGCCGTGCTGGGCAGCGACTGGTACGCGGCCCGGCTCGACGCCAAGCAGGCGGAGGACGTGCGTCGCACCGAGGTGTCGTTGGGCAACCTGCGCGACTTCGCGGAGCACGCGTCCGGTTCGGAGGCAGCGCAGCGGATCCAGCTCGTCGATCGCATCGCCCAGACCGAGGCCGATCTCGACCGACGCCGCTCGGACGAGTACCGCGCCTCCCTCGTGGGCACCTTGGGGCGCCAGCCGCTGTGACGTGACGGCCACCCGCGGCCCGACCACCACTCGTGTTGCGATCCGGTGATAGAAACGGCGCGTGAACGAGCGCGACGTCATCCGCATCGAGGGGCGGGAGCGGGTGTTCGACCGCAGGCGCATCCTGTTCGTCCTGCTGCTGGCCATGGGCATGTCGCTGATGGCCGTGTCGTCGGTGAACGTCGCCCTCGCCACGATCGAGGACGGGCTCGGCGCGTCGGCGTCCGACCTGCAGTGGGTGCTGTCGGGGTACGCCCTCGCGTTCGGCATCGCGCTCATCCCCGCCGGGCGGGCGGGGGACGTCCTCGGCCGCGGATCCCTGTTCGTCGCCGGCATGGCGATCTTCGTGGTGGCCTCCCTGTTCTGCGGGCTCGCCACGGCCCCCTGGGCGCTCAACGCGGCTCGGCTCGCCCAAGGGCTCGGCGCCGGCCTCTACTCGCCGCAGGTCACCGGCATGATCCAGCAGTACTTCACCGGCGGCGGCCGCGCCCGCGCGTTCGCCCTGCTCGGGCTGGTCGTGTCGGCGTCCGTCGCCGTCGGGCCCGTTCTCGCCGGCACCATCATCCAG
>NZ_JARKOT010000248.1 GCF_029977985.1 Propioniciclava sp. | reverse complement strand
TGCTGGGGCAGGCGACCATGCTGACTGCTGACCGTTGGGACGACTTGGCCGCGATGATCCACGAGGCGATGGGGATCTCGCTGTTGATGGCGGCCACTCACCCGTCGAGCCGGCCCGTGGACGTCCCGGGACTGACACGATTGACGGCGCTCGAGTGCGTCGAGAACGCGTTGCGCGAGGTTCATACCTGGGATCTGGCCCTCGCCGCAGACCTGCCCGACTTGGCCCGGCTGAAGGTGCTGTTGGCCGACGTCCGCAGGGAGTGGGACAGCGCTGTCGGACGCCGAGGGTAACGGCCCATGTGGCAGGCCGTTCAGCGGGAACTCGCCCGCCTCGAGTGGGACGTCGCGCCGCCGCTCACCCTCGATCTGATGGCCGACTGGACCCGGACAGTGTCCAGCTTGGTGGCGATCCGCCGAGCGCTCGGCCCGACCTCCACTGCCGACCCCCTCGCGTTGCTGGCCACCGCAACGACCGGCGCAGCGCGAACTGCGGACGTGAAACCGATCTTGGCGCCGTCGCTGAGCGATGTGAGCGCGGCGCTCGCCGACGTCGGCCAGAACAGGGCGGCGCGCCCCGACTTCGACCGACAGCGCGACGCGGCGACCCTCAACCACGTCGCCTACGAACTCGTGCACTGGGTGCGCGTCCGGACGCCGGACGAGCAGGCAAAGGCATGGCTGCTGGCCGGCGAGACCGCACTCGACGGCGCGATCCACGCCCCAACCAGCCGATCTGCCGCCGGCGTCGGCCTGGCGGCCTGGCAGGAGGCGCTCGCAGCCGTGCAGCCCGTCCAGAACGCCCCGATCGTGCGCCGCAGCGTGGCGCTCGGGCACCTGGCGATCTTGCGCGACACCCACGCTCTGGTGGACGAAGCCACGAAGGCCGGGGCGCTGCCACGCCCGTACGCTGACGCCCTCCTCGGCAGCATCCGCGAGCTCGCTCGCGCCCACCAGTCCACGCTGAGTCAGATCGACGGCCGACGCCTCGGCGCCACCCGCGTCGACCAAGCCGTGATGCTCCAAGTCGGCACCGCAGTGCGGCAGCTCACTGGATGCCCGGATCGGACCGAGCCTTCCCAGGTCCGTCTGGACGTGCTGCAGCGCTCGGGCCTCGGCCAGGCGGTTCTGGCTGCCAATCTCACCGGCGAGCCGTCCGCCCAGCCCGCAGCTGCGAGGATCAGCCGACTCTCACTGGAGTACCTGACCAACCACCGGATGCTCCCCGACATCGACCTATCGCACTCCCCAACGCCGCCCGGATCCGAGGAGCCCAAGGCCGCAGCCGCGCGGGAACCCAGAGCCTCGGCACGGATCGCACCACCCATGGAGCCCACGATCACGCCTGGGACCGTGCTGGACGGGCCTTCCATCTTGGCGCTCTGCAGGGTCCGTGACCTGGGCGTCGCCGCAGGGACGGCAGATCCGGGGAACCCGCCCGAGCTCCTGTGGGGCATCGACTCCTCGTGTTGGCCGCAGCTGACAGTGGAGGGCAGGCAGGCCGTGACCGACATGGTCGCCTCGGTGCTCCCGATGGTCTACGCCCAGACCCGACGAACAGCCAACGCCGCCGATATCCGCGGCCAGATGTTCGTTGAACTGAT
>NZ_JARKOT010000208.1 GCF_029977985.1 Propioniciclava sp. | reverse complement strand
CGAGATTCTCTTCCACGAGGCCGGACGCCTCCGGTGCGGCTCGAGCGACCACACCACCCCGGACGCCGCCGCCCTCGCCGCGCACACGGCGGCCGAGCACGGGTACGAACTCGCCGCGCTGCTCGCCGCCAACGACGTGCCCCCGGGCGACCTGGTGGGCCGCAAGGTCTACCGCCCCGGTCGCTTCGCGCACTGCAAGGCCATCGGCTGGAAGGTCGACGCGTACGACCGGGCCCAGATCTCCCTCAACCTCACCGACCACCAAGTCACCCCGCCGCACCTCGTGCTCGAGGCGGCCCGCGAGCTGGCCGCCCAGCGCGGCGTCGTGGTGACGGGCAGCGAGATCGTCGGGCTGGTGCCCTTCGAGGCGTTGCGGCAGGCCGGCGAGTACTACTTGCGGCGGCAGGGGCGGACGCCGGGGGTGCCGGTCGGCGACCTGCTGGCGACGGCGGTGCAGTCGATGGGCCTGACCGACGTGGCCCCCTTCGACCCGGCCACGAAGGTGCTGGGGCTGCCGCCCGCGCCGGGGCCGCTCGCGTCGCTGGGCGTCGCCGACTTCGTGGATGAGGCCTCGCGCGACACGCCGGCACCGGGCGGCGGCTCGCTGGCCGCCTTGGCCGGTGCGCTCGGGGCGGCGTTGGCGTCGATGGTTGCGAGCCTCTCCGGCGACGCCGCGATGGCCGAGGTGGCGGTGGAGGCCCAAGCGGTGAAGGACCGCCTCGTCGCCGCCGTCGACGCCGACACCCGCGCCTTCACCGACTACCTGATTGCCCGGCGCCTGCCCGCGGGCACCGACGCCGAGAAGCAGGCGCGCGCGGCGGCGATGCAGGCGGGCCTGCGGCACGTGATCGACGTGCCTCTGGCCACGGCGGACGCCTCCCTGGCGGCCCTGAAGCTGGCCGATCGGGTGGCTCGGGAAGGGCTCGCGGCGTCGGTGACGGATGGGGCGGTCGGTGTCCAGCTGGCGTTGGCCGGGGTGCGCGGCGGAGTCTGGAACGCGCTGGTCAACCTGGCCGACCTCACCGACGCGGACTGGGCCCGTGGCGTCCGGGACCGGTGTGACGCGCTCATGGCCGAGGCCGGCCGTCTCGCCGAGGCGAACGCGGCGTTCGTGGCGGAGCGCCTCAGCTGAGGGACGTCACGCAGGCGGGAGGACGACACCCCCGGTGAAGACCTGCGCGACGAGCGGCACCCCCGGCCGATAGGCGAGGTGAACGTGGCTGGGGGCGTCCAGGACGACGAGGTCGGCGCGGGAACCCGGGGTGAGCCGGCCCACGTCGTCGCGACGCAGCGCGGCGGCGCCGCCCGCCGTCGCCGCCCACACCGCCTCCGAGGGGGTCATGCGCAGCTCGCGCACGGCCAGGGCGATCACGAACGGCAACGAGGTGGTGTACGAGGTGCCCGGGTTGCAGTCGGCGCCGAGCGCGACCGTGACCCCCGCGTCCAGCAGGCGCCGCGCCTCGGGGTAGGGGCCGCGGGTGCTGAAGTCGGCGGCGGGCAGCAGGGTGGCAACGGTGTCCGAGCCGGCCAGGGCGTCCACATCGGCCGGGCTCAGGTGCACGCAGTGGTCGACGGACGCGGCGCCCAGTTCCACCCCCAGCCGGACGCTTGGCCCGGCGGTGAGCTGGTTCGCGTGGACGCGAACGCCCAACCCGGCCCGCCGGCCGGCGTCGAGGACCGCCCTGGTCTGTTCGGCGTCGAAGGCCCCGACCTCGCAGAACGCGTCGATCCAGCGCGCGTGGGGGGCGCACGCCGGGATCATCTCCTCGACGACGAGGTGCACGTAGTCGTCGACCCGTCCCGCGAACTCCGGCGGCGGCACGTGGGCGGCGAGCAGCGTGGCCTCCGCGGTGTGGGCGTGCGCGAGCCGCACGGACCGCTCCTCGTCGCGCACGGTCTGCCCGTAGCCCGACTTCACCTCGAGCGTCGTCGTGCCCTGGCGTCGGTATTCGGCGGCGAGCCGGGCGAGATGGGCGTCCAGTTCGTGGTCGGACGCCGCCCGCGTCGCCGCGATCGTGGACCGGATCCCGCCCGCCTCGTAGGGCCGGCCGGCCATGCGGGCCGCGAACTCCTCGGCCCGGTCGCCGGCGAAGACGAGGTGACTGTGCGACTCGACGAACCCGGGCAGGACGGCGCGCCCGGCGGCGTCCCAGACCTCGTCGCACGGCTGGGCGCGCGTGCGCGGCCCGACCCAGACGACCCGGCCGTCCCGGACGACGACGGCCGCGTTCCTGATGATCCCGAGGGGGCGCTCGCCGACGGCGGGATCGTTCGTGACCAGCTCGCCGATGCGGTCGATGAGCAGGGCCATCAGGGCTCCATGGGAATGTGGACGCCGCGCTCGCGGGCGACCTCCCGGGCATGCGCGTAGCCCGCGTCGACGTGGCGCATGACGCCGGTGCCCGGGTCGTTCGTGAGCACGCGTTCGAGCTTCTCCGCGGCGAGCGGCGTCCCGTCGGCGACGCACACCTGGCCGGCGTGGATCGACCGCCCGATCCCCACCCCGCCACCGTGGTGGATGCTCACCCAGCTCGCGCCCGAGGCGGTGTTGAGCAGGGCGTTCAGCAGGGGCCAGTCGGCGACGGCGTCCGTGCCATCGGCCATGGCCTCGGTCTCGCGGTAGGGGCTGGCGACCGATCCGGCATCGAGGTGGTCGCGCCCGATCACGATCGGGCCGATCTCGCCTGCAGCCACCATCTCGTTGAACCGCAGCCCTGCGCGGTGGCGTTCGCCGTAGCCCAGCCAGCAGATGCGCGCCGGCAACCCCTGGAAGTGGACGCGCTCGGCCGCCATCGTGATCCAGCGGCGCAGGTGGTCGTCGTGGGGGAAGAGGTCGAGGATGGCGGCGTCGGTCTTCGCGATGTCGGCCGGGTCGCCGGAAAGGGCCGCCCACCGGAAGGGTCCCTTGCCCTCCTCGAACAGGCCCCTGATGTAGGCGGGCACGAATCCCGGGAAGGCGAAGGCCCTGGCGAAGCCGCCCTTGCGCGCCTCGTCGCGGATCGAGTTGCCGTAGTCGAACACCTCGGCGCCCGCGTCCAGGAAGCCGACCATGGCCGCCACGTGGGCCGCCATGGAGGCGCGCGCCCGCTCGGTGAAACCGTCGGGGTCGGACGCCGCCTGTGCGGACCACTGTTCGAAGGCGACGCCCTGAGGGAGGTACTTCAGGGGGTCGTGGGCGGAGGTCTGGTCGGTGACGACGTCGATGGTGATGTCGCCGGCGTGGTGCCGCTCGAGCAGGGCCGGCACGAGGTCGGCGGCGTTGCCGAGGAGGCCGATGGAGAGCGAACGGCGGGCCCGCTTGGCCTCGTTGGCGAGGCGGATCGCGTCATCGAGATCGGTGGCACGGACATCGAGGTAGCGGTGTTCGAGGCGGCGCTCGATGCGGGAGGTGTCGCACTCGATGACGAGGGCGACACCGTCGTTCATGGTGACGGCGAGGGGCTGCGCCCCGCCCATGCCGCCGAGGCCGGCGGTGAGGGTAATCGTGCCGGCGAGGGTGCGGCCGTTGCGCTTGCGGGCGACGGCGCCGAAGGTCTCGTACGTGCCTTGCAGGATGCCCTGGGTGCCGATGTAGATCCACGAGCCGGCGGTCATCTGGCCGTACATCATGAGGCCCTTGCGTTCGAGTTCGCGGAAGTGCTCCCAGGTGGCCCAGTCGCCGACGAGGTTGGAGTTCGCGATGAGCACGCGGGGCGCCCAGGTGTGGGTGCGGAACACGCCGACAGGCTTGCCGGACTGGATCAGGAGCGTCTCGTCGTCTGCCAGCTGCCGGAGCTCGGCGACGATCGCGTCGAACGCCGCCCAGTTGCGCGCGGCCCGGCCCGAGCCCCCGTAGACGATGAGGTCGTCCGGGTGCTCGGCGACTTCGGGATCGAGGTTGTTCATCAGCATCCGGAGCGCGGCCTCCTGCTGCCAGCCACGGCAGGAGAGTTCTGCTCCTCGCGGGGCCCGCACCGGTCGCGGCCCGTGCGTGCTGGATTCGCGTGTGCTGGGTTCGTGTGTGCTGGGTTCCGGTGCGTTCGACACGACGCCTCCTTCGGTCCGATGCGTTCAGGGTGCGCCGCGGGCGGGGAGGCGTGCGCAGCACCCTGCCTCGGGTCTCGGATCCGAGCCGGGCTGAAGAACCGCCGGAATCCAGCACGGGACCGGCGCTGATACGTCGCGAGGGCGCCCCCGGTGCGGTCCCGTGCTGGGATCCGGCAGATATTGGTGGGTCGGCGTGCTCATCTCGAGGCGGCAGTGCGCTCCAGCGATGGCTGAGCGCCCAGCTAGTGGCCGAGCGGTGCGTCGCCCTCGAACTCGGGCGGCCGGCGGAGAAAGAAGCTCGCCACGATCGTGAGGCACCAGACGGCCGCCGCGCCCCAGAAGGCGGAGTGCGAGCCGGTCAGCAGCGCGGCTCCTTCGGCCTCGCCCGCCGCCTGTGCGGCACCCGACCGGACCGAGAAGACCGTTACGAACATCGCGGTCCCGGCGGCGCCGGCCACCTGCTGCAGCGTGCCCACCACGGCCGATCCGTGCGAATACAGGTGCTTCGGCAGCGAGCCGAGAGCCACCGTGAACAGCGGCGTGAAGATGAACGAGAACGACGTGCTCATCACGATGTGACCGATCATGACGGCCCACCAGGGCGTGGCGAGCGACAGGGTCGCGAAGAACGAGAACACCCCCAGCACCGCGAAGCTCGCCGGGATCACCAACACGCGCGGCCCGAACCGGTCGTAGAGGCGTCCGGACACCGGCCCGAGCAGGCCCATGGCGATGCCGCCCGGCAGCATCATGAGCCCGACGCTCAGCGGATCCAGGCCGAACGACCGCTGCAGGAGCAGCGGCAGCAAGATGATCGACCCGAACAGCGCCATCATGGCCAGCGCCATCATCACGAGCGACACGGTGAACGTGGGATGGGTGAAGGTGCGCAGGTCGAGCAGTGCGGTGTCGCTGCGCTGCAGGCGGAGCTGACGCAGCACGAACACCACGAGGAACACGACGCCGCCCGCGAGCGCCGCCGGGGCTTCCCAGTGGGTGGCGCCGACCCCCTCGCCGATCGCGCTCATGCCGTAGATGAGCGGCCCGAACCCGAGCACGGTGAGCGCCACTGACCAAGGGTCGAGCGGCGCGAGGCGCTGCTCGCCGGTATTGCGCAGGCGCCAGGCGCCCAGGGCGAGCATGGCCAGCGCGATGGGCAGGACGGTCGCGAAGACGAACCGCCACGAGCCCAGGTGGAGCAGCAGCCCCGAGAGCGTCGGCCCCACCGCCGGCGCCACCGCGATCACGAGTGACGTGTTGCCCATCACGGCCCCGCGCCGGTGCGGTGGCACGAGTTGCATGATCGTCGTCATCAGCAGCGGCATCATCACCGCGGTGCCGGACGCCTGCACGACCCGTCCGCCGAGCAGGACGCCGAAGGTGGGCGCCAGCCCGCAGATGAGCGTCCCGGCACCGAAGAGGCCCAGGGCCAGGTGGAACAGCTGCCGCGTCGTCAGCCGGTCGAGGAGCCACCCGGTCACCGGGATCACGACGGCCATGGTGAGCATGAACCCGGTCGTGAGCCACTGGGCGAGCCGCTCGGTGACGCCGAAGTCGGCCATGATCGACGGCAGCGCCACGTTCATCGTCGTCTCGTTGAGGATCACGACGAACGCCGCCACCAGCAGGATCCCGATGATGGAACGGCTGTGGTCGCGCACGCTGGGCGGCGAGGTGGGCGCGGCGAGGGCGGGGGACACGGCGGCTCCTTCGGTCGATGGACGAGCGTGGTCGGCGTCGACCGTTCTGGCAAGGGTAGAGGACTCCCCCCGGCGAGCCGGCCGGGTTGCCGTCGCTTGCCGCTCAGCCGAGCGCGGCGAAGAAGGCGTCCAAGGTGGCCACGATCCGCGTCTCGGCCGTTGCCCGGGGCACCGTCGGGACGCCGTCTCCGGCCTGCGGTCCGCAGCGACCGAAGAAGCTGTGCACGGCCCCCTCGACGACGACCAGTTCGGTGCCCGCGGGCAGGCGCCGGACGCCGTCGGTCACCTTCTCTGCCTGGGCGACGCCGTCGTGCTCGGCGAGCAGGGACACGGCGGGGAAGGCGGCGCCCGACAGGTCGACGGCGTCCGGCGGATAGGCGGCCAGGAGGACGAGCCCGGCGACGGCGTCCGGGTGGTCGGCGGCGTACTGGGCGGCCATCGCGCCGCCGAGGGAGTGACCGCCCACGACGAGGGGCAGCCCCGGCGCCAGCGTGCCGGCGACGGACGCCGCGCGCCCCGGGTCGGTGACGGGGAGGTCGAAGGCGAACTCGGGGATGAGCGTGACGACGCCCTCGGCGGCCAGCGCGCGGCCGAGCCATTCGTAGGCCTGCGGGCGCACCAGGGCACCGGGGTAGAGGACGAAGGCGACGCGCGGGGCGGCGTCCGTGGGGGTGACGACGAGGACGCGACCGGCGGCGTCCGACACGCGGCTCACGCTCGGGGTGGAGCCGGGGAACGCGGCGTCCTGGCCGACGACAAGCGGCGGTCGGAACAGGAACGGATGGGCGAGCCCGAGGCCGTAGCCGATCGCGGCGGTGATCAGCAGGGTGACCAGCCACGTCACGCGTTTCACGAGGGGAAGCGTACGGGCTGGGCGGGGGTACTCTGCTGGGGGAGGTCACGTTTCTGACATAGGGAATCGTGGCACGTGCCGCGATTCCCTATGTCAAGAACGTGAGTCCCCCGCGGCAGCGGCAACGTGCAGCCCCCCGATCGGCTGCCTCACAGGCGCACCCACACCGCCGCGTCATGGGGGAGGCGGTGGTCGTCAAGAGGAGCGGACGCCACCAACACCTCACCCGGCGGCAACTCCACCGGTGTGGCACCGAAGTTCACCACCATCAGGACGCCGCCCCGGCGGAAGGCGAGCACGTCGCCGCCGTCCAGTTCGTCCCAGGCGAAGGCGTCCGCCCGGAGGTCGGGGAGCGTCCGGCGCAGCGCCAGCGCCCTCCGGTACAGGTTGAGCGTCGAGGCGGGGTCGGCGTCCTGGACCGCGACGGTGAGCGGTGCCCAGTGCGCCGGCATCGGCAGCCACGGCTCGGCGGTGGCCGAGAACCCGTAGGGCGAGGCCTCACCCGACCACGGCAGCGGCACGCGGCAGCCGTCCCGCCCGCGCATGCGGTGTCCGGAGCGCTCCCACACCGGATCCTGGAGCACCGCCTCGGGCAGGTCCTCGATCTCGTCGAGGCCCAGCTCCTCGCCCTGGTAGATATAGGCACCGCCGGGCAACCCCAGCTCGAGCAGCGCCGCGGCGCGGGCGCGGCGGCGGCCCAACCCGATGTCGGTCGGCATCGCGAGCAGCGCGGCGGACAACTCGATGGGTTCGGCGGCCGTCTCCGACTCGGCGGTGAAGTCGCGCCCGGTCACCGGCTTGCCGTAGCGCGTCGCCACGCGGGTGTTGTCGTGGTTGCCGAGTACCCAGGTCGTGGGCGCCCCGACGGCCTCGTGCGCTGGGATGGTGTGGTTGATCACCCACCGCTGCGACGCCGCCGACCACTCCGAAATGAGGGCGTCGAAGTTGAACGTCGTGTGCAGCCGGTCGGGTTCGACGTAGGCGACCAGCCGCTCGATGGGGTCGATGTAGGCCTCGGCGACGAACACGCGCCCACCCAGCTCGGTGCCCGCATAGGCGTCGGCCACCGCCCGCCACCGGCGCTGCACGTCGGCCAGCCCCGGCTGGTCCCACTGGGGCATGCCGGGGTTCTTCTCGTTCGACCCGAACCCGGTCTCGGGATTGACCGGCACGTCGGGCAGGGCGGCGTCCTTCACCATCGCGTCGGCCACGTCGATCCGGAACCCGTCGATGCCCCGGTCGAACCAGAACCGCATCACCGCGTCGATCTCGGCGCACACGTCTTCGTTGGTCCAGTCGAAGTCTGGCTGGCTGATGTCGAACAGATGCAGGTACCACTGGCCGGGTCGTCCGTCGGCCTCGGTGACCCGCGTCCATGCCGGACCGCCGAACAGGCTCCCCCAGTTGTTGGGCGGCTCCTCCCCGTGCTCGCCCCGGCCGTCGCGGAACACGTACCGTGCCCGCTCGGGGGAGCCCGGCCCGGCCGCCAGCGCGGCCCGGAACCACGGGTGGTCCCAGCTGGAGTGGTTGGGCACCAGGTCCAGCAGGACGCGCAGCCCGCGCGCGTGCGCCGCCGCGATGAAGGCGTCGGCGTCGGCGAGGGTGCCGAAGTCGGGCGAGACGTCGCGGTAGTCGGCCACGTCGTAGCCGCCGTCGAGCAGCGGTGAGGGGTACCACGGGCTGACCCACACGGCGTCGACCCCGAGGCCGGCGAGGTGGTCGAGCCGGTCGATCATGCCGCGGATGTCGCCCGTCCCGTTGTCGTCGGAGTCGGCGAACGACCGCGGATAGATCTGGTAGACCACGGCGTGGCGCCACCAGTCGGGGTCGAGGAAGTGCGGGTTGGCCACTGCGGCGTCGGCGTCGGTCACGCGCCCAGCCAACCGCGCCCTTCCGACGCGGTCAAATCCGTCGGAGCGGACGAAAACGTGACAACCCTTGGCCCGGGTTCCGCAGCTGGTGGGCAGGCGGTGGGGCCGGATTCTGGGTTTGGCTAGGGGGAACGTGGTCCGGGCCCGGAGGGGGTCGTGTGTCCACGCCTTCCGGGCTTGTGGTTGATGGTGTTTGGGCTTGTCAGGCTGGGGTGAGGGTGGTCACGGCGGGTGGTGGGGTGATCTTGCAGGCCTGCAGAATGCCGGCTTGGGTGGTGTTGAGCGGGGTGACGTGTACGACGGTGCCGGCGGTTCCGGTGAGGGTGACGGCGTGGATCCGGCCGAGTTCGATCGCGATCCGTCGCCAGGTCTGTCCGGTGGAGCGTTCGGCGACCCGGATGAGGAGGAGGGCGAGCCAGCAGAGCAGGACGTGGGCGCGGATCCGGGGTTCGAGCCGGTGGTACACGGGGCGTAGTTCGAGGGTGGACTTCAGGTCCCGGAAGCCGCGTTCGGCTTCGAGGAGGTTCTTGTAGCCCAGGGCGACGTCTTCGGCGGACAGGTCCGGGTCGCTGGTGGTGAGGAGGTACTTGCCGTCGAGGCGTTCCTCGGCGGTCACCTTGGCCCGGTCGATGGTGAGGCGGCCGGTGGGGAGTTGCTTGACCCAGCGGCCGAGGGCGGGGTGGTCGCGGAGCGCGCATTCGGCCTTCACGTGCGCGGGTTGGGGGGCGGGTTTGGCTTCGGTCGTGTCGGCCGGGTTGGCGTCGCCGGCGGTGTCGGCGTTCGTCTTGGCCGGGGTCTTCGGGGTGGTCATGCCGGTCTTGCCTGTGGCGGTGGCCTTGTCGCGGAGGGTCTTGATGCGGTCGAGTTCGGCCTGGACCGCTTCGAGGGCGTGGTCGCGTTGGGTCTTGTCGCGTTCGGCCTCGGCCGGGTTGTGGCAGATCACCCACCGGCGATCGGGTGCGGCGTCGAGCTTGACTTCCTTGACGCGGAGGTTGTCACGGACCTGGGAGTAACGGCCCTGCCTCGACAACGCGGCTTCGACCAGCGACGACCCGTCGCGCATCCGTTCGCCGGCGATGTAGTGCCCGCCGGCACGTTTCAGGTAGGCGAGGTTCGCCTCGGAGGAGAAGCCGCGGTCGACGACGGTGACCACACGGCCCAGCCGCCACAACCGGAGGTCGTCCTTGACCTGGGGCAGGACCGTGGTGTCGGTGGTGTTGCCGGGCCAGCACCAACACCGGACCGGGATGCCTTCCTTGGTGACCGCCAGGCCGATCACGACCTGGGGTAGGTCGGTGCGGTGGTCCTTGGAGTGGCCGTACAGGCGGAACGCGGTGTCGCCGGTCTCTTCGGTGTCGCGTTCGAAGTACGTGGACGTGGTGTCGAACAAGAGCACGTCGACTTCGAGGTTGAGCAGGTGCGCGACCGCGAAGAACACCGCCTCCTGCACCCGGGCTTGGGCGTCGGCGTCGATGAGGGCGTCCATCGCCCGGTAAGCCTGGTCCTCATCCATGCCGGTCAGGCCGGGGATCGTCACATCACAGGACGCCCACTCCGCCGCGGACAGCTTCGAGCGCGGGTCGATGGCCCGGTTCGCGACCAGCGCGAACAAGACGCGTTCGACATCGGTGGTGAACCGGCGGGGCCCCAACGCCCTCTTCAGGGCATCGTCGACGCCCAGGGTGTGCCACAGGCCATCGAGCAGGTGCACCGTCCCCATCGGACGCGACCCCGCCACCGTCAACTGCTCGCCGGGAATCCCGACGTCGGCCTGGTCGGGCGTGGTGCCCAGGTAGCGGTTGATCGAGGCGACCAGGCGGGCCAGGCCGGCGCGGTCCAAGGCGTCCTCGCGGCCGAGGTTGACCAGCACCTCGGCCTGGGTGACGCCGTCGACCTTCCGGTTGTGGGCGACCTGCACGTACCGCACGACCGAGCCGTCCTTGTTCCGCCGTTGGGTGGTCCGCAGGTACATGCCCACCAGCCCACCGGGTTCCCAGCCGCCATGTCAAGCGAAACACCACAAATCGTGTGCCCACCGATTTCCAGGGTTCCCCGACCCACCACCCCCACTGACAAGCCCAAACATCTGCGCCGATCCGCCCGAATGCCCACCAACTGCGGAACTCGGGCTTGGGTGCCCTCCTGCCAGCTGGCTAAGCTCGCCGGCGGAGTTTCACCGCTCCGGGCAGGCCCCTTCGCTGTGCTGCTGTCACGCTTCCCCCGGAGCGCCCCGACGTGCACCGGCGTGGGGGCCTTCCTCACACCCGGGCGCTGCGACGGGTCCCGCATAGCTCAGGACGCCGCCTCTCGCGTCCCTGCGAAGACCGCCCGGAGGTCGGCAACGGGTGCCTTGGGCGTCCGATCGGGCCAAGCGAGGCCGTTTTGTTCTTGCAGGGTGTCGGTGAGCTGGGTCCAGCAGAAACCGGCGAGCGCGGAACCGGGGCCGACGGCGTCCACGAGCGCAGCCACCCGCTCGAGCAGCGCAGACGGCGTCCGGACCCGCCCGTAGCCCTTCCACGCCTCGGCATCGCTGTCGAGGGAGACACCGCCGAACTCGCTGAGCAGCACGGGCGTCCCTTCGAGGGCGAGCATGCGGGCGAGCTGGCGCCCGCGCCCCCACGGCGTGCCGCCGGGCAGGCGGACGCCGGGGGCGCCCACGATCTGGCGCCGCCCGAACGGACGCCGCCAGGCCAGCGTCGCAGCGAGCACACCGTGGCCGTACTTGCGGCGCAGCTTGCCGGCGTCGTGGCTGTAGTCGTGGACGCCGATGACGTCGCCGACGACGTGCTCCCATCCGTCGTTCCCGAGGGCGAGCCGGGTGGGGTCGAGGGCACGGGCGAGGGCGTGCAGGGCGACGACGGCGTGCCGGTGGGCGTCGCTGCGGGCGAGATCCGGGACGCCCCAACTCTCGTTGAACGGCACCCAGGCGATCACGCTCGGGTGGTTGCGGTCGCGTTCGATCAGCCCGGTCAGGTTGTCGACGGTGCGCCGCAGGGACGCCGCCGTGAACGCCTGCGCGGCGGGCAGGTCGGCCCACACCATGAGGCCCAGTTCGTCGCAGGCGCGCAGGAAGCGCGGGTCGGCGGAGACCTGGTGCATGCGCAGGCCGTTGAAGCCGAGGTCGGCGACGAGGCGGGCCTCCGCTCGAAGGTCGTCCGCGGAGGGGGCCGTGAAGTGGGTGTCGGGCCAGTAGGCCTGCTCGAGAACGAGCCGGCAGAAGGTGCGCTCGCCGTTGATCGTGACGTGCCCGGCGTCGGCTTGGACCGTCCGCAGGCCCGTGTAGCTGGCAACCTCGTCGATCACCGTGCCGGCGCGGAGCAGGCGGAGGTCGATGTCGATGAGCGCCGGTCGGTCAGGGGACCAGAGGAGGTCTTCGATCGTGGCCGTGCGCGGGTCGCCGAGGCGCAGCCGGAACTCGACCTGCGGGCCGCTCGCCTGGATGGCGTGCCGCGCGAGCAGGGTGTCCCCGTGGCGGAACGTGGCCTCGACGGTGAGTGGCTGGCCGCCGTCGTGGCCCGCGAGCCAGACGGTGCCGGTGAGGTCGCCGCGCGGGGTCTCGGTGACCCAGCGGGCAGCGTCCAGCCTGGTGGCGGGCACTTCCTCGAGCCAGACACCCCGCCAGATGCCCGAGCTGCGCCGATACCAGATGACGGCGGGGGTGGTCGTCCAGGCCTGCTTGCCGCGGGGGAGTTCGAGGTCCCGGGCGTCGTCCTCCGCCGCGACGACGAGGGTGTGGACGCCGCCGGTGCCGCCGGAGCCGGTGAGTGCGTCGGTGATGTCGAGGGTGAAGGGCGTGTAGCCGCCCGCGTGGGCGCCCACGGGATGGCCGTCGACCCAGACCCGCGCGTCGTGGTCGACGCCCTCGAAGTGCAGCAGGACGCGTGTGCCGGCATCCGCGGTGGCGGTGAACGTGCGCCGGTAGCGGGGGTGTTCGCAGAGGTCGACGCCGATGCCGGACGCCGCCGACTCGGGCGGGTAGGGCACGGTGATGGTGGCGTCGTAGGCCAGCGCGAGGGGGGCGTCGCCCGGCGAACCGGAGGTGAACTCCCACGGCCCGTCGAGGCTGACCCAGCCGGGGCGCGCGAACGTGGGGCGGGGGTGTTCCCGCAGGAGGCGGGTGCGGTCCGCGCCGTCGAGGGGCTGCATGGGGCGAGGGTAGCGGCCCGGACGGCGTGCCGCCGCCCGGGCCGATCGGACCTTCCGTCAGTCCTTGCTGATCTCCTCGACCACCTCGCCGGCGGTCGCGTTGTCGAGGTCGCGGGCCACGTCGGCCTGCGAGATGACCCCGACGACCTTGCCGTTCTCCACCACCGGCACCCGTCGGATCTGGTGCTCGCCGAGCACCTGCGCCACCTGTTCGGCAGAGTCCTCGACGTCGACCGTCACCACGGTGTCGGACGCAGCCTCGGCGACGGTGGCCGTGGCGACGTCGAGCCCCTTCGCGACGGCGTTGATGACGATGTCGCGGTCGGTGAGGACGCCGACCAGCGTGTCACCGTCGACGACGGGCATCGAGCCGACGTCGTACTTGCTGAACATGCGGGCAGCGGCGACGAGGCTCTCGTCGGGGGCCAGGCACTGGGCGGGCGCGGTCATCAGGTCGCGTGCGTCGTCATGCGGTTCTCCCTTGAACTTCTCGGCAGGGGTTGTTCCCCCTTGTGAAGCGTCCACACAACCACATCGGGACGCCGCCGCGCCACCCCTCACGCGGGTCGGCCGCCGCCGCGGGACGCCGTGGCCGTCAGTGCCACGGCGCTCAGCAGGAGGCCGGCCCCGACCGCGGCCGAGGGGGTCAGCCGCTCGCCGAGGACGACCGTCGCCAGCGTGGTGGCGGTGAGGGGTTCGAGCAGGGAGACGAGGGAGCCGGTGGTGCTCGACTGGGTGCGCAGCCCGCGGAAGTAGGACAGGTAGGCGACCGCGGAGGGCACGAGGCCCAGCGCGAGGACGAGCCCCACGGCGGGCGGGGTGGGGGTGAACGCGAGGCCCCCGGTCAGGCCGGCGACGGCGAGCACGACCGCCCCGCCCAGCAGGAACGCGGCCGCGGTGCCGGTGGCGTCGTGGTAGTCGGGTTCGGGCCGGGCGCCGAACAGGCTGATCGTGGCGAAGGACGCCGACGCGACCAGCGCCAGCCCCACCCCGGTGAGGGTGCCGGCGAGGCCGGCGCCGGTCGGTGCCGGCGTGCCGACGAGCAGGATCAGCCCCGCACCGGCCACCGCGAGGGTGAGCGCGAGGCGTCCGGTCACCCGCTGCCGGCCCGTGAGGGCCTCGACCGCGATGACCATGAGCGGCGTCGCGCCGATTGCGACGAGCGTGGCGACCGCGACGCCGACGTACCCGATGGCTGAGAAGAAGCCGAACTGGTAGGCCGCGGACGCGGCCGCGATCGCGGCGATGCGCCCCCAACCGGCGCGGGTGCGGGGCAGGCGAACCCCGCGCGTGACGAGCAGGAACGCCGCGATGAGCAGGCCGCCGACGAAGACGCGGTAGCCGGCGACCGCGAGGAAGGGCAGCCCTGAGGCGGCGCGCAGCAGCGTCCCGATGGTTCCCGACGTGCCCCACGTGACCCCGGCGAGCGCCAGCCAGCCGATCCCCCCGCCGCGGCGGAGACCCCTCTCGGTGGCGATGGGCACGACCATGCGCCCAACCGTCCCACAGCCCCGCCCGCGGCCGGCACGGGCGACGTACGGTGGACGCATGAGCACCAGGACCGAAACCGACAGCATGGGCGCCATCGAGGTGCCCGCCGACGCCTACTGGGGTGCCCAGACGCAGCGCTCCGTCGAGAACTTCGACATCGGCCGCGACACGTTCGTCTGGGGTCGCGCGATGGTGCGCGCCCTCGGCGTCCTCAAGAAGGCGGCCGCCGAGGCCAACGGTGAGCTCGGCGAACTTCCCGGCGACGTGGCTGACCTCATCGTCGCCGCGGCCGACCGGGTCATCGCCGGCGAACTCGACGACCAGTTTCCGCTCGTCGTCTTCCAGACCGGCTCGGGCACCCAGTCGAACATGAACGCCAACGAGGTCATCAGCAACGCCGCGATCGAGCTGGCGGGCGGCGTCCGGGGGTCGAAGAAGCCCGTCCACCCGAACGACCACGTCAACCGGGGCCAGTCGTCGAACGACACCTTCCCGACGGCGATGCACATCGCCGTGGTCTCCGAGCTGAACGGCCGCCTCTACGCTCCCGTCGAGGCGTTGCGGGACACGCTGGCCGGCAAGGCCGAGCAGTACGCCGAGGTCGTCATGGTCGGCCGCACCCACCTGCAGGACGCCACGCCCGTCACGCTCGGCCAGGTCATCGGCGGCTGGGTGGCGCAGCTGGACTTCGCCCTCGACGGCATCCGGCACGCCGACGGCCGGGCCCGCGAACTCGCGATCGGCGGCACGGCGGTGGGGACGGGTCTCAACGCCCACCCCGAGTTCGGACGCCGCACCGCCGAGCGGATCACCCACGAGACCGGCCTGGAGTTCACGCAGGCGCCGAACCTGTTCGCGGCGCTCAGCGCGCACGACTCTCTCGTCGAGGTGAGCTCGTCGCTGCGGGTGCTCGCGGCGGCGCTCATGAAGATCGCCAACGACGTGCGCTGGTACGCGTCGGGGCCGCGCAACGGCATCGGCGAGCTGCGCATCCCCGAGAACGAGCCGGGCAGCTCGATCATGCCGGGCAAGGTGAACCCGACGCAGTCCGAGGCGGTCACCATGGTCGTGGCGCGCGTGTTCGGCAACGACGCGACCGTCGGGTTCGCAGGCACCCAGGGCAACTTCCAGCTCAACGTGTTCAAGCCGGTCATGGCGCACGCCGTGCTGGAGTCGATCCGGCTGCTGGCCGACGCCGCCCGCTCGTTCGACGTGCACTGCGCGGTGGGCATCGAGCCGAACACCGAGCGCATCGCCGCGAACCTGGCCTCGAACCTCATGCTCGTGACGGCGCTCAACCGCCACATCGGTTACGACGCCGCCGCCGCGATCGCCAAGGACGCCAACAAGACGGGTTCGACGCTGCGGGAGGCCGCGCTGCGCTCGGGCAAGGTGACTGCCGAGGAGTTCGACGCCTGGGTGGTGCCCATGGACATGACCCACCCGAGCGCCGGCTGACCCTGGCGCGGGGTCAGGCGGCGGCGCCGCCCCGATGGGTGCGGTACGCCCCGAAGGCGAGCAGTGCCGTCGAGACCAGCAGCCACGACACGCCGGCGACCGTGAGCCAGAGGCTGAACGTGGTGGGCGGGATGCCTGAGCGAACCAGGGCGGGGATCACGACCACCGACATGGCCGCCGAGTAGAGCCAGCGCGCGGCGAGCATGGCGCAGATGAGCACCATGCCGCCCCGGGCGGCGCGGGAGGCCGCCCGCCAGGACAGCGCGATCAGCACGAGCACGGTGAGCGTGATGAGGACGAACAGGGCGGTCCACGCTGAGGATGTGACCGTCATGAACAGCTGGATCCCGGCCGTGTCCAGGCCCGAGTTGCCCAGCCACAGGCCCAGGAAGATGCCCCAGAGGAAGTTCAGGAACGCCAGCACGATGTCGGCGATCGTGAGGAGCACCACCCAGCGCAGGAGGCTGCGGCCGGCCGGCCGGGGGCGGGACGGGAGTGAACGGGGGCGTCGGCGCCCCGGGGACCGGGGGCGCCCCGCTCGGGAACGGTGTTGGCCCTCCCGGGAAGGGTGTTTGCCCTCCCGGAAGGGGGGCGGGGCCGGGCGGGTACGAACCGTAGGGCGGGGTGGTCATGGGCCCCATCATCGCAAGACGGGCTAGCCTGCGTGGGGTGAGGATCGTCACTTGGAACGTGAACTCCGTGAAACAGCGCGTGCCGCGGCTGCTGCAGTGGCTGGACGAGCGGCGTCCCGACGTGGTGTGCCTGCAGGAGACCAAGCTCACCGAGGAGGCGTTCGGCGCGCTCCTCGGGGAGGAGTTGGCCGCGCGCGGCTACGCGTTCGCGAGCCACGGGCAGGGGCAGTGGAACGGGGTGGCGCTGCTGTCGCGCGTGGGGCTCGACGCCGTGGAGCGCGGCTTCGCCGGGCAGCCCGCGTGGTCGGGCAAGGAGGAGGCGCGTGCGATCAGCGCGGTGTGCGGCGGCGTGCGCGTGCATTCGCTGTACGTGCCGAACGGGCGCGAGGTGGACTCCGACCACTTTGCCTACAAGTTGGCCTGGCTCGCCGCGTTGGCGGACGCCGTCGGTGCCGGTCCGGCGGAGGTGGCGTTGTGCGGCGACTTCAACATCGCCCCCGCGGACGCCGACGTGTTCGACCCCGCCGCCTACGTAGGGCACACGCACGTGACGCCGCCGGAGCGGGCCGCGCTGGGGGTGTTCGGTGCCGGCGGGCTGACCGATGTGCTGCGGGACCGCTGGCCCGAGGAGCGCGTCTTCTCGTACTGGGACTACCGGGCCGGCATGTTCCACCAGGATCTGGGCATGCGCATCGACCTCGTCCTCGCCTCGGCGCCGGTGGCGGGACGCGTCGCCGCCGCGTGGGTCGACCGTGCGGCGCGCAAGGGGAAACTGCCCAGTGACCATGCACCCGTGATCGTCGACCTCGACGTGGCGCCCGACGGCGACCTCGGCCCTGTCGTGCCGCCGCCGTCGGCACCGCGGCGCCCCCGCGGGACGGTGCGCCTGCCCCAGTCGAAGGACTGATCCGCCGACAGTCCCGGATGGGTGGGCGGGCGGTCACCTCGTGTCTGAGTCCCCAGGCACGCCGTGGAACCAGCGAAACCGGGCCCCGACCGGCCGGACAGAGGGCTCAACCAGCCCGGACGTCCGCGGCGAGAGCAGCGATGTCAGCGGGCCCCACGCGGCAGCACCCGCCCACCAGCCGCGCGCCGGCGTCCAGCCAGGAGCGCACGAGGGCGGGGTCGAACGCGGACTCGCCGACCCAGGCGCGCGCGACGGCGTCCCACGACTGGCCCGAGTTCGGGTAGGCGATGCCCGGCCGGACGCCCTGGGTCGCGGCGAGCACACGCACCACTTCGTCCGGCGCCGAACAGTTAAGGCCCACGGCGACCACAGCGTGAACATCGGCCGCCATGGCGAACGCCTCGGCGACCGACTCCCCGGACCGCAGGCGTCCGCCGGCGCACGTCACGCTCAACCAGGCGGGCACGCCGAGGGCCTCGACCTCCGCCAGCAGAGCCTCCGCCTCCGCCAAGCAGGGGATCGTCTCCAGGGCCAGCACGTCAGGGGCCGCGGAGGCCAGCACCTCCAGCCGAGGCCGGTGGAAGGCGCGCAGCTCGGACACACTCAACCCGTAGTCCCCCCGGTATTCGGAGCCGTCGGCCAACACCGCGCCGTAGGGTCCGACCGACGCGGCGACCCACCCGTCCGGCGCCGCCTCGTCCCGCGCGCGCCGGGCCAAATCCACCGACGCGACCATCAGGCGGGCCGCGCCGGCGGCGTCCAGCCCGAGCCCGGCGAAGCCGGCGAAGGACGCCTGGTAGGACGCCGTCGTGGCGACCTGCGCTCCTGCGGCGAAGTACTCGGCGTGGGCGGCGACGACGGCCCCGGGGTTGTCGCGCAGCAACCGAGCCGACCAGAGGTCCGAGGTGAGGTCGTGGCCGTGCGCCTCGAGCAGGGTGGCGAGGCCGCCGTCGAGCACGACCGGACCCGTGGCAACGGCCTCCGCGAGCGTGGTCACGGGTGGAGTCTTCTCGGGGCGGGGTTGGTGGCGCCGCCACCGCGCTCGACCGCGCGGAAGCAGCCCTCGATGGACACCGTCCCGGTGACGTCCTCGGGAACGACCGGGCTGGCACCCCCGTCGGCGAGCGCCGCGCGGGCGAACATGGCCTCGCCGTAGGGGTGGGGTCCGGCGAGTTGGGGGTCGCGGAACCAGACGGGCGCGATATCGCGCGCCCCCGCAGCCCGCGCGACCACCAGCGCACGATGCTCGGCATCCTCGACGGCGGCCGTGAGGGCGTCGTCGCTGAGGCGGTCGCGGGTGGCGTCCGAGAGTTCCCAGGCCACCCCCTCGAGGGTGCAGCCGTCGCGCAGTCCCCAGTCGGCCACGAACGTGGCCAGCGCCGACACATCGACGAACCGCGCCTGGACGCGCACCTGGGCGCCGTGCCGCGGCGGCAGCGGCTTGCCCGAATTTCCCTGTGGGCGCCACGACGACGTCGTCAGGGGCGCCACCACATGCCACGTCACCACGCCCGCCTCGGTGAGGCGCGCGAGGGCGTCCGCCACCTCGCTCGCCAGCTGCGACGCCGTCGCCGTCGCCTCGCGGCGCGTCGCGGCCTCACCCCCCAGGCTGAGGGTGAGCAGCCCGCTCTCGGCGGGCACCGCATAGGTGTGCCGGCCCGTCACCGTGATCTCCATCGGACTCCCTGCCTTGTTCACGCTTTCCGCCTCGGTCACGCTTCATCGCCGGGGCGGTAGCGAAGGTCGTCGTACTCGGGGTGGCGGCCCATCCAGGCCGACACGAACGGGCAGGTCGGCAGCACCTGCATGCCCTGCGCGCGCACGTGGTCGAGTGTCGCGCGGACCAGCTGGCTCCCGATGCCCTGGCCCTCGTAGGCGGGGTCCACCTCCGTGTGCGTGAACACGATGAGCCGCGCGGTCTCCTGGTAGGCGGCCCACCCGATCACCCGGCGGCCTTCGCGCACCTCGAATCGCTCCCGTTCCGGATTGTCGATGACCTCGATCGCCATGCCCACCCCCTTGAAACGCCCCCGCTCGCGTGTGGGCAGCCTATCGAGCCCGCCCGGCGGGCTGCACGACGTCCGGACGCCGCAGGCGTGCGACACTGCCCCCATGGCCCTGCCCGCACCGCTGCTCGGACGCCTCCGCCTCCCCGTCGTCGCCGCGCCCATGTTCCTGGTGTCCGGCCCAGAGCTCGTGGTGGCCTGCTGCCGGGCCGGGGTGCTGGGGAGTTTCCCGGCGTTGAACCAGCGATCCACGGCCGGTTTCGTCGCGTGGCTCAAGGAAATCGGTGCCGCCCTGGGGTCGGACGACGCCCCGTTCGCGGTGAACCTCATCGTGCACCGGTCCAACGCGCGGCTCGAGGCCGATCTGGCGGCCATCGTGGCACACCGGGTGCCCGTGGTGATCACGTCGCTGGGGGCGGTGTCGACGGTGGTCGAGGCCGTGCACGGCTACGGCGGCGTCGTCTTCCACGACGTCACCACCGCGCGGCACGCACGCAAGGCCGCGGACGCCGGCGTCGACGGCCTCATCTTGGTGGCGGCCGGGGCGGGCGGGCATGCCGGGACGTTGAGCCCGTTCGCCCTGGTGGCCGAGGTTCGGCGGTTCTTCTCCGGCACGGTGCTGTTGGCAGGCGCGCTGACGACGGGCGCCGACGTGCTCGCCGCGCAGGTTCTCGGCGCCGACCTCGCCTACCTCGGCACCCGGTTCGCGGCCACGCGCGAGTCGCTGGCGTCGGACGGCTATCGGCAGATGATGACCGAGGCCACGGCGTCCGACATCGTCTACACCGCCGGGGTGAGCACGGTGGGCGCGAACTTCCTGCGGATGTCACTGGAGGCGGCGGGGCTCGATCCCGATCGCCTGCCCGCCCCGGATCGGCCCGACTTGACGCACCTCACGAATCCCACCGAGACCGACGCCAAGGCCTGGCGGGACATCTGGTCCGCGGGGCATGGCGTGGGTTCCATCCACGACATCCCCTCGGTCGCCGATCTCGTGAACCGCTTGACAACGGAGTACGCGGCTGCGAAGGCGTCCGTGGCCTCCTGACCCCACCGCGAGACCCGCGGATTGCGCGGCGAGCCCGGTGGTTTGCGCGGCGAGCCCGGTGGTTTGCGCCGAGAGCCCCGGCGGTTTGCGCGGCGAGCCCGGTGGTCTGCGCCGATAGCCCCGGCGGTTTGCACCGAAAGCCCACCTCCTAGGGTTGGATTCATGACCCTCCACATCGACGGCATGCTCAACCTGCGCGATCTCGGCGGGACGCCCACGGGGGACGGACGCAGGATCCGGACTGGCCGGCTGTGGCGCTCGGAGAACCAGACAGGGCTGGGGGCGTCCGCGTTGCAGGCGATGGTCGACGCAGGACTGACCGACGTGATCGACCTGCGCACCGATTTCGAAGTGAAGGGATCACCCTCGCCGTTCGCGGAGCGCCAGGGCATCGCCTACCACCACCTGAGCTTCTTCCCCGAGGCGGAGGACGATGACGCCGAGATTCTGGAAGACGCCCTGCCGTGGATGAAGGACCAGCCGGCCCCCGACGCCGACAGCGGCAATGCCGACGCCGACGATTACCTGAGCTTCCTGCGGGATCGCCCCGATTCGGTGCTCGCCGCGCTGCGAGCCCTCGCCCAGGCGGAGGGTGCTGCCCTCGTGCACTGCGCGGTCGGGCGCGACCGGACCGGTTTCACCGTCGCGCTGGCGCTCGCGCTCGTCGGCGTGCCCGACGAACCCATCGTGGACGACTACGTCGCCACCGCGGAGCACATCGAGCCGCTCGTGTGGAAACTCTGGTCCGACCCGACGTATGCGGCGGAAAAGGGCGACATGTCCAAGATGGATCTCCTCCCCGAGCGCGCCACCATGGCAACGGCACTGGAGCATGTGCGCCGCCAGTGGGGCTCCGCCGAGAACCTCCTGCGCACGCTGGGTTGGACGGATGCCGACCAGGAAGCCCTGCGTTCTCACCTGTTGGATTGAGGCGTTCCGGAGCCCCGGGGTCCGGGAATCCACAGCGGGTCGCTGGGTTGTCAGGAAAGCAGGTGCGCCCGGAGGGCGGCTTGGTCGGAGGGCGTCCAGCCCAGCCGGCTCAGGACCCCCTCGACGCCGCCGGGCTGGGCGTGCAGACAGGCCAGCAGGGCCAGCATGGTGTGTTCGTCGGTGTGGATCACCATCGTGGACGCCTCGTCCTCGTCGATGCGTACGCCTCGTCGGACCACAACGCGCGGAGCACTCCCTCCAAGTGCCGCGAGGTCTCCGCATAGTCGGCGGCGATGGCCTCGTCGGGAGCACCGACGAGCGCGAGCGCCAGCGCGACGGTGAACCCGGTTCGGTCGCGCCCCACCGCGCAGTGCACCAACGCCGCCCCCGACGCCCCGGCCACCGCCCGCAGCGCGGCCAGCACGGAATCCGGTCGCAACGCCAAGAACAGGAGGTAGGAGTTCGCCCCGTCGTCGGTCGTCTGGGTGCCGAAGTCGTCCCCGCCCAACCACGGCACGGCGGCGTGGAGCACGTCGGCGTGCGCATCGATTTCCTCCAGGAAGTACGAGTGCTGGTGGTAAACGACCTCCGGTTCGTCGACGAACGGTGACGGCGACGCTGCACACTCGTACGACGTGCGCAGGTCGACCACGTCGGTGAGCCCTGAGGCGATCATCGCGCGGCGGGAGTCCGCAGAGAGGCCTGTCTGGTTCTCCGAACGCCACAGCCGTCCGGGCTGGATCCTGCCTCCGTCCGCCGTCGGCGTCCCGCCGAGATCGCGCAGGTTCGACATCCCGTCGATCCGCAGCCCCATGAGCGCCAGCCTAGGGGTCATGCCAGTCCCGAACGGTACGCGATGACCACCAGTTGGGCGCGGTCGCGCGCCCCGAGCTTGAGCAGGATGTGGCTCACGTGCGTGCGCGCCGTCGCCTTCGAGATGAACAGCCGCTCGGCCAGTTCGTCGTTGTTGAGCCCCTGTGCGATCAGTTCGAGCACTTCTCGCTCCCTCTCGGTCAGGTCCTCCAGGCCCGGCTGCGGCCCGGACGCCGCCGGAGCACGCTTCGCGCCGGCGAATTGGGCGATCACGCGCTGCGTCACAGTCGGTGACAGCAGGCTCTCCCCGGACGCCGCCGCGCGAACGGCGCGCAGGATGTCGTCGGGGTCCGCATCCTTCACGATGAAGCCGGAGGCTCCCGCCTCGAGCGCTGCGAACACGTACTCGTCGAGTTCGAACGTGGTGAGCATGACGACCCGCGTGCCCGCCAGTTCGGGGTCGGCCGAGATGGTGCGCAACGCGCTCAGCCCGTCCACCCCGGGCATGCGGATGTCCATGAGCACCACGTCGGGATGGAGCGCTCGCGCGGACGCCACGGCCTCCGCCCCGTCGCCCGCTTCGCCAGCCACCACGAGCCCGGACTCGGACGCCACCAGTGCCCGCAGTCCCATCCGCACGAGCGCCTGGTCGTCGACGATCAGGACACTGACGGCTCCGCTCACGACGCGCCTCCACCCGGCTGGAACGGCAGCCAGCCCTCGACGACGAAGCCCTCCGCGGTCGGGCCTGCCGACAGCGACCCGCCCAGTGCCTCCGCGCGCTGCCGCATCCCGGTCAGGCCGCCCCCTTCGACGACGTCTCCGGCCGGACGCCCGTCGTCGGCGATGCGGACGCCGAGGGCATCCGGATGCCGCGTGAGCGCGACCCGAACCCGCCTTCCGGGCGCGTGCCGGACTGCGTTGGTCAGCGACTCCTGCACGATCCGATACGCGGCGGCCTGGGTGGCTGCGCTGATCCCTGCGGCGGCTGGGACGGGGGCGAGCGCGACGTCGACGCCGCCTGCCCGCACCTCGTCGACGAGGGCCCCGAGCGAGGCCAAGGTAGGCGTGGGAGCGAGCGGCGCACCGCTCGCCTCCCTGGCCACGGACGGGTCGGGTTGGCCGGCTGGCGGCATCGAATCCTCCTCACGGAACACGCCCAGCGCCGCACGCAGTTCGGCGAGGGACTCCTTGCTGGAGGATCGGATGGCCTCCAGCGATGTGCGGGCCTGCGCCGGGTCTGCGTCCAGGACTCGCAACGCAACTGCCGATTGCAGCGAGATCATCGACAGCGAGTGGCCCACGATGTCGTGGATGTCGCGCACGACGCGCAGGCGTTCCTCGTACGCGGCCCGCCGCACAGCCTCCTCCTGTTCGGCACGCACGGTGCGCCGTCGGGCCATGCCCAGCGCCACGAGAGCGGTCGGGGCAAGCATCCATGTGGTGGCGCTCGCCAGCGCCCACCCCAACTGCCAGTCGGTGAGACCGAGGGCGGGGGCGTCCCACCAGCCCGACCAGAGCGCCAGCGGCAGACCGAGGAACCACGGCCACGCCCGGGAGAGCGGGACGCGGCGGACGAGCCCGACGGATGCGAAGATGCCCGGAACCACCAGCGCGAGGGAGGGGCCGCCGGCTGCCCCGTAGGCGATCATGGCGGCCAGCGTGATCCCGAAGCCCCAGCGAGGCCGCCAGACGAGCAGGAGCAGGCCGGCCAGCACACCGGCGATCGCCAGCGCGGCCGGCACAGTGAGGGCGCGCTGCGCAGCCTCGCGCATCATCGTTCCGTCCTCGCGCATCCAAGGACCCACGCGCACGCGCGCGGTGCCGTCGCTGTAGACCCACGCGGCATTGAGCACGGCGGCAGACGCGACCATGCCGGCCACCGTCCGGAACCATCCGCGAGCGCTCATGGACGCGAGCCTACGAGGCGGCGACGACCTCCCGCGTCGGTCCCGCTGCGTAACCGCCGGTACGTCAACTGACGTATCTGGCACCGCTCCCGCTTCATCGCCCGGGCCGATGGCCGCGAGGCCGCCGCCGCGTTGGATGGTGCCCATGAACGCAACCCTCATCGGCCACATGGACACCTTCTCCCTCTTCGGCCACCACATGACCGTGGTCTGGTGGCCCGGCCTCTTCGCTCTCATCGCCGTCCTCGTCCTGCTGCGCGTCCTGCGTCGCCGCGGGCGCATCGGGCCGGTCCGGTTCGCCCCGCGCCGCGGGGACGACGCCGCACAGCCCACTGCGGAGGACGCCGCCCTCACCCTTCTCAAGCAGCGCCTCGCCAAGGGCGACATCACGCCCGAGGAGTACTTGCACCGCTCCAGCGTCCTGCGCACCGATCCGCCAGCCGCCCACTGAGCGCCGCTCCGCGCCCGCATCCACCCACCACAAGGAGTTCCGTCATGTTGTTCTTCGCCCTGTTCGTCTTCGTCCTCGCCCTCTCCCAAGTGGGCCGCATCGGCCCGTTCGTCTGGGACGGCCCCCGCCCGGGCGCGCCCACGCCGAACGCCGCACCGGCAGCTTCCGACCCCGCGGCGATCCTCGCCCGGCGGCTCGCCGACGGCGAGTTGAGCCCGGAGGAGTACCTCGAACGACTCAGCCTCATCAACGAGCGTTGATCTCTGTCCCGTTGACGCTCCAGGCCGGCTGGGACTCCCCGGCCGGCCTGGCAGTGCGCGCGACCTGTGCCCGCGGCAACTGGTTGCACGCTCGATTGCCCAGAAGTCGCCGGAAGTGGGGGAGCGGCCGTTACCATCATCATGCTCGGTTCCTGCTCAACACGGCACTACACCACGTTCTGTTAAACGTTTGACACATCCAAGGAGGACACGTGCCCGAGATCCCCACCATCGACGACGTCTCCACAGTTCCGACCGGCGACATGCCCGGCGACAAGGTGCACATCACCGACTCGCACGTGCGCGGCGCGCAGGCGATCTTCGGAGAACTGTGGGAGCAGTTGACGCCCCTGCTTGCCGACGGCGGCAAGGCGGTCGTCGCGGTGCACGGCGGCTCGGGGGTCGGCAAGTCCGAGACAGGCTCGCTGCTGGCGGCCTACCTCAACCACAACGGCGTCGGCGCTTACATCATGTCGGGCGACAACTACCCGCGGCGTATCCCGGCCGCCAACGACGCCGAGCGCCTCCGCATCTTCCGCTCGGCCGGACTGAAGGGTCTCGTCGCGGCGAACCAGTACGACGCCTCCGTGCGCGAGGTGCTGAACACGCTGCAGGCGGCCGGCCAGGATGCCGACTCCGGCCGCGTCGCCGAGTTCGGCTGGCTCGCCACGTACATCCGGGCCGGGCGCCGCGCGCTGGCCGACTACTTGGGCTCGGCCAACGAGATCGATTTCGACGAGGTCAACCGCATCGTCGCCGCCTTCAAGGCCGGCGAGCCCACGCTCACCCTGAAGCGGATGGGCCGCAGCGAGGGTGAGCTCTGGTACGACAACGTCGATGTGCGCGACACGCGCGTCCTCGTCGTCGAGTGGACGCACGGCAACTCCGACAACCTCGCCGGCGTCGACATTCCGATCCTGCTGAACAGCACCCCTGAGGAGACGCTGGCGCACCGTCGGTCCCGCGCCCGGGACGGCGCGGTCGACAGCCCGTTCACGTCGCTCGTGCTCAGCATCGAGCAGGGGATGCTGCATGCTCAGTCTCCCAAGGCGAAGATCATCCTCGCCAAGTCGGGCGAACTGATCGACCACGCCGCCTACGCCCGCCGGATGGGCGGCGACGGTCCGGACGCCGGGCCCATGCTCAACGTGTATCCCGACAGCCTCGGCGGCACCCTGGGCGACATCGTCGACTTCCTCGGGCAACCCGAACTGCGCGACGTGTTCAGTTCCATGTACATCCTGCCGAGCGTCTTCAACTCCGATCTCGATCGCGGCTTCTCGGTCGTCAGCTACGACCTCAACGACCTCTATGCCGCGCCGGAGGACATCGAGGGCCTCGCGGATCTGGGCATCGAGACGAAGTTCGACTTCATCCTCAACCACGCCTCCGTGCTCTCGCCCCAGTTCCAGGACATCCTGGCCAAGGGTGCGGCGTCGGAATACGCCGACTTCTTCATCGACTGGAACGCCTTCTGGGCGGGCCACGGCGAGATGACCGACGAGGGCTACGTGCAGCCCGACCCCGAGCTCATCAAGGACATGTTCTTCCGCAAGCCCGGTTTGCCGATCCTGATGGTCCGCATGCCCGACGGGACCGAGAAGCCCTACTGGAACACCTTCTACCAGGAGGTGCGGTACCCCGAGCTCGACGCCCAGGCGATCATGAAGGCGACGGGGCTGCAGTACACGTCGGCCGATCTCCTCGCCTCGCGGGTCAACGCCACCATCGCGAGCGGCGGGCGTCCGGCCGAGGCCGACTTCGCACCCCTCCAGGATGCCAGGGACGCGGTGGTCGAGCTGTACGAATCGCAGCGCACCTACCTCGGCCAGATGGACCTCAACATCAAGTCGCCCAAGGTGTGGGACTTCTACGCCGACACGATCAAGCGCCTCGCGGGCTACGGGGCGAAGATCGTGCGGTTGGACGCCTTCGCCTACGCCCCGAAGGAGCCGGGCGAGAAGAACTTCCTCAACGACCCGGGCACCTGGGACCTGCTCGACCAGGTGAAGGGGCTGGCCGACCGCCACGGTGTCTCGCTGTTGCCGGAGATCCACAGCCGGTACGAGGAGCGGATCCACGAGACCATCGCCGAGAAGGGGTTCATGACCTATGACTTCTTCCTCCCCGGTCTGCTGATCGACGCCCTCGACCGCGGCGATGCCACCGTCCTGCGTCAGTGGATCGGCGACATCATCGCCAAGGGCATCGTGACCGTGAACATGCTCGGCTGCCACGACGGCATCCCGCTGCTCGACCTCAAGGGCCTGCTCACCGACGACCAGATCGACGCCGTCATCGAGCGTGTGAAGGGCCGCGGCGGCTACGTGAAGGACCTGCACGGCGAGAAGAAGATGTACTACCAGGTGAACGCCACCTACCACAGCGCGCTCGGCGCCGTGGACGAGCGGCTCCTGTTCGCCCGGGCGGTGCAGATGTTCATGCCGGGCAAGCCGCAGGTGTGGTACCTCGACCTCTTCGCCGGCGAGAACAACCTCGCCGCCGTCGAGAAGGCCGGATCGGGTGGGCACAAGGAGATCAACCGCACCAACCTGTCGCTGGACGACATCCGCGAGGGCCTGACCAAGCCGGTCGTGAAGGACCAGCTCGAGCTGCTGCGCTTCCGCAAGACGTCGCCGGCGTTCGGGTTCGACGCGGTGTGCACCGTGGGGGACACCCCAGCCGACCAGCTGCAGATCACGTGGACCCGCGAGGGCCACACCGCCACCCTGGCGGCCGATCTGGCGACGGCGTCCTTCACGATCACCGAGCACGACGCCGACGGCACCCCCGGGTTCCACTACACCCAGTCGGTCTGAGCGTCACGACCCCAGCAGCGCCAGTACGGCCTTCTCCAGGCCGGACTGGCGCGCCTGGGGCGTCCGGTAGCGCTTGCGTGCCGCCTCGCCGATCGTCGTGCCGGACTCGTAGGCGTCGATGATGCGCGGGTCGATGTAGGACGCCCGCGCGACACTCGGCGTGTTCCCCAGGTAGCCGGCCACCTCGAGCGTCGCCTGCCGGACGGCGCGCTTACGGGACGTCTTCGTGTCGCCCGGCTCTTCGGACAACGCCAAGACCTCGGCGGCGATCACCGTCGCGTGCCACGTGCGGAAGTCCTTCGCGGTGAGCGAGCCGGCGAACAGGTCGGCGAGGTAAGCGTTCACGTCCGAGCTGGACAGGTCCCGCCACGCGTGGCCGTCTTTCCAGGCGAGCAGCCGATGGCTGTCGTCGCGGCGGGTGCGCATCGTGTTGAGCGCCGCGACGGCCGGCGCATCGTCGACGGAGATCGTGTGGCTGATCCCCGACTTCCCGACGAACGAGAACACGAGCGCCTGCTCGCGCCGGCGGACGTGCTGGCGTTCGAGCGTCGTCAGGCCGAAGGAGCCGTTGGCGTCGGTGTAGGCGTCGTTGCCGATCCGGAAGTAGCCCACGTCGAGCAGCCGGACCGCCGTCGCCGCGGCCCGCTCCCGCGGCATCCCATCCAGCGCGAGGTCGCGTCCGATGCGTCGGCGCGCCTGGGGCAGCATCGAGGCCGCCTCGGTCACCCGGGCGAACTTCGACCGGTCGCGCCGCGACCGCCAGTCGGGGTGGTAGAGGTACTGGCGGCGACCGGCGGCGTCCGTGCCGAGCGCCTGGAGGTGGCCGTTCGGGTAGGGGCAGATCCAGACGTCCGTCCAGGCGGGCGGGATGGCCAGCGCCTTGATGCGCGCCACCTCGTCGGGCGGCAGGGCCGCACCGGCGGCGTCCCGATAGCTGAAGCCCGTGCCGCTGCGGCGGCGGGTGTAACCCGCGATGCGGGGGCTGACGCGGCGGAGTCGGGCCATGCAGGGATGCTAGGGCGGGGCGTTCTTCCTTGTCAGCGGAATCTGGTGGCGCACCAATCTGACCGAGCTTTTCTGACATAGGAAATCGCGACACGTGCCGCGATTTCCTATGTCAAAAACGTGACCGCCCCCGCCCTCAAGCGTCCTCGGCGGCCGTGCCGGGGGCGTCGGCGTCCGGATCGCGGAACTCGGTGTCCTCCGACGCCCACCGCCGCCTCGCCATGTCGGCCACCAGAGCGGTGTCCAGCATGCCGACGGCGCGGGCGAGGGCGGCGTCGTCGATGCCGTTGGCGCTCAGGATGTGTGGCTTCGTGGGCGTCCCGATGGGGCGGTCGGCGATGCGGCGCGCCACGTCGTGGAGGCGCTCGGTGAGGGCGTCGCTCAGCATGTCCCGCTGCTTGCCGCGCTCGGACAGCTCCACCGCATAGCCCTCGTGGGCGTCGATGACGGCGGGATCCTCCGACTGGAGCATGGCCGTGGTCGAGTACATCAACTGCAGCCCTGCTTCCAGGTCGCCCGAGCCGAACTCGGTGACCGCTGCGCGGAGCAGCTCGTTCTCGGGCCGGTACACCTGCTCGGCGAGCAGCAGGATCCGCGCTGCGAGCATCCGCTCCTTGCTGCGCAGGTGGAACTCGCGCGGTGTGAGCAGCACCATCTCGGGGTTGGCCGGCGCCATCGCCGTGGACTCGAGGATCTCGCGGCCGGTCGTCTCGGGCGTCTGCAGCGAGTCGCGCAGCGGGATCGACCGGACCATCAGCGTCGCCACCAGCGCCACCACCGCCAGGGCCGGCAGCAACGAGTACACGTGGTGCATCGCATCGGCCAGGGACCGGTGCAGCACGTCGACGACCGCCGGGTGCAGCCCGGACAGCTGGCTGGGGTTGAGCACCGCGTTCGGGTCGAGCCCTTCGGCCGGCATGTTCGCGGACGCCTCGGGCGTCATGTGAGTCGCCAGCCCGGCCAGCAGTTGCTGGGTCATCATGGTGCCCGCCACCGCGGTGGCCAGCGTGTTGCCGATGTTGCGGAAGAACTGCAGGGACGCCGTCGCCGGGCCCAGGTCGCGGCGCTGGACGGCGTTCTGGACGGCGAGCGTGTAGATCTGGAACGACATGCCGATGCCCACGCCGAAGAGGAACGTGATCGCCGTGAGTTCGAGGGGCGTCGAGTTGGCGTCGAGCAGGAGCAGCAGCACGGTCGCGCTGAGGATGAGCATCGTTCCCGCCACGGCGAACACCTTGTAGCGTCCGGTGCGCGTGGTGAGCACTCCGATCACGATGCCGATGCCGAACACGGCGAGGTTCATCGGCATCAGGATGAGGCCGGACGCGGTCGCCGACACTCCCAGCACCCCCTGGGCGTAGACCGGGGTGTAGACGAGCAGCACGATGAGCGCGGTGTTGATGAAGAACGACGCCACCACCGACCAGGTGAAGATCGTGTTCCGGAACAGGTGCAGGGGCACGATCGGCTCGGCCGCCCGCCGCTCGATGAAGACGAACAGGGTCAAGACGCCGACGCCGACGGCCAACAGGGCGATGACGAGGGGATCTGTCCAGCCCATGGTGCCGCCGAACGTGATGCCGAGCAGAGCGGCCGTGACGCCGATGGTCATCGTCGAGATGCCCGCGTGATCGACCTTCCTCGGGAGCGACAACTCGGGCACGTGCAGGTGCTTCACGATCATGAACAGCGCGACCAGGCCGACGGGCAGGTTGATGTAGAACAGCCACCGCCACGTCGAGGCGTCCGTGATCGCGCCGCCGATGAGCGGCCCCGCCACCTGGGACGCCCCCATGACGGCGCCCATGTAGCCCTGGTACTTGCCGCGCTGGCGTGGCGGGATGATGTCGCCGAGGATCGTCTGGCTGAGCGGCATCAGGATGCCCATGCCGATCCCCTGGATGGCACGCGTCGTCACGAGCCAGGGGAAGTTCATGGCCAGGCCGCTCAGCACCGAGCCGCCCATGAACACGAGCAGGCCGAGGATGTAGAACCGGCGGCGTCCGAACATGTCGGCGAGCTTGCCGCTGATGGGCGTGACGATCGCGCTCACGAGCATGACGATCGTCGAGAGCCACGCGTAGTACTGCAGCCCGCCCAGGTCGGCGATGATGCGCGGGATGGCGGGGCTGATGATCGTCTGGCTGATCGACGA
>NZ_JARKOT010000204.1 GCF_029977985.1 Propioniciclava sp. | reverse complement strand
GAGGGCGGCCCCGGCCAGCAGGAGATCGATCTGCGGTACGCCGACGCGCTCACCATGGCCGACAACATCATGACGTTTCGCGTCGTGGTGAAGGAGGTCGCCGTGATGCAGGACCTCTTCGCCTCCTTCATGCCCAAGCCGCTCGCCGACGAGCCCGGCTCCGGCATGCACAGCCATGTCTCGCTCTTCGAGGGCGACACGAACGCGTTCTACGACGCCGCCGGCGAGTTCAACCTCAGCAAGACGGGGCGTCACTTCGTGGCCGGCCTCCTGCACCATGCCGCGGAGATCAGCGCCGTCCTCAACCCGTGGGTCAACAGCTACAAGCGGCTCGCGGGCGGGGGAGAGGCGCCCAGCTACATCTGCTGGGGCCAGAACAACCGGTCGGCGATGGTGCGGATCCCGATGTTCAAGCCGACGAAGGCCAGTTCCGCGCGCATCGAGTTGCGCTCCCTCGACAGCTCGGTCAACCCGTATCTCGCCTTCGCCCTGATCCTCAACGCCGGGCTGTCCGGGATCGAGAACGAGATGGTCCTGCCGGACCCGGCCGAGGACGACGTCTGGTCGCTCACCGACAAGCAGCGGGCGGCCCTCGGCATCCAGCCACTGCCGAACAGCCTCGACGCGGCCGTCCGAGCCATGGAAAACAGTCAGCTCGCCGCCGACACCTTGGGCGAACACGTGTTTGACTTCGTTCTTCGCAACAAGAAGGCCGAGTACGCACAGTACCTCAGGCAGGTCACGCCGCTCGAGCTGGGCAAGCTCCTACCGTCGCTCTGAGACGCCGCCGGAGCCACCGCGCGGGTGTGACAGGGTGGCTTCACCATGCACACCCTCTTCGCCTCCTATGAACCCGAGGCCCACGGCATTCCGCTCCCGGACGCCGTCGTGCGGCCCGGTTCGGCGCAGGACGCAGAGCAGACCGGGCGCCTGGCCGCCTACCGCGAGGGTGAGCCGACGGAGCGCTGGGTGGGCATCCATCACCGGAAAGTGTCGAACGAGGACAACTGCCTGGTCGTCGCCGAGCTCGACGGCAGGGTCGTGGGCTTCGGCTGGGCCTCTTACCTGCGGCCGGTGGAGTCCGGCGGGCACGGGGCACCGGACGGCTGGTACCTGAGCGGGGTCGTCGTCGACGAGTCCGTCCGCCGGCGCGGTCTCGGCCTGCGCCTCACCCAGCAACGCATCGACTGCATTCTCAGCCATGCCGACGAGGTCTACTACGTGGTGGCGGCGTCCAATCGGGCCTCCCGCGACCTACACGCCGCCCTCGGCTTCGAGGAGGTCACGCGCGACTTCGCCCTGCCGGGCGTCGTGTTCGGCGCCGGCGATGGCATCTTGTGCCGGCTGCGACGGCGTCCGGATGCCGACGTCGTCGACCTCGACACGCGGCGTTGATCACCCCAGCAGCGGGCCGAGATCCGCATGGACGCCGCTGGCGCGCACCCGGTGGGTGGCGACGGCGGCAGCCCAGGTCAGCGAGCCATCCACCAGGGCGAGCCAGGTGGTGGCGTCGCATTCCACCACGTTGGGCGGTGTGCCCCGCCGGTGCACCGACGCCGCCTCGGGGACGCCCACCTGCACGGCTCCCCAGGGAGGCACGCGCACCTCGACGAGCCGTCCGGGGTGGGCGGCGGCGAATTCCTTGAGGCTGGATCGGACGGCCGCAGCCGTGCGGACGGCGTCCGGATCGCGGGGGCTCATCGGGTCGGCGTCGGGCTCGCTGACGCCCGGATCGACTGGTATTGCTGGAGACCGCCCGGAACGGGCAGGCGCCGGTCGGCGAGCACGACCAGCTGGCCCTCCGTGAGACCCGAGACGATCTCGACGCGGCCGCCGCCGTGGGCGCCGGTGACCACGGTGAGCGTCTCTGCCTCGGTGTCCCGCGCCGCGTGCACGACCTCGACGGTGGCGGTCGTGTCGGTCACTTTGGTGACCGCCGAGATCGGCACGGTGAGCACGTCGGCAGCAGTACGCAGGGAGAGCGTTGCCTCGGCGTAGGCGCCGCTGGGCAGCAGTCCGTCGGGGTCGTCGGCGAGGATGGTCGCGCTGTAGTGGGGCGTGCCGCCCGTGCCGGACGGCAGGACGCTCACCGTCGTGACCTGCCCGGCCAGCGTGTGCGCAGCGGCCAGTTGACCCACCGACACCGCGGTGCCGGGCGCGACCAGCCCGCGCACCGACAGCGGCACTTCCACGGTGAGCTTCGCCGACCCCGGGCCCACGACGGTGGCCGAACGCCCAGCAGACGATTCGCCGACCACGAAGTCCAGCGCGCCGACGGTGCCCGAGATCGGGGACGAGAGCGTCGCGGCGGTCAGGTTCGTTTCGGCGGTTTCGAGTTGCTGGCGGGCCTGCAGCAACGTGGCGCGGTCGCGGGCGATAGTGGCGTCGGTCACAGCACCGCCCGCGAGGGCCGCGATCTGGTCGGCGATCTGCTGCTGGGCGGCGGCGATCGCCTGGTCGGCCGCCTGTTGGGCAGCCGCCTGGAGCTCGGCCTGGGCGGTGGCGAGCCCGGCGGCGGCCTGCTGGTTCGCCTGCGCCATCGCCTGGGTCGCGGTCAGGATCGCGGCTCCCGCGCGCCCCTCCGCCTGCGCGGTGGCGGCCATCGACTCCGAACACGCCTGGAATCCCGTCAGGAACCCGGCGATGTTCTCCAGGTGAAGGCCGGAGGGCGGCGTGGGCGGAAACGCCGTGGGCAGGCCGGTGGGGATCGAGGTCGGCAGGCCCGAGGGGAAGGCCGTCGGCAGGCTCGACGGGAGCGCTGTCGGCAGGCTCGTCGGTAGCGTCGGATGGCCGGAGGGCCAGGCCGTGGGGTGTGCGGGAAGAACGGCGCCGGGTTCCCCCGTCGGAGCGGTGGCGGCCGTGGGCGTCGGCTCCGCGGAGGGCGTGAGGCCGGGGCTCACGCTGGCCGAGGGGTCCGGCGTGGCCGTGGGCGAGATCGGGGTGGACGCGGCGGGCGTGGGCAGGGTCGTGACCTCGGGGGGTAGGGGAGATGCGGTCGGGAGATCCGGAACGGACTCGCCGGCGTCCCGAAGCTGCTGGAGGGTCGCGAAGACCGGCGTGCACACCTGCTGCTGGGCGGCGATGGCCTGCTGCACCGCGGTGAGCGAGGCGGTCAGCTCGCCCACGTAAGCCGGCGGCTCGCCGGCGCCGAGCCCGCTGACGCCGCTGGACGCCCCCCGCGTCGCTCCTGCGGACGCGGACGGCACAGGTACGCCGCCGGTGCCGAGGGCCACCCGGTCGGTGGAGTTCGCCCGGGCCGTGAGGTCGGCGTCCAACTGCGCTTCGGCCTGGGCGACTGCGGCACGCGTCTGCAGAACGGCGAGCCGCAGCGGAGCGGCGTCGACGGTGGCCACCTGCTGGCCCGCGACCACCTGGTCGCCGACCTCGACCAGGACCGCCGTGACCAGTCCGGGCGTGTCGAACGTGAGCACCGCCTGGCTCTCGCGCTCGGTGGGGCCGACGAGGGTGATCTGCTGGGTCACGCTCCCGCGGGAGGCGGGGGCGGTGACGTAGGCGGCTTCGGCCTCGCGCGGCCAGGCGGCCCAGCCGATGAGCACCACGGCGAGCGCCCCCACGAGGGCACCCAGGAAGACGCGCCGCCGCTGCTGCATCACTCGCTCCTCAGGGCGTCGATGGGGGCCAGCTTCGCCGCCCGGGAGGCCGGGTAGACGCCGGCGACGATCCCGATCGTGAGGGAGACGGCGAGCGCGAGCAGCGTCGCGGGCAGGCTGATGGACACCTCGATGCCGAGCGCCGGCGTCAGGATGGCCGCCCCGATCAGTCCCAGCGCGACCCCCATCGCCCCGCCGAGCAGTCCGAGGATGCCGGCTTCGACGAGGAACTGCCGCCGGATGAGCCCCGGAGTCGCCCCCAGCGCCTTGCGCAGCCCGATCTCGCGGACGCGCTCGCTCACCGAGACCAGCATGATGTTCATCACGCCGATGCCGCCGACCACCAACGAGATGGCGGCGAGCCCGCCCAGCAGGGTCGTGAGCACGCCCGTCATGGTGTTCATGGCCGTCAGAAGCGCTTGGAACGTCATGATCGAGAAGTCCTGGTCGGCGCTCGTCGTGCCGTGGGCCACCACGAGCGCCTTGGTGATCTGCTGGTGCGCCGAGCTGATGGACGCGTCGTCGCGCGCCGCGACGTAGATCGCGGACAGGTTCCGTGCCGACGATGGCGCCGCGATCCGCTGCGCCATCGTCGTCATCGGCAGCAGGACGAGGTCGTCGTCGTTCGTCATCGCGTTCGCGCCGACGGCCTCCAGCACGCCGACCACCGTGAAGGACTGGCCGTTGGCCAGGATCGACTGGCCGACCGGAGGCGTATCGCCGAACACCGTCGCCGCGGTCGAGGGGCCGAGCACGGCCACCTGCTCGGCGCCGCCGTACTCGGCGTCGGTGAAGAACCGGCCGTCGACGAGGCTCCGGCTGCGCACGGTCTCCCAGTCCGTCGTGGTGCCGGTGATCGTCGTCGTGGCCGACTCGGTGCCGAACGAGACGGTCGCGCGCGTCGACATGAGGGGGGCGACGCCGACGATGTCGGGCGCCACGGTCGGATCGGAGAGAGTCACCACGTCGTCCATCGTCAGCGACAGCCCGGACAACGACACCCCGCCGTTGCTCGTGGGGGCGCCCGGCATCACGATGAGCAGGTTGGAGCCGAGGCGGTTGATCTCGCGGGTGATCTCGAGGCGCGCGCCCTCGCCCAGCCCCACGGTCAGCATGACGGCGGCGATGCCGATGAGGATGCCGAGCATCGTGAGCAGGGACCGCATCCGCCGCGCGAGGAGTGCTTCGCCGGCCGTGCGCAGGGTCTCGGTCCAGGTCATGGTGCCTCACCCTCGGTGAGCAGCCCGTCGATGATCCGGACCACGCGGCGCGCCTCTTTGGCCACGTCCGCTTCGTGCGTGATGAGGACGATGGTGCGCCCGGCGTCGTGGAGTTCGTGGAAGAGGCCGAGCACGTCCCGGGTCGAGGCCGAGTCGAGGTTCCCGGTCGGCTCGTCGGCAAGGATCAAGGTGGGGTCGGTCACGAGTGCCCGCGCGACGGAGACGCGCTGCTGCTGGCCGCCGGACAGCTCGCCCGGCCGGTGATGGGTGCGGTCGCCGAGACCGACCCGTTCGAGCGCCGCCCGGGCACGTTGGGCGCGCTCGTCCCGGGGCACACCGGCGTACATGAGCGGCAGTTCGACGTTGCGCTGCGCCGTCATCGACGGCAACAGGTTGAACTGCTGGAACACGAAGCCGATGCGCCGGTTGCGCACGTCTGCCAGTTCCGCTTCGCTCATGTGGCCGACGTCCTCGCCGCCGAGGCGGTAGCGGCCCTGAGTGGGCACATCCAGACAGCCGAGGATGTGCATGAGCGTCGACTTGCCCGACCCCGACGGGCCGACGATCGCGACGAAGCTGCCCTCCTCCACGCTCAGGTCGATGCCGCGCAACGCCTCGACCGCGACGGCACCCGTCGCATACGTCTTCCGGACGCCCTCCATCTGCAGCAGTGCGCTCATCGTCGGCCCTACCTGCTGGGCGTGGCGGTGGGGTCCGGCGACGCGAGCGTGCCGTTCGGGCCGAACTGGGGCCGCGCCGGCGCGGTGACCGCGACGCCCACGGGGACGACGACCTCGTCGCCCTCGGCCAGCCCAGCTGTCACCTCGACCCGTCCGGCGAAGCGCCGCCCCAGAGCGACCTCGGTGGTCGTGCCGCCCGGCCGGGTGACGGTGGTGACCGTGTCGGCGTAGGTCACTGCCTCGTTCGGGATGGTGAGCACGTCCTCCACTGTGTCGGTAGTGACGATGGCGTCGGCGTCCGACCCGGAGAACAGCTGGACGCCGGCCTGCGTGATCTTCAGTGTGACCGGGAACGTCGCCGCGGCGCCGCCCGAACTTGTGGCCACCACACCGACCGTGTCGACGACCGCGGTCACGTGCGTGTCGGTGCCCGTTGGCGTCACGACGGCCAGCTGACCCGTCCGAAGGCCCGGCAGGTCGACCGTGCCGATGGTCGCGTCGAGCTTCCACGCGTCGGGCGAAACCACTACGACCTGGGCGCCCGTGGTCGTGCCGGACGCCGCCTGTCCCGTCACGCCGGTGGGCAGCCCGAGCCCGCCGAACGGGTTGGACCCGGACGCCGTGCCCGCCAGTGACCCGGCGGCCCCGCTCACCTGGTCGCCGACCTCGATCGACACCTGCGCGACGACGCCGTCGATCGGGGAGGTCAGGGTGGCGTCCGCGAGGCGCTTGCGGGCGTTGTCGAGCGACGCCTGCATGGCCTCGACCTGGGCGTTCGCCGCGGCGATCTGCGCCGACGTCGCGCTCGACGTGTCACGGATCGTCTGCACCTGGGCACGCGCGGCGGTGAGGTTCGCCTCCGCGAGCGCGACGGCGTTGCCGAGATCCCGGTCATCGACCGTCGCCAAGGTCGCGCCGGCTGCCACCTGCTGGCCGATCTTCACGTCGATCGTCCGGACCGTCCCCGGCACCGCGAACGACGCGTTCGCCTGGGTCTGCGGGCTGAGGGTGCCCGAGAGGGTCACGGTGGTCGTCTGGTCGGCCCGCGTGACCCGGACGACCTCGGTGGCCGGCGCCGGCGGCGTCCGCAGCGCGTTCATCAGCACCAGGCCGGCGACGAGGGCGATCACGGCCAGCACGGCGGCGGCGAGGAGCGCGACCCTACCGCGGGTCCACCGGACGCGCCGGGGCACGTCGCGCCGCGCGTGCTCGCTCATGGGGTGCCTTTCTTGTCGCTGCGGCCAGCGTACCTCCGCTCTCCGACCGTTTCGGTGGCCTACCATCGCCCCATGGACCGTCAGGCGACGCACGCCGGGAGGCTGGCCCGGAGCGGCTTCGCCGACACCCGTACGGCGCTGGCGTCCGTCGAATCGCTGTTCGCCGTCCAGGGCGAACAGTCCGTGACCGCTCTGCTCGCCGACGTCGCGGCCAGCGCCGACCCCGACCTCTCCCTGGCCGCCTTCGCCCGCCTCGCCAACGACCACCCCGACCACCTGGCGGCCATCCTCGCCGACGCCGAGCGCCGCCGGGCGTTGGCCCTCGTCGCGGGCGCCTCGGCTGCGCTCGGCCAGCACGTGGGCGTCCACCCTGAGGCCACGGACGCCCTCGCCGGCGGTCCCCGGGCGCACGACGCGGCCTCGCTGCGGGCCGAGCTGCTGCGAGCGGTCGGCGCCGACCCCACCGCCCCCACGCCGGTCGCCGACCCCGCCCGGTCCGACGACCTCCGGCTGGCGTATCGCCGCGCCCTCCTCCGGATCGCCGCGCGTGATCTGGCCGCCGCCGACCCGTTCGAGGCGCTGCCCGACATCGCCCGGGAGCTCGCCGACCTCGCGGACGCCACCGTCGAGACCGCCCTCGCCCTGGCCCGTGGTGAGACCAACGGCCACGAGGGCGTCCGGCTGGCCGTGCTCGCCATGGGCAAGGCGGGTGCCCGCGAGCTCAACTACGTCTCCGACGTCGACGTCATTCACGTCGCCGAACCAGCCGTCGGCGACGACGGCGAGCCCCTCGTGGACGCCGCTCGTGCCCTCACGCTCGGCCAGCGGCTGGCGGGCGCGGTCGCCCGCATCTGCTCGGCGCACACGGCGGCGGGCACGATCTGGCAGGTGGACGCCAACCTGCGGCCCGAGGGAAAGAACGGCCCCCTCGTGCGATCACTGGCATCGATGGGGGCCTACTACGCCAAATGGGCCAAGAACTGGGAGTTCCAGGCGCTGCTCAAGGCACGGCCCATGGCGGGCGACCGGGATCTCGGCCAGCAGTTCTGCGACCTGGTGGCGCCGCGGGTCTGGACGGTTGCCGACGACCCGGCGTTCGTGGCCGAATCACAGGCGATGCGCAAGCGAGTCATCTCGTTGATCCCCGCGCGGGAGGCCGACGTCGAGATCAAGCTGGGTGCCGGCGGCCTGCGCGACACCGAGTTCACCGTCCAGTTGCTGCAACTCGTGCACGGCCGCGCGGACGAACGGCTCCGCGTCCGTGGCACCTTCGACGGCCTCGACGCCCTTGTGGCCTGTGGCTACGTGGGTCGCTCGGACGGCCCGGCGCTGGGGGAGTACTACCGCCTCCAGCGGGTGCTCGAACATCGCATCCAGCTGTTCCAGTTGCGGCGCACGCACCTCATGCCCGCCGACGACCCCGTGGCCCTGCGGCGCCTCGCCCGCTCGACCGGGTTCGCCGACGCGGCCGCGCTCGTCGCCGCATGGCGGGCCTCCACGCGTCACGTGCTGCGGTTGCACCAGCGGCTGTTCTACTCGCCGCTGCTCGAGGCGGTGGCGCGCATCCCGACCGAGCAGGTGCGGCTCACCTCGGACGCCGCCGAGACGCGCCTGCGTGCCCTCGGTTTCAACGACACCTCCGCGGCCTTGCGGCACATCGAGGCCCTGTCGACGGGGTTCTCGCGCCGCGCCGAGATCCAGCGGCAGCTGCTGCCGGCGATGCTGGGGTGGTTCGCCGCCGGCCCCAACCCCGACCACGGCCTGCTCGCGTTCCGGCAGGTGTCGGAGGCACTCGGCGACACGTCGTGGTACCTGCGCGCGCTCCGCGACGAGGGCGAGATGGCCGAGAACCTGGCGCGTGTGCTGGCGTCCAGCCGCTTCGCCGTCGATCTGCTGCTGCGGGCTCCGCAGACCGTCCAGCTGCTGTCGGGGACGCGCGCCCAGCCCCGAGCGGTGGCCGAGATCGCGGCCGAGATGGACGCCGTCGCCCGGCGCCACGAGGCGGCCCCGGCCGCCGTCGCCGCCATCCGGGCGGTGCGGCGCCAGGAGTTGCTGCGGATCGTGGTCGCCGACATCCTCGGCTCCGCCGACGTGACAGCGGTGGGGGAGGCGTTGAGCGCCGTCATGACGGCGACCGTGGACGCCGCCCTCGCGGTCGCCCTGCGCGGGGTGGAGGATCCTCCGCGACTGGCCGTGGTGGCGATGGGCCGCTGGGGCGGACGGGAACTTTCCTACAGCTCGGACGCAGACGCGATGGTCGTCGTCGGCGACGAGGGCGACGGGGAGGCGGTCGTGAAAGCGATCCGGGTTATCACGCGCCTGCGGGACCTGCTGCGCCAACCCGGCGCCGATCCGGCCGTGGAGATCGACCTCGACCTGCGCCCGGAAGGCAAGAACGGGCCCATCGCGCGGACGCTCGGCTCGTATCGCGCCTACTACGAGCGCTGGTCGTCGACGTGGGAGGCCCAGGCGCTCGTGCGCGCCGCCCACGGGGCCGGGGAGCGGGGGCTCGCGCGCGAACTCCTCGCTCTGATCGCGCCCCTGCGTTACCCCGAGCACGGATTGGCACCGAAGCAGGTCACCGAGATCCGCAAGCTGAAGGCGCGCATGGAGAACGAGCGCATGCCGCGGGGCGCGGACCCACGCCGGCACGTGAAGATGGGTCCGGGCGGGCTCTCCGACGTGGAGTGGACGGTGCAGTTGTTGCAGTTGGAGCACGCCCACGCGGACCCGTCCGTGCGGACGCCCCGCACCCTCGCGGCCCTCGAAGCGCTGGAGATGGCGGGTCATCTCAGCGAGGCCGACGCCCGCGACCTCCGCACCGCCTGGCTGCTCGCCACCCGCATCCGGGACGCCACGATGCTGCTGCGCGGGCGGGCGTCCGACACCATTCCCACCGACGCCCGCGAGCTGGCCGCTCTGGCCGCGTTGCTGGGCTATCTGCCGGGTGAGGCGTCCGCCTTCACCGACGACTGGGCCCGCGCCGCCCGCCGGGCCCGCGCCGTGATGGACCGGGTGTTCTGGGGCCTGTCCTAGCTGGTCGAGCCGGTCGAAACCCTGAAAACGTGACAGTGGATCCTTGGGAAGGCTGGGGGTGGGGGCGTCGAGTGACCGACCTGCGTCGGCGGGCAGCCAATGCAGCCCGACGCCGCGGCTCCCTGGGGCGCAGAATGTCCTGCACGGCCGCCACGAACTCCGTCGGCCGCCTGAACACCCAGCCCGACCGGAGCCGGATCACCTCCCACCCCTCCCGCTCCAGCCGGAGGTCGCGCGCCTCATCCCGGGCGCGGCCCTCCTTGTCGCTGTGGAAGGCGTCGCCGTTCAGTTCGATCACGAGCCGGAACTCGGCGAACACGAGGTCGCCGTACCCGAGCAGGGTTTCCCCCCGCTTGTCGTAGACTCCCCGGTTCGCCTCCCAGCCGGTCACGTGCGCTTGGCGGAGCAGCTTGTGCGCCTCGGTTTCGAGCGGCGACCACGGTGCGTCGCGCAGCAGATGCACCACCTCCCGCAGGGTCGAACCAGCGGCGTCCGGGGCTGAGCGCGAGCGCGCGCCGCAGGTCGGCCACGCGGACGCCCCGGCGCAGGGCGTCCTCCAGGTGGAAGTCGCCGCCCTCGGCCGCCAGATCGAGCGCCGCCAGCGCCCGGACCGCGATGCGCACGCCGTCCACCTTCCGCACGAGTTCGGGCGCGATGCGGCGCCGCTCGAATCGGAAACCGGGTTGAGGGCGCCGCAACCCCTCGCTCGCCACCGTCACCTCCTCCGGGCGGCGGAGATGGTCCCACCCGCCGAGGATCGCCGCGGCGGCGCCGGTGACCACGGCATTCGGGTCGGCCAGGCAGGCCGCGCGCGACTTCACGTCGAGCCGGGTCGCGTCCTGCGCGCGGACGTAGATGCCGGGCAGCAGGCGGATCAGCTGCCGCTGACGCACGGCGTTGGCGATGCTCGCCTTCAGGTGTGGGTGGTGGCGGCGCAGCAGGACGCCGCCGGCGGCGGTCAGTGCCTCGTCGAGTCGGGGGTGCATGGGGTCATTCCAGCGCAACGGGAGGGTCTCCTGCGGGCCCGCATCCCCAGCTGTGGACAACCCCGCCGACGTAGGCTGGTCACTCGACGCCCCCACCCCCACCCTCTCGGAGGATCGACTGTCACGTTCTCGGCAACCGGCGTCGCTGGGGGAGCGCCACCGCAGTAGGCTCGCCGGGTGAGCACCACCACCGCACGCCTGACCGGCTGGGGCCGCACGGCTCCCAGTGTCTCCGAGGTGATCAGCACCCCTGATGTCGCCGTGATCGCGGACGCCGTCCGGCGCGCCGCCGAGGAACGATCCGAGGGCCGCGGCCGCGGCGTCCTGGCGCGGGGGCTCGGGCGCAGCTACGGCGACGTGGCGCAGAACGGCGGCGGCGTCGTCGTCGACATGACGCCACTCGACCGCATCCACGCCATCGACCCCGACGCTGCCACGGTCACCGTGGACGCCGGCGTCAGCCTGGACGCGCTCATGAAGGCGGCCCTGCCGTACGGCCTGTGGGTCTCGGTGCTGCCCGGGACGCGGCAGGTGACGGTGGGTGGGGCGATCGGCAACGATGTCCACGGCAAGAACCACCACAGCGCCGGCAGCTTCGGCGACCACGTGCTCAGCATGGACCTGCTCGTGGCGGACGGCCGCGTGCTCACCCTCACGCCCGCGGGCTCGCCCGACGACCCGGACGGCAGCCTGTTCTGGGCCACGGTGGGCGGCATCGGGCTCACCGGCATCATCCTCCGGGCCACGCTCTCGATGACCCGCACCGAGACGGCGTACTTCAAGGCCGACGGCGTGGTGACGCACACGCTCGACGAGACCATCGCCGTGCACTCCGACGGCTCCGAGGAACGCTACGACTACTCGAGCGCCTGGTTCGACGCCATCTCCGCGCCGCCCAAGCTGGGCCGGGCAGCGATCAGCCGCGGCAACCTCGCCACCCTCGACGAGCTGCGCGAGTTGGCCCCCAAGCTGGCCGCCGACCCGCTCGACTTCAGCGGCAAGACGTTCCTCACCCTGCCCGATGTGTTCCCCAACGGCCTGGCCAACAAGCTCACGTTCGGGCTGCTCGGGCAGGCGTGGTACCTCAAGTCGGGCAACTACACCGACCACATCCAGAGCCTCACCGGCTTCTATCACCCGCTCGACATGTTCGGCGAGTGGAACCGCGCCTACGGCAGCCACGGCTTCCTGCAGTACCAGTTCGTGGTGCCGCCGTCGGCGGTGGCGGAGTTCAAGAGCATCATCGGCGACATCCAGCGTTCGGGCCATTACAGCTTCCTCAACGTGTTCAAGCTGTTCGGCGACGGCAACCGCGCGCCGCTGAGCTACCCGATGCCCGGCTGGAACGTGTGCGTCGACTTCCCGATCAAGGCGGGGCTCTCCGACTTCCTGAGCCGCCTGGACGCCCGCGTCGCCGAGTTCGGCGGTCGCCTCTACACCAGCAAGGACAGCCGGACGACCGCCGAGACCTTCCACGGCATGTACCCCGAGATCGACGCCTGGATCGCCACCCGGCGCGCCATCGATCCCCACGGGGTCTTCGCCTCCGACATGGCCCGACGACTGGAGCTCCTCTGATGCTTGACGCCACCGGCAACCCGCAATCCATCCTGCTGCTCGGCGGGACGTCCGAGATCGGTCTCGCGATCATCGCCGAGTACCTGGCGCACGCCCCGGCCAGGGTGGTGCTCGGCGTCCA
>NZ_JARKOT010000154.1 GCF_029977985.1 Propioniciclava sp. | reverse complement strand
CTGCCCGAGATCCTCGCCTGGGCGGCCGTCGTCGAGAAGTTCCTACTTTCGGTGGAGTTCGAGGTCTGGACTCCGCCCGGTTGGGGGTGAACAATCGAGGGGAACAACCGTCCGGGGCCTTCCTCACCCGGCCTACCAGAGTACTACAAGGCACGCCAGCACCCCAGGCGCCGTGGGCTTCGGCGCCCACGGCCCGGAGCCATGCTGTTCGCGACCCTCGCGGCAGCGAGCCGCGTGGCTGTGCCCGTTGCCGCCTCTGCGAACCCCGTCACCTTGTCGGTGCCGCGGAGCACCGTGGCCGCCGACACCGAGGCAGCCATCTACCCGTCGGTCTGGGAGGGCGGCGCCCCCATCATCGACCCCGGCCCGTTGTCCACCTCGCGGGCCGGTCACCTCGGCTACGACCCGAGCACGGACGCCACCGCCCTCGGTCTCGCGGCCGGGTCGCCGCAGGCCGCGTGGGCGCCCGAGGCGGGCACGACCGAGCAGATGCCGTTCGGAACCACGCTCGTCGCCGGCGTGGACCGCTACGTGCGTCCGGTGCCCGGCCCGATCACGTCGGCCTTCGGGCCCCGTTTCCACCCGATTCTCCACTACGTCCGCAACCACAACGGCGTCGACATGACCGCCGCGTGCGGCGTCCCCGTCGTCGCCATGGCCGACGGCAAGGTGACGCGCGCCGGCGCCGCCGGGGGCTACGGCAACCTCGTCGAGATCAACCACGGCACCCTGGACGAGGATCTCGTGGTCAGCCGCTACGCTCACCTGTCGGTGATCGGCGTCGCAGCGGGCGACACCGTGGGGCGGGGCCAGGTCGTCGGCCTTGCGGGCACCACAGGCCTGTCGACCGCCTGCCACCTGCACTTCGAGGTGCTCCTCAACGGCTCGTACGTCGATCCGGGCGGCGTGCTCGCGGGGGCTCCCTTCGCCGAGCTCATCGGGATGGCCCGGTCGATCAAGCCCAGCCAGGCAGCGGTCGTGCCGCCGGTCTTGCCGCCGAAGACCCCGATGACCCCACCCGGCACACCGTCGCAGTCGCCGTCGGCCACCCCGTCGGCCGTGCTGAGCCCGACGCCAGGCGGCTCGCCGACGCCCACCGCGTCGCCGTCCGGTAGCCCGTCTCCTTCCGCCAGCCCGTCTCCCTCGGGCAGCCCGTCTCCCTCGGGTAGCCCGTCACCCCCGGGTAGCCCGTCACCCTCGGGTAGCCCGTCACCTTCCGGCAGCACGACACCCTCGGCCAGCCCGACACCCACTGCCAGCCCGACACCCGCGCCGTCGGCGACGCCGACGCCGACGCAGGATCCCTCGCCGACGCCCGACAGCGGGCCGGCTCCGTCGCCGACCGCCGGCCCGGGACCGACGGCCCAGCCGGCACCGACGGCGTCCAGCAGCCCGGCCTCGGCACCCAGCGCTCCCCTCTCGCAGATCGCAAGCCCCTCGAGCTCGCCGGGAGCGACCGCCGGCTGAGAGCGGGCTCGACGCCGCAGCGGCCAACGCGCCCGGTACGATGCGCGCATGGCAGAGACACGCAAGCACCAGCGGGTGGTCCGCGACGCTCTCGATCAGGCCATCTTCACCGCCCTGGGCGAGAACGTCCGCCCCTTCACTCCCGGTGAGGACCCCTATGCGGCGCAGACCCCCACCCGCGATGCCACCGAAGAGGACTGGGTAGCGCCCGGCCACCTCCCGACGACCACGACGCTCGCGGCGTTCACGGTGACGCGGCTGCCCACGCCGGACGCGCCGGCCGCCACCGACGACTGACCCGCAGCACCGATGGACGTCGCCTGGTGGAGCATCATCCCGTTCGCGCTCCTGCTGGCATCCATCGCGATCCTGCCCCTCCTTCCCGCCACCGAGCACCTGTGGGAGCGCAACGCCGTCAAACTGGGCGTGGCCCTCGTGCTCGGCCTGCCGATCGCTGTGTGGTTCGTGGCGGCCGGGCATGGTGAAGAGGTCGTGCACGCGCTCGTCGAGTACGGGCAGTTCATCCTGCTGCTGCTGGCACTCTTCGTCGTGGCCGGCGGCATCTACCTCGTCGGTGACATCCGCGCCACGCCACGCAACAACACGATCTTCCTCGCTGTCGGGGGCATCCTGGCGTCCTTCATCGGCACGACGGGGGCGGCGATGCTGCTCATCCGGCCGCTGCTCAACACGAACCGCGAGCGGACGCATCGTGCCCACACGGTCATCTTCACCATCCTCATCGTGGCGAACTGCGGCGGCCTGCTGACGCCCCTCGGGGACCCGCCGCTGTTCCTCGGTTTCCTGCGCGGCGTCCCGTTCGCGTGGACCTTCTCGCTGCTACCGCAGTGGGCGTTCGTCAACGGCATGCTGCTGCTCACCTACTACGCCCTCGACCGTCGCCAGTACGCCCAGGAGCCGACCGAGGCAATCGCCTTCGACGACTCGGCCGTCACCCCGCTCGGTGTGGCCGGCAAGATCAACTTCCTGTTCTTCGCGATGATCATCGCGGCCGTCGCGTTCGTACCGTCGCTGCACCTGGAGGCGATCCTCGAGGGGCACGCCGCATGGACCGACTGGGTGCCGTGGCGCGAGCTGGTGTTCCTGCTCGCTGCGGCTGGGTCGTTCCTTCTGGGCAACAAGGATGTGCGGTTCCACCTCAACCAGTTCACGTGGACGCCGATCCTCGAGGTCGCCGCCCTGTTCATCGGCATCTTCCTGACGATGATCCCGGCGCTGAACTACCTCGCGCAGGTGGCACCGTCGCTGCCGTTGAACGCCATCACGTTCTTCGTGTTCACGGGCAGCTTGTCGGCGGTCCTGGACAACGCGCCCACTTACGCGACCTTCTTCGAGATGGCGGCGCAGTTGCCGGGGGAGCCTCTGGTGGCCGGCGTTCCGGCGCACTACCTCACGTCCATCTCGCTCGGGGCGGTGCTGTGCGGCGCGATCACCTACATCGGCAACGGGCCCAACTTCATGACGAAGGCCGTCGCCGAAGGAGCCGGGGTGACCATGCCCAGCTTCGGCGGCTACGTGCGCTGGACGTTCATCTTCCTCGTGCCGACCCTCGCCGCTCTGGTGCTGCTGTTCATCGCGGAGGGCTGGTGGAAGGTCGCCGGCGGGCTGCTCGCGCTCGGGCTGGTCGTGCGCGCGATCCTGATGGCCCGCGCCCACGTGCACCCGAGCGAACGGGTAGAGGGCTGACTCGACCCCCGCGGGACCCCGTGTGGCAGTTGGGGCTCACGGATAGGGCGC
>NZ_JARKOT010000060.1 GCF_029977985.1 Propioniciclava sp. | reverse complement strand
CACGTTCACCTGGGACGCCGCCGAGCCGGTCAGCGCCAGCGGATCCGCCACGGCGTCCGCCAGCACCTCCCGGGGAACCCCCAGCCGCGGGTCGGCGGCCAGCCGGTCGAGGAGGTCGTTTCGCTGCTGGCCCTGCCGCATGGCCAGCGCGACGGCGACCGCGTGCTCCTTGATCGCCTCATGCGCCTGCTCGCGCCCGACGCCGTGCTTGACCGCCGCCATGAGCACCTTCGTGGTGGTGAGGAACGGCATGTAGCGCTGCAGCTCCGCTTCGATGACGGCCGGGAACGCCCCGAACTCGCCGAGCACGGTGAGGAAGGTCTCGAACAGCCCGTCGAGGGCGTAGAAGGCGTCGGGCAGCGCGACCCGGCGCACCACCGAGCAGGACACGTCGCCCTCGTTCCACTGGTCGCCGGCCAGCTCGCCCACCATCGACGCGTACCCGCGGAGCACCACCGCGAGGCCGTTCACGCGCTCGCAGGAGCGGGTGTTCATCTTGTGCGGCATCGCCGACGACCCCACCTGGCCCTCGGCGAACCCTTCCGTGACCAGCTCGGCCCCGGCCATCAGCCGGATCGACGTGGCCACGTTCGACGGCGCCGCCGCCACCTGCACGAGGCAGGTGAGGGCGTCCAGGTCGAGCGAGCGCGGGTAGACCTGGCCGGTCGAGGTGAGCACCCGCTCGAAGCCCAGGTGCGTGGCGACCCGCTGCTCCAGCTCGGCCAGCTTGCCGGCGTCGCCGCCCAAGAGGTCGAGCATGTCCTGCGCGGTGCCGACCGGCCCCTTGATGGCGCGCGCCGGGTAGCGGCCGATGAGGTCGTCGAGCCGTTCGAAGGCGATGAGGAGTTCGTCGGCGGCCGTCGCGAACCGCTTGCCGAGGGTCGTCATCTGCGCGGCGACGTTGTGGGATCGGCCCGCGATGGGCTGGTCGCGGTGCTGCTCGGCGAGGCTCGTGAGCGCGGCCAGCACGGTGACGACCCGTTCGCGCACGAGCTTCAGCGCCGTCAGCACCTGGTACTGCTCCACGTTCTCGGTGAGGTCGCGGCTCGTCATGCCCTTGTGGACGTGCTCATGCCCGGCCAGCGCGTTGAACTCCTCGATGCGCGCCTTCACGTCGTGCCGGGTCACCCGTTCCCGGGCCGCGATCGAGGCCAGGTCGACGTTCTCGACCACCGCGCGGTAGTGGGCCAGGACGGCGTCCGGTTCGTCGCCCCCGAAGTCGACGCCGAGGTCGCGTTGGGCCTCGATGACGGCCAGCCACAGTTCACGCTCGGCCACGATCTTGCGCTCCGGGCTCCAGATCGCGCGCATCGCCGGCGAGGCATAGCGGGTCGCGAGCACGTTGGGGACGGTCATGTCTCTCCCTGCGGGTTGCGGACAACCCCCCCATTCTCCCATGGACGCCCCCGCGGTTCACCCGAGAGTGCGATCAGAGTGGCCACCGCCAGCAGCGTCCACGAGCCCACGAGGGCGTCCTCGGACCACCACACCACCCACGTCACGAGCAGCCCACCCCAGGCGAACGCGAGCAGGCGGCGTCCTCGGCACGCCAGCCAAGCGACGAGCGGCAGCGCCCAGACCCAGTGATGCGTCCACGCGATGGGCGACACGAGGCACCCCACGAGGCCGGTGGCGGCGAGACTGAGCACGTCGTCGTCCCCGGCCCGCCGCGCGAGCGCCACCGCGACGGCCATCACCATCCGGGCCACCACGAGCACCGGAGCCAGCACGATGCCCAGACAGAGGTGCCCGAGCAACGCCCACGGGAAAGGGCGGAGCACGTGGCGCATACTGCCAGCCTTTCACGAGCCCGGCGGGGCGGGCTGGGGGGTCAACCCCCGGATCGGCTCACCCCGCAGAGCACAGCCCGGGTGGCCGCGGGCTCGGCGGGGAGAACCTGCTGGAGACCGAGCGTCTGCCGCCGTCAGTGGTCCTGCCGCTCGTAGATCGCGAGGGCGACCGGTAGCGACACCGCCAGGGCCGCGACCCCGACCACCAGCAAGACGCCGACCGTCCCGAGCGCCGGTGTGACCTGAAGGGCCAGCCCGGCGTTGCCGCCCCAGAGCGTTCCTGCCCCCATCGCGACCATCGCGAACAGCAGCATCACGATGGCGCCCGCTTTGGTGCCCCACCGCAGGTACACGGGCAACATGGCGGCGAGCACGACGAACAGGGCGGCGATCACGCCTGCCCCCGAGAGCAGCAGATCGTCGGCCGTCTCCCCCCGCACGCGGGCGACCACCGCCATTACGGCCAGACCGAGCGCGACCGCCAGGACGGTCGTGCCCGCAGTCACGAGGTAGTGGGCCACGACGACGGTGCGCCGGCGCAGCGGCAGCGACCCGTAGAGGAGGGTCAGACGGTTCGACTCCGCTGTGCCGATGAGGTTGAGCCCCATGACCACGCCGAGCAAGGCGATGAGCGGCAACGCGAAGCTGGCCCCGCCCGACGCGGCGAAAAGAGTGGCCATCGCCAGGTAGACGGCGATGAGGCGGCGCGACGCACCGACGGTGCGCAGGTCGAGCCGGATCATGGCGGCGAGTTCAGACATGACGGTGCTCCTTGGCGAGGTGGACGACGATCTCTTCCAAGCTCGGCTGCTCGGCGACGGCGCTGCGTCCGAGCGCGACGGTGTCCTCGGTGGCAATCAGTCCCTCCCAGCCTGCCCCGTGCTCCCGCAGCCCGTGGACGAGGGGGCGCAGGTCGGCGTCCAGATCGGACGCCGCCCCGCGCACCATCCGGTAGGCGTCCACGAGTTCGTCGCACGTCGTGGAGGCGACGATGCGGCCGTCGTCGATCACCGTGATGTAGTCGGCGATCTTCTCCAGGTCGGTGGTGATGTGCGTCGAGAACAACACGGAGTGGGACTCGACCGTCATGAACTCGGCGACCATGTCGAGCAGTTCGCTGCGGGCCAAGGGGTCGAGCCCGGAGGTGGGCTCGTCGAGGATGAGCAGCTCGGCCCCGTGGCTGAGCGCCACCGCCAACTGGAGCTTCATCCCCATGCCACGGCTCAGCGCCTTGACGCGCTTGGTGGGGTCGATGCCGGCCCAGGCGAGCAGCTGGGCGAAGCCGGCGGCGTCCCAATCGGGGTAGAACGGGCCCACGGCCCGGCCGACCTCGGCAGCCGACCACTCCCCCACGTAGGCCGGCGCGTCCTGGACGACGCCCACGCGGGCGTGGTCGAGGAGGCCGACGGTGCCGCCGTCCGGACGACCGAGGCCGAGGGCGATCTTGATCGTGGTGGTCTTGCCGGCGCCGTTCGCCCCGACGAAGCCCATGACGTACCCGCGTGGCACGACGAGGTCGAGCGGGCCGAGCGTGAAGCCGTCGCGGCGTTTGGTGATGCCGCGCAGCTCGAGGGGGTTCATGACTGCTCCTGTTCCATGAGGGCGTCGAGCACGGCGTGCAGCTCGGCGCGAGTGAGATCGACGAGGCGAGCCTTGGCGAGGGCGTCCGTGAAGTGTTCGGTGACCTCCTGCAGCACGCGCTCACGGACGAGCTCGGCATTGCGCGGCAACACGTAACTGCCCTTGCCCGGGACGTTCGTGACGAACCCTCCGGCCGCCAGGTCGGAGTAGGCGCGCGTGGTCGTGATGACGCTGACGCCCAGGTCGCGCGCCAAGCCGCGGATGGACGGCAGAGCGGCCCCCTCCGCGACATCCCCCCGCAGGATGGCCGCCTTCAACTGCTCCGAGATCTGCTCGTAGATGGGGACGCCGGAGGTGTTCGAGAGGACGATGTCGATTCCCACAACTCTCCATACTGTCTATATGCACTATATACAGTATGGACGCCTAAACGCAAGTCGCGGGTCGGACACCGCGTGGTCCACGGGCCGACGCGGACACGCGCCCTCTCCAGTCACCATGGGACCCGTGCACTACCTCACCCGGACGAGCGTCGCGGGCGCCACGGTGATCCTCGCCGTCGGCGCCGCCATCGGGCTCGCGCAGCTCGGCCGCCCCACCCCACCGACACCGGCGGCGTCCAGCGTGACGAGCACCCGGACCGACCAGGGCAGCGGCCTCGACCCGACGCAGACCTAGCGGAAGGGCGAGTGGTCGGTGATCTGCGGCACGACGGGTGAGCCGCTGCTGGACTTCTCGCCCGTGGACCGCGGCCAGGGACAGAATCAGCTGATCCTGACCGCCCACAACTGCTCCGAGCAGCCGGTCACGCTGACCACGCCGGTCGTCTGGTTCGGCGGGCGCGAGGGCATGACCGACTTCGCGCGGCTCGACCCCGACCGGACGTCGGTGACCGAGCTCACCTTGGCCCCGTGGGAGTCCGCGAAGGCCGTGGTGACCTGGGAGCCCGCCCCCGGCGAGGAGGGCTCGGTGCTCAGCGTGCGCCTGCCCGGCATCGGCGAGGGTCAGCTCACCGACGACTCCTTGGCGATCGGGCCGACCTCGCGTCTGTGGCTGTCGGGCTGGCTCACCTGAGCGCGGCGAGCACGCCGACGATGCCGTCGGGATAGACGTCGCGGCCGGCCAGGGATGCCAACGGCCACCAGCCGGCGACGTTCGGCTGGTCGGCGATGGGGCGGCGTTCGTCGAGGGGCCAGGCGTCCAGCTCGGGTGCGGACACCTCGAAGACGTGCACCACCTCGTGCGCAGGCACTCCCTGCCAGGTGAAGATGTTGTCGCTCGCACCGAGCGACCGCCGGATGGTCACCTCGACACCGAGCTCCTCGCGGAACTCGCGCGCCACCCCCTCGGTGAGGGTCTCTCCGAACTCCAGCCCGCCGCCGATCGCCCGCAGGAACGATCCGCGCCACGCGTCGCCGGGGTACTCCTCCAGCAGCGCGTGGCCCTCCTTCACGACGACCCCGACGAGCAGGTTGCGGATCCGGGTGCCCGCCACGCCCATCAGAGTGCCGGGGTGGGAATCCGGCCGGACGCCGCCCGTTCGGCGATGTCGGTGCGATAGAACAGGGTCGGGGCGTCGAGGTCGGCGATCGCCGCGTAGACGTCCGTGCGGGCGGTGGCAAGATCGTGGGCCGTGGCGACCACCCCCAGCACCCGGCCGCCGGCGGCGATGAGGCGACCGTCGGCGTCCAGCGCCGTGCCGGCATGGACGGTGTGGACGTCGTCGTCGGAGGCGAACAGCCGCGGACCCTCGATCCGGCCGCCGCGGGCGGGGACGCCCGGGTAGCCGTCGGCGGCGAGGACGACGATGACGGCCGCGCCGTCGCGCCAAGCGAGCTCACCGACGTCGGCGAGCCGGCCGGTGGCGGCGGCGTCCAGGACCTCGCCGAGGGGGGTCTGGAGGAGGGCGAGGACGGCCTGGGTCTCGGGGTCGCCGAAGCGGCAGTTGAACTCGACCACGCGCAGGCCGCGCGAGGTGAGGGCGAGGCCGGCGTAGAGGAGGCCGGCGAATGGGGTGCCGCGGGCGGCCATGGTGTCGACGGTGGGCTGGACGACGTCGCGCATGATGGCCTCCACGAGGCCAGAGGGCGCCCACGGGAGCGGCGTGTAGGCCCCCATGCCGCCCGTGTTGGGGCCGGCGTCGCCGTCGCCGACGCGCTTGAAATCCTGGGCGGGTTGCAGGGGCAGGCAGGTGGCGCCGTCGGTGAGAGCGAAGAGACTGACCTCGGGGCCGTCGAGGTACTCCTCCACGACGACCGGCAGCGACCCTGCGGCGTGATCGAGGGCGGCGTCGCGGTCGTCGGTGACGAGGACGCCCTTGCCGGCGGCGAGCCCGTCGGCCTTGACGACATACGGCGCGCCGAAGCGGTCGAGGGCCTCGGCAACCTCGTCGAGGGTGGCGCAGTAGGCGGAGGCGGCCGTGGGCACGCCGGCTTCGGCCATGACGTCCTTGGCGAACTGCTTCGAGCCCTCGATCTGGGCGGCCGCGGCGGAGGGGCCGAAACAGGCAATGCCGGCTGCGCGCACCGCGTCTGCCACGCCCGCCACCAACGGCGCCTCCGGGCCCACCACGACGAGCGTCGCGCCGAGGTCGCGGGCGAGGGCGACGACCGCGGCACCCGAGGTGACGTCGACCGGGTGGTTGGTGGCGATCGCGGCCGTGCCGGGGTTGCCGGGGGCGCAGTGGAG
>NZ_JARKOT010000152.1 GCF_029977985.1 Propioniciclava sp. | reverse complement strand
TGGACCACGACCACCCGACCCACCCGGGTGCCACGCTCACCGCCACCCCCAGCGGCGGCAGTGCCTGCGTGTCGTCGGAGGTGTTGTCGAGGGAGACCGTGGTGGTCCAGCCCTCATCGTCGGGTTGGTGCCGCAGGCGGGCGGTGAACGCGTCGGTGAGGGTGAGGCGCGCGTCCGCGTCATCCGGCTCCCAGCCCTCGACGGGCTCCCCCGGCAGGCCGAACGCGAACTCCGCGATCGACGCCGGCCCGCGCCGCACCAGCAGCCCGCGGCCCCCGCCGGTGACGGTGCATGCGAACGGCCAGCTCACCTGAGCGCCTCCCCTGGCGCACCGGACGGCTGGCAGATCGCGCACCAGTACAGGTTCCGCCCCGCCAGCGGCTCGGTGCGCACCGGCGAACCGCACACGTGACAGGGCAGCCCGGCGCGCCGGTACACGTACACCTCACCCCCGTGCCGGTCGACGCGGGGATCGCGACCCATGGCGTCCGGGGTGTGCTCGTCGAAGACGGTGTCGATGCGTCCGACGCCGACGGCGGCACGCATCAGGGTCACGAGGTCGGCCCACACGGAGTCGAACACGTCCCGCGGCAACTCGGCGGCAGGCAGGAACGGATCGATGCGGTGCCGGTGCAGTACCTCGGCGCGGAAGATATTGCCCACCCCGGCGAACGCTTTCTGGTCCATGAGCACGGCCGCGAACGGCTTCTTCGACCGGTGCACGATCTGCCAGGCGCGCTCGGGGTCGGCGTCCGGCCGGATCGGGTCGGGCCCCGACGACAGCACCACCGCCGCGCGCTCGTCGGGCGTGATGAGGCGGCACCACTGGGGGCCACGCAGATCGGCGGCGAGGCGTCCGTCGGTGATGCGCAGCCGCAGCGTGTCGTGGCTGGGCGGCGGGAAGTCGCTGGTGAAGCGCAGCTTGCCGATCAGCCCGAGGTGGATCCACACGGTGCCCGGCTCGAAGTCCACGAGCAGGTGCTTGCCCACCGAATCGGCGCCCACGAGTACCGTGCCGTCGAGCTGGGCGGCGGCGTCCGCGAAGCGTCCCTGTGGGCTGCTGACGCCCACCCGCCGGCCACCGAACTCGGCGGCGAGCGCCCGCGCCAGGCGGTGCGTCACGTGACCCTCGGGCATGCGCGCTCCTCTCCGGCCGGCGGCCGCGCCGAGTCTACCCGCGGACGCCCCGACGCCGGTTTTCGACCTCGACACCCCGCGCTCACCAGCGCCGATGCGCTAGGAATGGTGCATGCAGCCGTATGAGTTCGTCGGCGACTGGTCGGGCCAGATCGTCGCCACCTCCATTCACGCCGGCCACGGGCTGCGGCCGGAGGTGGCCGAGCAGATGGTCCTGCCCGAGAGCGACCGCCTGCGCGAGGAGGACCCCTGGACCGACGAGATCGCCGCCGCCCTTCCCGCGCGCGTGCTCGTCCACCGTTCCCGCTTCGAGACCGACCTCAACCGGGTGCGCGAGAAGGCCGTCTACCGCACCCCCGAGGACTGCTGGGGGCTCCACGTCTGGCGCGACAACCCGCTGCCGGACGCAGTCGTCGAGGGCTCCCTCGCCGTCTACGACGCCTTCTTCGCCGCCCTCTTCGAGCGTCTGGACGCCGTCGCCGAGCGGGGCCCGTTCGTGCTGTACGACGTGCACTCCTACAACCACCGGCGCCCGGGACCCGACGAGCCCGACGAGCCCGTCGAGGAGAACCCCGAGGTCAACCTCGGCACCGGCTCGGTCGACCTGGCCACCTTCGGCCCCGTGGTCGGGGCCTTCCGCGCCTCGTTCCTCGACCGCGGCTTCGACCTGCGCGAGAACGTGAAGTTCAAGGGCCAGAACCTGGCCTGGAAGGTCCACGAGCGGTACCCCGGCGTCGGCTGCGTGCTGGCCCTGGAGTTCAAGAAGACCTTCATGGACGAGTGGACGCACGAGTCCGATCACGACCGCATCGCCTACCTGAAGCGGTGCCTCGCCGAGTCCGTCGACCCCGTCCTCGGAGCCCTCCCGCGATGACGTACAACAACCCGCTCGCCATCGCCGACCAGGCGATCGACCACCAGCTGTCCCAGCTGGGCACGAGCATCCGCTTCATCCTCGACGTGACTCCCACCGACGCCGCGGACGTGAAGGAGTCCTTCCTCGACGGCGACGTGGACGAGCCCACCTTCACCTACCGCGACCTGCCGACCGATCCCGAGGTGCTCCACGCGATCCTGAACAGCATCGACGTGGGCCGCGTCGAGGACGCCACCGTCGCCTCCCTGCTGCGTAAGAAGCACCGTGAGCTCGGCCTGCAGCTCACCATGCTGCGCGTCCGCGACACCCCCGACTTCCGGCCGCTCAGCATCGAGCTGTACGGCGGCGTCGCCCCCGACCTGGTCACCGCGGCCGAGTCGATCATGACCCGCATCGCGGGCGGCCCGAGCACGGCCGACAAGCTGGACGCCGACGCGTTCCTCGCCCTCGCCGAGGCCGAGATCGACCACTACCGGGCGTTGGAG
>NZ_JARKOT010000139.1 GCF_029977985.1 Propioniciclava sp. | reverse complement strand
AAGGTCTTCCCCAAGGAGAACAAGGTCATCGTCGAGGGCGTGAACATCGTCAAGAAGCACACCCCGGCGAACCCGAACGGCCGCCGCAACGACGGCGGGATCATCGAGACCGAGGCGCCGATCCACGCGTCGAACGTCCAGCTCGTGGTGGGCGCCGGTAAGAATGCCCAGCTCACCCGCGTCGGTTACAAGCGGGTCGAGGTGACGAAGCGGCGTCCGGACGGCTCCCAGTACACCGCCGAGCGCAGCGTCCGCATCGCTCGCAAGACCGGGAAGGAGATCTGAGATGGCCGAGACCGCTGTCAAGGAACTGCCCCGCCTCAAGAAGAAGTACCGCGACGAGATCCGTGATGCGCTGAACGCCGAGTTCACCTACGCCAACGTCATGCAGATCCCCGGCCTGGTGAAGGTCGTGGTCAACATGGGTGTCGGCGAGGCTGCGCGTGACTCGAAGGTGATCGACGGCGCCATCCGCGACCTCACCGCCATCACCGGTCAGAAGCCGCAGGTGACCAAGGCCCGTAAGTCGATCGCCCAGTTCAAGCTGCGCGAGGGCATGCCGATCGGCTGCCACGTCACGCTGCGCGGCGACCGCATGTGGGAGTTCGCCGACCGGCTGCTCACCCTGGCGCTGCCGCGTATCCGCGACTTCCGCGGCCTCTCGGCGCACCAGTTCGACGGCCAGGGCAACTACACCTTCGGCCTCACCGAGCAGGTCATGTTCCACGAGATCGACCAGGACAAGATCGATCGCACCCGCGGCATGGACATCACGTTCGTGACGTCGGCCACGACGGACGCCGAGGGCCTCGCCCTGCTGCGTGCGCTCGGGTTCCCGTTCAAGGCGCCCGAGAACGACCCCAAGAAGGCCACCGTGCGCAAGCGTGCCTTCACGGGTTCCAAGAGCCAGATCAAGAAGCAGCTGAGCAGGAGGTGAACTGACCATGGCCAAGACTGGACTCAAGGTCAAGCAGAGCCGCACGCCCAAGTTCGCGGTCCGTGCGTACACCCGTTGCAACCGCTGCGGGCGTCCGAAGTCGGTCTACCGCAAGTTCGGGTTGTGCCGCATCTGCCTGCGTGAGCTCGCCCACCGCGGCGAACTCCCGGGCATCACGAAGTCGTCCTGGTAAGCACCGCGACGCCTTCGCTCGCCCCCGCGGAACGGAAAGCGCTCCGCTCGCGCGACAACTGAACAAGCCCCGGCGCCGACGCGCCGGACCGCGGGCCCTGACGGCCCGGGTGCACCGCCGGCGCGGTGCGGAGAAGAAACGAACGAGAAGGTCCCGGCCGGGTGTACCCGGCGGGAAACCGCTCGAGAAAGGGCAACCGCCCAGATGACCATGACCGATCCGATCGCAGACATGCTGACGCGTCTGCGGAACGCCAACCAGGCGTACCACGACTCCACGACCATGCCGCACAGCAAGATCAAGGCGGGCATCGCCGCGATCCTGCAGCAGCAGGGTTACATCACCGGCTTCGAGGTGCTCGAGCCGACCGAGGGCGAGGTCGCCAAGACCCTCAAGATCACCCTCAAGTACGGCCAGAACCGCGAGCGTTCGATCGCGGGCCTGCGCCGCATCAGCAAGCCCGGCCTCCGCGTTTACGCGAAGAGCACCGCGCTGCCCAAGGTCCTCGGCGGCCTCGGCATCGCGATCATCTCCACCAGCCAGGGCCTGCTGACCGACAAGGAAGCATCCATCAAGAGCGTCGGCGGGGAAGTCCTCGCCTACGTCTGGTGATCGAGAGGAGCTGAACACATGTCCCGAATCGGCAAGCTCCCCATCACGGTCCCCAGCGGTGTCGAGGTCAAGCTCGACGGCCAGCAGGTCGAGGTGAAGGGCCCCAAGGGCACCCTGAGCCTCACGGTGGCCGAGCCCATCAGCGTCGCCCGCAACGACGCCGGTGAGATCGAGGTGACCCGGCCGGACGACGAGCGCTCGAATCGCGCGCTCCACGGCCTCACGCGAACCCTCGTGAACAACATGGTCATCGGTGTCACCGAGGGCTACGAGAAGAAGCTCGAGATCGTCGGTGTCGGTTACCGCGTGATCTCCAAGGGCCCCCAGCAGCTCGAGTTCAACCTCGGCTTCAGCCACCCGGTCGTCATCAACGCTCCGGAGGGCATCACCTTCACGGTCGAGAAGCCGACCGCGTTCAGCGTGCAGGGCATCGACAAGCAGGTCGTTGGCGAAGTTGCCGCCAACATCCGCAAGCTCCGCAAGCCGGAGCCCTACAAGGGCAAGGGCGTTCGCTACGCCGGCGAGCGCGTGCGCCGCAAGGTCGGAAAGGCTGGTAAGTGACGATGGGCATCTCGTTGTCCCAGAACAAGGGCATGGCTGCCCGCACGAAGGCGCGCCTGCGCCGTCAGGCTCGCGGCCGGAAGAAGATCTTCGGCAGCCCGGAGCGTCCGCGCCTCGTCGTGACCCGCAGCGCCCGCCACATCGGCGCGCAGGTGATCGACGACACCCGCGGAGTGACCCTCGCGTCGGCGTCCACGATGGAGGCCGACCTGCGGGCGGCGTCCGGCGACAAGAGCGCCAAGGCCAAGCAGGTCGGCGTTCTCCTGGCCGAGCGTGCGAAGAAGGCGGGTGTGGAGAACGTCGTGTTCGACCGCGCCGGCCACCAGTACCACGGACGGATCGCCGCGCTGGCTGACGGTGCGCGCGAAGCCGGCCTCGGATTCTGATCGAAGCGGAAAGGAAATCTCATGGCGAACGAAAACGCCTCGAACCAGCGCGCGGGGCGCGCTGGCGGTGGCGAGCGTCGCGGACGCGAAGATCGTCGTGGCCGGGGCGACGCCCAGCAGGAGAAGAGCCAGTACCTGGAGCGCGTCGTGGCGATCAACCGCGTCGCGAAGGTCGTGCAGGGTGGCCGTCGGTTCAGCTTCACCGCGCTCGTCGTGGTGGGCGACGGTGACGGCACCGTGGGCGTCGGCTACGGCAAGGCCAAGGAGGTGCCCGCGGCGATCGCCAAGGGTGTCGAGGAGGCGAAGAAGAGCTTCTTCCGCGTCCCCCGCATCCAGGGCACCATCCCGCACCCCGTCCAGGGTGAGAAGGCGGCTGGCGTCGTGCTGCTCCGCCCGGCCTCGCCGGGTACCGGCGTGATCGCCGGCGGTTCGGCTCGCGCCGTCCTTGAGTGCGCCGGTATCTCCGACGTGCTCGCGAAGTCCCTCGGCAGCGCGAACGCGATCAACGTGGTGCACGCCACCGTGGCCGCGCTCCAGCAGTTGGAGGAGCCCGAGCAGGTGGCGCGTCGCCGCGGCCTGCCCGTCGAGGACGTCACCCCGGCCGCCCTGCTGCGGGCGCGCAAGGAGGGAGCTGCCTGATGGCCACGCTACGGGTGACCCAGATCAAGAGCGCGAACCGCGTGAAGAGGAACCAGGCCGAGACGTTGCGCACGCTCGGGCTGAAGAAGATCGGTGACGTTGTGGAGAAGGAAGACCTCCCGCAGTACCGCGGCATGGTCAACACCGTGATCCACCTCGTCTCCGTCGAGGAGGTTGACTGACATGGCGCTGAAGGCACACCACCTGCGCCCGGCCCCTGGGGCCAAGAGCGCGGCCAAGCGGGTCGGCCGCGGTGAGGGCGGCAAGGGCGGCAAGACCGCCGGTCGTGGCACCAAGGGCACCGGCGCGCGCAAGAACGTCTCCCCGGCGTTCGAGGGCGGCCAGATGCCGATGCACATGCGGCTGCCGAAGCTGCGGGGGTTCCAGAACCCGTTCCGCGTCGAGTACCAGGTCGTCAACGTGGGCAAGCTCGCTGAGCTCTTCCCCGAGGGCGGCACGGTGACCGTGGCCGATCTGGTCGAGGTCGGCGCAGTCCGCAAGGGCAAGCTCGTGAAGGTGCTCGGCTCGGGCGACGTGAGCGTGAAGCTCGACGTCCAGGTCAACGCGTTCACCAGCTCCGCGAAGGAGAAGATCGAGGCCGCGGGCGGCACCGCCACCCAGGTCTGAGCTCTCCCTGCTGAACACGAGGCGGCGGGTACCCGAACGGGGTGCCCGCCGCTGCGCGTGTCGGCCGCACGGTCGTCTCGGGCTAGGGTGTCCGGGTGATGCGTCGATTCGTCCGGTGGGGCTGGCACCCGGTGCGGGTCGCGCCGACGGCGTACGCGGCCGGCTGGCTCGTGGGGACGGGGCTGCTGATGTTGCCCATCTCGACCCAGCCGGGGCGCACCACAGGGTGGTGGGAGGCGTCCTTCACCTCGATGTCTGCGCTGTGCATCACCGGCCTCGCGATCGTGGACACTCCGACCCACTGGAGTTTCTTCGGTCAGGCAGTAATCCTGCTGCTGATTCAGGTGGGCGGCTTCGGCATCATGACCCTGTCGACGCTCATCATGGTGCAGCTCGTCGGGGGACGAGCCACGCTGTCGCAGTCGCTCATGGCGATCGGTGAGACGAAGGCACGCTCGTTCGGCGACCTCCGCGGCCTCCCCCTCCGCATTCTCGCGACCATGCTGGTCGCGGAAGCGTGCGTGGCCACCTGGTTGGTGGTCCGCTTCCGTATGTACACCGGATCGTGGGGCGAGGCGGCGTGGCAAGGGCTGTTCCACGCGGTGTCGGCGTTCAACAACGCCGGGTTCAGCCTCTATTCGACCAATCTGATCGGTTTCAACGCTGATCCGTGGATCATGATCCCGATCTGTGCAGCCGTCGTGCTCGGTGGCCTCGGGTTCCCCATCTACATCGAGCTCTTCCCCCGGGGGGGACGCCGTGTTCGCGGCTCGGCGGCCGGCCGCACCGTCACGACGGCATCGGTCTCCGAGTTGCTGCGTGGGGCCGAGACGCCGCGTCGTCGCCTCAGCGTCCACGCGCGACTCACCGTGACAGGCACGCTCCTCCTTCTGGCCCTCGGTTACGCGACGTTCGTCGCGTGGGAATGGACCAACCCCGGGACCCTCGGTCGGACCGACGTGACCGGCCGGCTGCTCGGCGCGCTCGGCGGCGCGGTCTTCCCCAGGACCGCGGGTTTCAACTCCATCGACTACGCGGCGGCAACTCCCCAGACGATCTTCGTCAACTACCTCCTCATGTTCATCGGGGGCGGCTCCGCCGGCACCGCCGGCGGTGTGAAGATCACGACGGTGTTCGTGCTCCTGGCCGCGGCCTGGGGTGAGTTGCGCGGCGAGACGCGGACGACGCTTGCCGGGAGAGCGGTCTCGGTCCCCGCCCAACGCCAGGCCTTCACGGTCATGGTGCTCGCGCTCGTCGTCGTGGCAGCGGGCGTTCTGGTGCTCCTCGGTACCAGTGGCGCCCCGCTCCCGCAGGCGATCTTCGAAGTGGTGTCGGCATTCGGCACCGTGGGCCTCTCCATGAACCTCACCCCGACCCTTCCTCCGGCTGCGTGGGCCACCCTGATGGCGCTCATGTACCTTGGACGAGTCGGGGTCCTGAGCGTCGTGACCGCACTCACGTTGCAGCAGAGACATCGCCACTACGCCTACCCTGAGGAGGACCCCCTTGTTGGATAGGTTGCTTCCCGGCGGTCGCAAAGTGGGGCCGGGCGCCATCATCGTCCTGGGGCTGGGGCGCTTCGGTTCGGCGGCTGCCCAGACGCTGGTCGACCTCGACATCGAGGTGCTGGGCGTCGACGCGAACCCTGCCCTCGTCGCGCGCTACGCCGAGGAACTCACCCACGTCGTGCAGGCAGACACCACCGACGTCGAGGCGCTGCGCCAGCTCGGTGCCGCGGACTTCGCGCGGGCCGTGGTGGCGATCGGTGACGTCGAGGCGTCCATCATCACCGTCCTCCACCTCGCCGAGGGCGGCGTCGGCGAGATCTGGGCTAAAGCCGTCTCGCGCACCCATGGTGAGATTCTCACGCGCGTCGGGGCCCACCACGTCGTCTACCCGGAGCGGTCGGCAGGGGAGCGCGTAGGCCACGCCCTCAGCGGCTTCATGGTGGACTACTTCGAGTTCGAAGACGGGTTCGCGATCGCACGCACGCAGGCGCCACGCGTGACGATCGGCGTCCCCCTTCGGGAGTCGATCGTCCGGACGCGCTACCGCGTGACGGTCGTCGGGCTGAAGCGCACCGGGGAGGAGTTCATCTATGCGGTTCCTGAGACGGTGCCCCTCGCCGGGGACGAACTCATTGTGTCGGGCCGTCGCGACGTGGTCGAAGACTTCTGTCGACTGAGATGACCCTGCACCCCGGACAGCGATGGCCCGCCTGGGGCCGGGCTCTGGTCGTCGCCGCCGTCTTGTGGTTCGTCGTGACGCTGGCCGCGATGAGCGCGGTGGTCGTCGGGCTCTACGGGGCGATGTTCGGTCCACCCGCAGACGACGACGGTTGCGGGGTGCGCCTTGGGGTGTCGTGCACGGACGTGCCGGCGGCCGACGTCGAGGCGGTGAGCGGCATGGACCTGCCGGAGGGCACCGTTGTCGAGTCGAGCACGTACACGGCTTTCCAGGACTGGTCGCTCGAGGCGACCTTCGTCGTCCCGCGCGGGCAGGTGGCCGCGTGGGCGGCGTCCGTCGACGAGTACACCGAGACCAACCCGGCCAGCTGCACCGGGCTGGAGGGCCGCGGCACCGATCGCCGTTGCGCCGAGGTCACGGGCGCCACGAACCCTTACCTGCGCTACGTGCGCGTCACCGCCGAAGACGGCTCCGTGGTGGTCGCCGTCCACGCCTTCACCACCTGAGGAGTCATGATGTGCGGACGCTTCGCCGCCTCGGCCAGCACCGAGGAGATTGTCGAGACCTTCGCGATCGACGAGGTCATCGATGCGCCGTCGCCCACGTGGAACGCAGCGCCGACCGACCCCGTCGCGGCCGTCGTCGAACGCATCGACAAGGCGTCCGACGCGGTCGTCCGCAAGCTCGTGACACCGCGCTGGGGGCTCGTGCCCTCGTGGTCGAAAGACGCCTCGGGTGGCGCACGCATGATCAACGCCCGATCAGAGACTGTTGCGACCAAGCCCGCGTTCGCGAAGGCGTTCGCCGCGCGCCGCTGCCTCATCCCCGCCGACGGCTTCTACGAGTGGGAGACCGCACCGGCGGCGTCCGGCTCGGGCAAGCCGGCCAAGCTGCCGTGGTTCGTGCGACCGGCCGGGGGAGGGCCGATGGTCATGGCCGGTATCTACGAGTTCTGGCGCGACCGCTCCCTCGGTCCGGACGCTCCGTGGCTCACCACCTGCTCGATCATCACGACGAGCGCGACGGACGCTCTCGGTCACCTGCACGACCGCATGCCCATGGTGATCCGGCCCGACGCCTGGGACGCCTGGCTCGACCCGCTCCTCACCGACGCGGCTGCCGCGCTCGTGCTGCTCAGCGTGGACGCCGGCGCCGACGTGACGGTGTACCGCGTCGGCACGGCGGTCAACGCGGTGCGCAACAACGGACCCGAACTGCTGGTGCCCGCAGGCTGAGGGTTGCCCGCTCGTCTTCCGGACCCCCGGGGCACCGATGTGGGGGTGGGGACCGATGATTGGTAGAGTCTGCAAGGTTGGGTGAGGTGCCCAACGAGGCACTCACAAAGAGGAACCGGATGCTCTCCGCTTTCGCCAACGCGCTCAGGACGCCCGACCTACGCCGGAAGATCCTGTTCACGCTCGGCATCCTGCTGGTCGCCCGTATCGGATCGGTCACCCCTGCGCCGAACGTGAACCTGGAGAACATCGACCAGTGTCGAGTCCAGGCAACCACCGGTGATGCCGCGGGTCTCTACTCGATGGTCAACCTCTTCTCCGGCGGCGCGCTGCTCAACCTCGCCATCTTCGCGCTCGGGATCATGCCGTACATCACGGCGTCCATCATCCTGCAGTTGCTGACCGTCGTGATCCCACGGCTCGAGGCGTTGAAGAAGGAGGGCGGAGCCGGGCAGCAGAAGATCACGCAGTACACGCGCTACCTGACGATCGTGCTCGCAGTCATGCAGTCGACAGCCTTCGTGACCATGGCCGTCACCGGCCAGCTGTTCCAGGGCTGCACCCTGCCCGTCATCTACGACACGTCGCTCTTCCCGATGATCGTGATGATCCTCACCATGACGGCGGGCACAGGCATCGTCATGTGGCTGGGCGAGCTGATCACTGAGCGCGGCGTGGGCAACGGCATGTCGGTCATGATCTTCACCCAGATCGCCGCCGCCTTCCCGGCCCAGATGTGGGGCATCGCGCTGAGCCGCGGCACCCAGGACGTCAACGGCGTCACGCTGCCGAACTCAGCCGGCTGGATGGCGTTCTTGGCCGTGCTGGCCATCGGCCTGGTCGTCATGCTCGGCGTCATCTTCGTCGAGCAGGCACAGCGCCGCATCCCGGTGCAGTACGCGAAGCGGATGGTCGGCCGTCGCCTCGTCGGTGGCAGCACGACCTACATCCCGATGAAGGTCAACCAGGCGGGCGTCATCCCCGTCATCTTCGCGAGCTCGATCCTGTATCTGCCGATCATGCTGAGCCAGTTCTTCCCCCAGTCCCCGATGTCCGCGTGGATCGGGGCGAACATGCTGCCCGGCCAGAGCCTCTGGTACAACGTGATCGAGTTCATCCTGATCATCGCGTTCGCCTACTTCTACGTCGCCATCACCTTCAACCCCGAAGAAGTGGCCGACAACATGAAGAAGTACGGCGGCTTCATCCCCGGCATCCGTGCCGGGAAGCCGACCGAGAAGTACCTGAGCCACGTGCTGAGCCGCCTCACCGCCCCCGGTTCGCTCTACCTCGCGCTCATCGCCATGATCCCGGCCCTCGCGTTCTTCGCGCTGGGCACCTCCGGCAAGTTCCCCTTCGGCGGTACGTCGATTCTCATCATCGTGGGCGTCGGATTGGATACCGTTAAGCAGATCCAGAGTCAGCTCCAGCAACGCAACTACGAAGGGTTCCTGCGATGAGGCTGTTGATCATGGGCCCGCCAGGGGCGGGCAAGGGGACGCAGGCCACGGCGGTTGCCCAGCGCTACGGCGTCCCGGCGATCTCGAGCGGCGACATCTTCCGTGACAACATCAAGCGGCACACGCCGCTGGGTGACCGAGTGGTCGAGATCATCGGCCGCGGCGACTTCGTGCCCGACGTGCTGACGACCTCGCTGATCTTCTCCCGGATCGCCGAGCCCGACTGCTGGAAGGGCTGGCTGCTCGACGGATACCCGCGCACCCTCGGCCAGGTCGAGGCGCTCGACATCATGATGGACGAGACGAAGACCAAGCTCGACGGCGTCATCGCGCTGAACGCAGACCCGGATGCTCTCGTGGCCCGCATGCTCAAGCGTGCGGAGCTGGAGGGCCGGGCCGACGACAACGAGGAGTCCATCCGTCATCGCATCGAAGTCTACCATGCCGAGACGGCCGACGTGGTCGCCGTCTACCGCGAGCGCGGCCTCGTCGTCGACGTGGACGCCGTGGGCACCGTCGACGCGGTGCGCGACCGGATCACGTCCGGCCTCGACGCGCTGTGATCGGACGCCGCGGCATCGAGATCAAGACCCCCGACCAGTTGCGTCTCATGCGCCGGGCGGGGCAGGTGGTCGCCGAAGTCCATCGCGCGCTCACGGACGCGGCCGCGCCGGGTGTCACCACACGCGACCTCGACGAGTTGGCCCGCGACGTCCTCGCCCGCCGCGGAGCGCAGTCGTCCTTCCTCGGCTACGGCGCCGGCTGGGGGTACCCGCCCTACCCGGCCGTCACCTGCATCTCGGTCAACGAGGAGATCGTCCACGGCATCCCCGGCGGCCGCGTGCTCGCTCACGGCGATCTCGTGAGCGTCGACTTCGGCGCCATCGTCGACGGATGGCACGGCGACGGCGCGGTCACGTTCGGGGTAGGTGACTTGGCGGCGGCCGACGCCCGCTTGTCGGAGGTCACGCGTGAGTCCCTGTGGGCCGGCATCGGGGCGGCCCGCCTCGGCGGCCGCATCGGCGACATCAGCGCCGCGGTCGAGGCGAGCGTCCGGGCGCACCCCGAGAACTACGGGCTGCTGCGCGAGTACAGCGGTCACGGCATCGGTTCGGCCATGCACCAGCCGCCCGACGTCCCCAACGAGGGCCGCGCCGGCAAGGGGCCGCGGATCGTGGAGGGCATGGCGCTGGCCATCGAGCCGATGGTGACGCGGGGTTCATCCGAGGGCGTCGTCCTGGACGACGAGTGGACCGTGGCCAGTTCCGACGGTTCCCGTGCCGCGCACTGGGAACACACGATCACGGTCACCCCGAAGGGTCTGTGGGTGCTCACGGCCCTCGACGGCGGTGAGTCGGAGCTCGTCGCCCGCGGCCTCCCCTTCGGTCCGCTGGCCGACTGACGCCGAGCCGGCGCCGGCGGCGTCCGAGTTGACACTGAACGACGACCGCGGCGGCCGAACCGGCGTGGCGACCCGAGCGGGGCTGCTACAAACGAAGGGTGCCGTCCGACCTTGAGATCGCCCAGTCCGCAACGCCGCGGCCCCTGCCCGAGATCGGTGAACGACTCGGCCTGACCGACTCAGACCTCGAACCCTACGGCCGCCACGCCGCCAAGGTGGAGCTGGAGGCTCTGGGGGCCCGGCGTCCGAGCGGCAAGTACGTGGTGGTCACGGCGATCACTCCGACGCCGTTGGGCGAAGGGAAGACCGCCACCGCGATCGGCCTGACCCAAGGGCTCGGACGCCTCGGGCTCAACGCCTCGGTGGCGTTGCGGCAGCCCTCGCTGGGGCCGGTGTTCGGCATCAAGGGTGGCGCTGCGGGGGCAGGGTACAGCCAGGTGCTGCCGATGGAGACGATGAACCTGCACCTGACGGGTGACTTCCACGCGGTGACGTCGGCCCACAATTTGCTGGCGGCGCTCGTCGACAACCACCTGCAGCAGGGGAATGTGCTCGGCGTCGACCCGCACTCGATCGCGTGGGGCCGCGTGCTCGACATGAACGACCGGGCGCTGCGGAACATCGTGATCGGACTGGGCGGGCGGCTCGACGGAGTGCCGCGGCAGTCGCGGTTCGACATCACGGCCAGTTCGGAGGTGATGACGATCCTGTCGCTGGCGACCTCGCTGGAGGACCTGCGCGCCCGCCTCGGCCGGGTCGTCATCGGGTTCACCCGCGACGGACGCCCCCTGACGGCGGACGACCTGGCGGCCGGCGGCGCGATGGGCGTGCTGCTGCGCGATGCGATCCGGCCGAACCTGCTCCAGACGCTCGAGGGCCAGCCGGCGCTGGTGCACGGCGGACCCTTCGGCAACATCGCGACGGGCAACAACTCGATCGTGGCCGACCACGTCGGGCTGTCGCGGTCGGATGTGGTCGTGACCGAGGCCGGCTTCGGCGCCGATCTCGGCTTCGAGCGCTTCGTCAACGTCAAGTGCCGCACGTCGGGGTTCGTCCCGGACGCCGCCGTGGTCGTGGTCACCGTGCGTGCCCTCAAGCTGCACTCCGGCAAACACCGGATCGTCGCGGGCAAGCCGCTGCCCGAGGCGATGCTGGCGGAGAACCCTGAGGAGGTGCGTGCCGGCCTGGCCAACCTGGGCCACCACCTCGACGTGGTGCGGGGCGCCGGGGTGCCGGCCGTCGTGGCGATCAACGCCTTCCCCGGCGATCACGGAAGCGAGCACCGCGTGATCGAGGAGTACGCCGCCGCCCGCGGCGTCCGGTGCGCGGTCGGCACCTTCGTGGCTGAGGGGGGAGCCGGTGCGACAGCGCTCGCAGAGGCGGTGCTGGCGGCGTGCGGGGACGGCACCGACCTGCGCTTCACCTACCCGCTGGAAGCGGGGATCCGGGCCAAGCTGACCGCGCTGGCCACCAAGGTGTACGGCGCCGACGGCATCGAGATCGCGCCGGAGGCCGCGCGGCAGCTGGCGCGTGCGGAAGAGCTCGGGTTCGGGGGTCTGCCGGTGCTGGTTGCGAAGACGCACCTCTCGACCACCGCCGACCCCAAGGCGCTGGGCGCCCCCGGCGGCTGGGTGTTGCCGATCCGCGAGGTGCGACTGGCCGCGGGGGCAGGCTACGTCTACGCCCTCGCCGGCACCATGCAGACCATGCCGGGACTGGGCGCCAACCCCGCCGCCACGCACATGGACCTCGCGCCCGACGGCCGGGTGGTGGGGCTGTTCTAGGGGCGTTCGGCGCAACCGGCGCCGCTTCGGCGGGAGGTCCGCCGTGGCGGAAGCAACTACAGTGAAGCCATGCCCGAACTGCCCAGGTCGTCGAAGTACGTGTCCACGCCGGACGCGCCGCTCGACGAGGCCGAGCGAAACCGCCTCATCGCCCGCCTCAACGAGGCGTACGGCGACGGCAAGGTGGCCGCCGACGCCTACCGCGCGCACCTCGACACCCTGTTCTCCGCGAGCCGGCTGGGGGAGGTCGCCGGCATCGTCGCCGAACTGCCCCCCCTGGCGACCCACGACACACCCGCCATCGTCCCCGTCGGATCCGGCCAGCCCGGCGAGCTGACGCCTTCGGGCGGTCCGCGTCCGTTCCCGGTGCTGATGACCGTCATGGTCGGGGCGGCCGCCGCGATGGCGCTCCTCGTCGTCGTGATCCTGGTGCTCCTCACCCTGCTGTGAGCCGAACGCCGCCGATTTGAGCGCGCTGTAGGGCTGGAGTAATATGGACTGTCGGTCACCTGTGTCCAGGTGACAACTGCGTCCGAACGACTTAGGAGATCATGGCCAAGAAGGAAGGCGCCCTCGAAATGGAGGGCACCGTCGTCGAGGCGCTGCCCAACGCGATGTTCCGGGTGGAACTCGGGAACGGGCACAAGGTTCTGGCGACCATCAGCGGCAAGATGCGGCAGCACTACATCCGCATCCTTCCCGCCGACCGAGTGGTCGTCGAGCTGTCCCCCTACGATCTCACGCGCGGCCGCATCGTCTACCGGCACAAGTAGTCGCGTTCACCCGAACGTCGATGTCCGTCCCCGTCCGAGCACGGCCACGCCGCGCCCGGACACAGCAGAGAAAGTAGCTCGATGAAGGTTCAGCCGAGCGTCAAGAAGATCTGCGACAAGTGCAAGGTCATCCGCCGGCACGGTCGCGTGATGGTGATCTGCGAGAACCCGCGCCACAAGCAGCGCCAGGGCTGACGCCCCTGGGGCGGGGCGGGGAGCGATCCCCACACCGCACAAGCGGTGACAACTGAATGAACCGAGCGTGAGCGGGAGCGAACACCAGCCCCCGCGGCGAGCGGTGACAGAGAACGTGACAGCAGCCCCAGCCGGGGCGGGCGCGTGAGCCCGCAAGCCAACCCGACTGGTTCCACCTCCGGACGAAGGCCGGGGCCCGCGCTCAGGCGCACGGGACGCGTCACGCCACACACCTTCGCCGGCCCGGACGGCCGGAGAGACGAAAGGAACGCCTGATGGCACGACTCATCGGAGTCGATCTCCCGCGCGAGAAGCGCACCGAGATCGGCCTCACCTACATCTTCGGCATCGGTCGCACCCGGGCCAAGGAGATCCTCGCCGCCACCGGAGTCAGCGGCGACGTCCGCGTGAAGGACCTGACCGACGAGCAACTCGTCGCGATGCGTGACTTCATCGAAGCCAACTACGAGACCGAGGGCGACCTGCGTCGCACGGTCGCCGCGGACATCCGCCGCAAGATCGAGATCGGCAGCTACCAGGGCCGCCGCCACCGCATGGGCCTGCCCGTGCGTGGCCAGCGCACGCGCACCAACGCGCGCACCCGCAAGGGCAGCAAGAAGGCTGTCGCCGTGAAGAAGAAGGCCCGCTGACGCGGCGCCTCGGGCTAAAGGAGAACTGACACATGGCTACCGCAGGCCGTACCAAGGCGCAGTCCGCCGCCGCGGCGAAGACGAAGGTCCGCCGCAAGGAGAAGAAGAACGTCACCGCCGGCCAGGCGCACATCAAGAGCACGTTCAACAACACCATCATCTCGATCACCGACGCCAACGGCGCCGTGATCAGCTGGGCGTCCGCCGGCACCGTCGGCTTCAAGGGCTCCCGCAAGTCGACGCCGTTCGCCGCCCAGATGGCCGCCGAGGCCGCCGGACGCCGCGCCATGGAGCACGGCATGAAGCGCGTGGACGTCTTCGTCAAGGGCCCGGGCTCGGGCCGCGAGACCGCGATCCGCAGCCTCGGCGCTCTGGGTCTGGAGATCGGTCCGATCTCCGACGTGACCCCGGTGCCGCACAACGGCTGCCGCCCGCCCAAGCGTCGTCGCGTCTGACCGAGCAGAAAGAGAAGGACTGATCAACCATGGCCCGTTACACCGGACCCATCACCAAGAAGTCCCGCCGGCTCGGCACCGACCTGGTGGGCAACGACAAGGCGTTCGAGCGTCGCGCGTACCCCCCGGGGCAGCACGGCCGCGGGCGCATCAAGGAGTCGGAGTACCTGCTCCAGCTCAAGGAGAAGCAGAAGGCCCGCTTCGCCTACGGCGTCCTCGAGAAGCAGTTCCGCCGCTACTACGAGGAGGCCGTGCGCAAGCCCGGCAAGACCGGTGAGGTGCTGCTGCAGATCCTCGAGAGCCGTCTCGACAACGTGATCTACCGCGCCGGCTTCGCGTCGACCCGCCGCCAGGCGCGTCAGCTCGTCGTCCACGGCCACTTCCTGGTCAACGGCAAGAAGGTCAACATCCCGAGCTACCGCGTGTCGGCTTACGACATCATCGATGTCAAGCCGAAGTCGATCAACGCGGATCCGTTCGTGATCGCCCGCGAGCTGCACCACGAGCGCGTCGTCCCGGCGTGGCTCACCGTGCGCCCGAACCGCATGCGGATCCTCGTGCACCAACTGCCGACCCGCGACCAGATCACGATCGACGTTTCCGAACAGCTGATCGTCGAGCTCTACTCCAAGTGAGCGAGGAGTCCGGGGCGGCCGGTCCATCGGCCGCCCCGGACGCCTGCCCGCGCAGATCCCCATCGGGTCCGGCACCGTGCCGGGCCCTCTGGACGCCGTCAAATAGTGGGCGGTGGAAAGGAAGAAACACATGCTGATCGCACAGCGCCCCGCGCTGACCGAGGAGGTCGTGGACGACTTCCGCTCCCGGTTCGTCATCGAGCCGCTGGAGCCGGGATTCGGCTACACCCTCGGCAACTCGATGCGCCGCACGCTGCTGTCGTCCATCCCGGGCGCAGCCGTGACGAGCATCAAGATCGAGGGCAACGCCCACGAGTTCTCCACCCTTCCGGGTGTGGTCGAGGACGTGACGGAGATCATCCTGAACGTCAAGGAGCTCGTGCTTTCGTCCGAGGAGGACGAGCCCGTGGTGATGTACCTGCGGAAGGCCGGCGCCGGCGCTGTCACCGCCGCCGACATCGCCCCGCCTGCCGGCGTCGAGATCCACAACCCTGAGCTGCACATCGCCACCCTCGGCGAGAACGGCAAGATCGACATGGAACTGGTCGTCGAGCGTGGCCGCGGCTACGTGTCCGCCGCGCAGAACAAGGGCGTCGACTCCGAGATCGGCCGCATCCCGGTCGACTCGATCTACAGCCCCGTCCTCAAGGTGACCTACAAGGTCGAGGCGACCCGTGTCGAGCAGCGCACCGACTTCGACCGCCTCATCATCGACGTCGAGACCAAGCCGGCCATCACCCCGCGGGACGCCGTCGCGTCCGCCGGCCGCACCCTCGTGGAGCTCTTCGGCCTCGCCCGGGAACTCAACGTGGACGCCGAGGGCATCGAGATCGGCCCGTCCCCGGTCGACGAGCAGCTGGCCGCCGACCTCGCCCTGCCGGTCGAGGAGCTGAAGCTCACGATGCGCAGCTACAACTGCCTCAAGCGCGAGGGCATCCACACGGTGTCCGAGCTCGTGTCCCGCTCCGAGCAGGACCTGCTCGACATCCGCAACTTCGGCAGCAAGTCCATCGAGGAGGTCAAGCTCCGTCTCCACGAGATGGGCCTCTCCCTGAAGGACAGCGCCCCCGGCTTCGACCCGCTCGCCGCGCTCGGCAGCTACGACGAGGTCGAGTACGCCGACGACGATACCGACCAGTACTGACACCGCGAGGAGAACCGAATCATGCCCAAGCCCACCAAGGGTCCCCGTCTGGGCGGGAGCCCGTCCCACGAGCGGATCATCCTGGCCAACCTCGCCAGTCAGCTGTTCGAGCACGGCAAGATCACCACGACCGAGACGAAGGCCAAGCGCGTCCGTCCGCTCGCCGAGAAGCTCATCACCAAGGCCAAGCGCGGTGACCTGCACAGCCGTCGCGTCGTGCTGAAGACGATCACCGACAAGGGCGTCGTGCACGTCCTGTTCACCGAGATCGCGCCGAAGGTCGCCGACCGTCCGGGGGGCTACACCCGCATCACGAAGATCGGCAACCGTCAGGGCGACAACGCGCCCATGGCGGTCATCGAGATCGTGACCGAGTCGGTTGAGGACTCCCGCAAGGCGAAGGCCAAGGCCAAGCCGGCGGCGTCCAAGAGCGAGCCGAAGAAGCCTGCGAAGGCGCCGAAGGCCGCCCGGGCGGAGAAGGCCACCAAGGCGGAGGAACCGGTCGAGGCTCCCGCCGCCGAGGTCGCCGAGGAGGAGAAGGCCGAGGCCTGAGCCGCCCTCCACCAGCGCGAACGCCCGGTCCCGCAAGGGATCGGGCGTTTCTCATCCGGACGCCGCCCGTCCGGTCCGCAACGGGTGCACCATGGTGCGCATGCCTGAACCATCAGACGCCGAAGGGCAACACCCGGCTGGGTTCGCCATGCCGGTGATCCCGCCCGAGCCGGAGGACAACCGGCACGGGCCCCTGGCCCCCTTGGCGCTCGCGGCGCTCGGCGTCGTGTTCGGCGACATCGGCACCAGCCCGCTCTACGCGCTGCAGACGGTGTTCAGCGCCGACCACAACGCCGTGGCGCCCGACGCGCCCGACGTCTACGGCATCTTGTCGCTCGTCTTCTGGTCGGTGACGCTCGTCGTGTCGGTCAAGTACGTGGCGTTCGTCATGCGGGCCGACAACGACGGGGAGGGCGGCATCCTTGCCCTGGTCGCCCTGCTGCGCCACACCATGGCGAACAAGCCGCGCCGGCTCGCCGTCGCGACCCTGCTGGGCATCACCGGTGCGGCCCTGTTCTACGGCGACAGCGTCATCACGCCGGCCATCTCGGTGATGTCGGCCATCGAGGGGCTGGCCCTGGTGAACCCGGACGCCGAGGAACTCGTGGTCCCGGCGTCCATCGCCGTGCTCACCGTCTTGTTCGCCGCGCAACGGTGGGGGACGGAGAAGGTCGGCCGCGCCTTCGGCCCCGTCATGGTGGTGTGGTTCGGCGTGCTGGGCGTGCTCGGGCTGCCGGCCATCGTCGCGCATCCGACGATCGTCCAGGCCTTCCTGCCCTGGTATGCGGTGGAGTTCATCGTGGAGCGCCCGTTCATCGCGTTCATCGCGATGGGGGCCATCGTCCTGACCATCACCGGCGCCGAGGCGCTGTACGCCGACATGGGTCACTTCGGCGCGCGCCCCATCCGGCTGTCGTGGTTCTTCGTCGTCTTCCCGTGCCTCATGCTCAACTACCTCGGCCAAGGCGCCACGATCATCAACGACCCCTCGACGATCGACAGCCCGTTCTTCCACCTGGCCCCCAGCTGGGCGCGGTTGCCGCTCGTGATCCTGGCCACGCTGGCCACGGTCATCGCGTCGCAGGCCGTCATCTCGGGGGCGTTCTCGGTGTCGCAGCAGGCGACGCGACTGGGCTTCCTGCCCCGCCTGCACGTGAAGCACACCTCGGAGGTCGAGGGCGGCCAGATCTACATCGGCTCCATCAACTGGATGCTCTACGTGGGCGTCGTCGTGCTGGTGCTGGCCTTCGGCAGTTCGGTGCACCTCGCCAACGCCTACGGCCTGGCCGTCACCGGCACGCTCATCCTCACCACGGCGCTGTTCCTGCTGCTGGCCAAGGAGGTGTGGGGCTGGCCGCTGTGGCGGCTGGTGGCCATCGCCGTCGTCATCGGTGGGCTCGAGATGATCTACTTCGCGGCGAACGTGATCAAGATCCCCTCAGGCGGGTGGCTGCCGCTGCTCATCGGGGCGACGCTTCTGCTCGTGATGACGACGTGGCGCGACGGCTCGGCCGAGGTGGCGCGCCGGCGGGCCGTGCTCGAGGGCCCCCTGGAAGACTTCATCGCCGAGATCACCGCCTCGGGCATCCCGCGCGTGCCCGGCGTCTCGGTCTACCCGCACCCCGATCGCCAGACCGTGCCGCTCGCACTGAAGGAGAACGTCGACTACAACCAGGTTCTCCACGAGACGATCGTCATCGTCAGCATCGTCAACGAGCCGGTTCCGCACATCCGGCACATCGATCGGGCGCGCGCCAACGACCTCGGCTCGGCCGACGACGGAATCGTGTACCTCGAGTACCACGTCGGCTTCAATGACACCCAGGACGTGCCGCGCGCCGTCTACTGGGGCTCCGGGCTCGTTCCCGAACTCCTCCTCGACCCCGACGAGGCCCGCTACTTCCTGTCGGTGGTGCGGTTGCAGCACGACGGGCCATGGCGCCCGTGGGAATGGCGCCGCAGGTTGTTCATGGCCCTCAACAGCGTCGCGGCCCGTCGCACGGGCATCTTCCATCTGCCGCCCGACCGGACGGTCGTCATCGGCTCCCAGATGGAGTTCTGACCGGGGATGTCGCAGACGGACGCCGGCCCCGCGCGAAACAACGCGCGGGGCCGGCGTCCGGAGTGGTGGCGGCGGATCAGGCCGCGTGGCGGCATCCCCACGGCTGCAGGCCGCGCTGGGCGTAGAGGCGGTTCGCCACGGTGATCTGCTCGGCGCGCGAAGCCTGGTGCGGGTAGGCCGCGAAGTCCGTGCCACCGACCGAACGCCACGTGCCGAGATTGAACTGCAGGCCGCCGTAGTACCCGTTGCCGGTGTTGATCGACCAGTTGCCGCCCGACTCGCACTTGGCGATGCGGTCCCACATCGCCGCACGAGACAGGTCGAGGCCGGCGCCAGAGGACGAGCTGTCCGACGAAGAGCTGTCGGACGAAGAGCTGTCCGACCAAGAGCTGCTGGAGGAGGAGCTGCTGGAGGACGAGCTGCTGCTCGAGGAGGACGAGTTGGACGACCTGGTCGAGGGCCGCTCGGACGAACGCGAGGTCACCTGGACCGGAGCCTTCGTGCCGACGAGGACGACCTTGTTGACGGGTTCGCGGGTCACTTCCTCGCTGGCCACATTGATGCTCTCGACGGTGCCGCCGACAGTGGTGGTCACCATCGTCTCGACCTTCTCGCCGTTGACGCCGGCGGTCTTGACCTTCGTCTGCCCCTTCTCGAGCGTCGGATCGTTGACCTGCGTGGTGGAGAACTCCAGCGTGGTGGTCCTGGTCCACGTGGTCTGGCGGACGGACTGAACGGTGACCGTGTCACCCTCGGAGAGGGTGGAGCCCAGATCGGGGGACACCCGGTCGTTCGCGTTCAGGGTGACGTTGGCGGCGACCAGGGCGGACGCAACCGAGAGGTTCTGGACCTCGACATCGCTCGTGGCGCCGTTGGCGGTCACGTGGACGGAGTAGGTCTCGGCGGCAGCAGGGGTGGCGACCGTGACGGGGGCGGGGGCCGTGACCTGACCGGGGTTCAGGGCGAGGGCGGTGCCACCGCCCACGAGGACGACGGCGCTCGTCGCCACGGCAATCAGCTTGTTCGAGATCGGCACTTCAACTTCTCCTGAGGTACGTGAGAGAAAACTCAACTCCTCCAGATTGCGCCGATCCTTAAGGAATCACAACTCAATTCTCAGGTTTCCGTCAGGTTGCCACGTCCGGCCCGGGGCGGCTCCCTGCGTGCGACGGTTGGGAACCACCCCTGTGTGACAGTTGGGGCTCACGTTTGGGGCGCTGCAACGCCCCAAGCGTGAGCCCCAACTGCCACACAGGGGATCGGGCGACCCGCCCGTGCGGGACCCGCAGGGATGTGGGTCAGTACGCGATCTGCGCCGCGCGGGCGGCGTCGAGGCGCTTGGCCACGTCGGCCCAGTTGACGACGTTCCACCACGCCTTCACGTAGTCGCCCTTCACGTTCTTGTACTGCAGGTAGAACGCGTGCTCCCACATGTCGAGTTGCAGAATGGGCAGCTGGCCGACGGGCAGGTTGCCCTGCTGGTCGAAGAGCTGGTTGATGTTGAGCCGCTGGCCGAGGGTGTCCCACACGAGCATCGACCAGCCGGAGCCCTGGATGCCGTTCGCCACCTCGTTGAACTGCTTCTGGAAGCCCTCGAAGCCCCCGAAGAACTCCTCGATCGCCGCGGCGAGGTCGCCGTCGGGCTCGCCGCCGCCTTCCGGCGACATGTTCTTCCAGAACACCGAGTGGTTCACGTGGCCGCCCAGGTGGAAGGCCAGGTCCTTCTCGAGCTTGTTGATCGCCCCGAACTCGCCCTTCTCGCGTGCCTCGGCCAGCTTCTCGAGGGCGGTGTTGGCGCCGGTCACGTAGGCCTGGTGGTGCTTGCTGTGGTGCAGCTCCATGATCTGGGCCGAGATGTGCGGCTCCAGTGCGCCGTAGTCGTAGTCGAGGTCAGGAAGGGTGTACGCCATGGGATTTCGTCCTCTCGCTGGGTTGGCATCCGTGACAACTGCTCAGGTGGGAAGCCTATTCCCCAGGCGCAAGCAGCACCACGCGGACGCCCCCTCAGCCAGTCGCCGACGCCGGCCGGACCGGGACGACGGCCGGGCCGCTCGGCCGGTCGAGCACCTCGACGCGCGCCCCGTACGTGTCGCTGAGCAGCGACAGCCGCAGGACGGCCCGCGGGTCGCCGTCGTGGACGAGCCGCCCACGGTCCAGCAGGACCATCCGGTCGGCGTACTGGGCGGCGAGCGTCAGGTCGTGCATCGCGGCCAGCACGGTGAGGCCGCGCTCGCGCCGCTGCGCGTCCACCAGGTCGAGGACGGTCTGCTGGTGGCCGATGTCGAGCGCGCTCGTGGGCTCGTCGAGCAGCAGCAGACGTGGCTCTTGGCACAGCGCCCGCGCGAGCATCGCGCGCTGCAACTCGCCACCCGAAAGTCGATCGGCGGCCCGGCCGGCGAGCGGGGCCAGCTGGAGGCGGGCGAGCTCCCGGTCGACCACCGCCCGGTCGTGCTTCGTCTCCGTCCCGAACTGCCGCAGGAACGGCGTCCGGCCGAGCGCCACGAGCTCGCGCACCGTCATGCCCGGCGGCACCACCGGCTGCTGCGCCATCAGCGCCACGCGACCCGCCAGCTGTCGGCGGGAGAGGCGGCGGGGATCGGCGCCGTCGAGGCGGAGGTGACCCGTGACCGGGACGAGCCCGGTGACGCCGTGCAGCAGGGAGGTCTTGCCGGCTCCATTCGGCCCGACGACGGCGACCCAGGAGCCGGCGGACACCGCGAGATCGAGGTCGCGGATGGCCTCGACCGGCCCGCGCCGGACGCCGAGGCCGCGGCACTCCAACAGGCTCATGAGATGGCCCGGTTCCGACGCAGGACAACCAGGAAGAACGGCGCACCGACGAGTGCGGTCACGACGCCGATGGGCAGTTCGGCGGGGGCCACGACCATGCGCGCGGCCGTGTCGGTGAGCACGAGGAAGGCGGCACCGAGCAGCATCGACAAGGGCAGCAAAGCGCGGTGCGACGTGCCGAACACGAGCCGGACGGCGTGGGGCACCACGATGCCGACGAAACCGATGAGGCCGCTGACGGCGACCACCGCTGTGGTGCCGAGCGTGGCGGCGAGGACCAACAGGAGGCGCACCCGGGGCACGTCGACGCCGAGGCTGGCCGCTTCGACATCACCGACGGCCAACACGTCGAGCGTGCGCCGGTGCAGCAGGACCACGGCCCAGCTGAGCGCCACATAGGGGAGGATCATGACGATGTCCGACCAGCCGTTGGTGCTCAGCCGGCCGAGCATCCAGCTGTAGACGGCCTGGAGGGAGTCGTCGAAGAACTGCTGCACGAAGGTCTGGATGGCGCTGAAGAACGCGGCCACGGCGACGCCAGCGAGGACGATGACGGTGGCGCTGCGGTGCCCGCCGACCGTCGCGCCCAGCGCGTACGTGGCGGCGACGGCGGCCAGGCCGCCCGCGAAGGCGAGCAGTGGCACCCCGAAGGCGCCGATGCTGCCGCCCTGGGTGAGGGCGATCGTGGCCCCGAGCCCCGCCCCCGCCGACACCCCGAGCAGGTACGGGTCGGCCAACGGGTTACGGAAGACGCCCTGGTAGGTGGCGCCGGCCACCGCGAGCGTGGCGCCCACGAGGACGCCCAACACCACGCGCGGCAGCCGGATCTGCAACAGGATGGCTTGCTGGGTGGCCGACAGGCCCGAGTCGAGGTTCACGCCGGGCAGGCTGCCGGCCAGTTCGGTGAGGATCGCTCCCGGAGTGAGGCCGGCCGGGCCGGTCACGACGCCGACGAGGACGGCGACACCGAGCACGACCCCGGCCAACACCCAGCTGCCGTGACGGCCGAGGCCGCGCCGGCGTGGCTGGGTGCCCGCGACGGCCGGGATCGGCTCGACGCGGGTGGCCTGGGTCGTGTCGGCGGTGCTCACGCGTTCGCCTTCTCCACGGTCGCGACGTGCTGGGCGACGCTCTGGGCGAAGTCCGCGACACGCGGCCCCCAGCGGCTGGCGACGTCCTCGTCGAGGACGGTGACGTTCCCGGACGTGACGGCCTTCAGCCCGGACCAGCCGGCGCGTTGCCCGACCGTCTCGGGGGTGACACCGCAGCACTGCCCGTCCGCCAGGAAGATGAGGTCCGGGTCGGCCTGCACCACGTACTCCTCCGACAACTGCGGGTACAGGTCCGCCGAGCCGGCGGCGTCCGCGATGCTCGTCAAGCCGAACAGGCCGTAGATCTCGCCGATGAACGTCTTGCCGCTGACGGTGTAGAGGGTCGGGTCGAGTTCGTGGAAGTAGGTGAGCCCCTTGGCGCCCGGGGCGCTGGCGACCGCGGCGTCGATCGCAGCGCTCATCTGGGCGGCGACGGCCTTCGCGTCGGCGAGGTGCCCGGTGGCCGTGCCGAGCCGCTCGATCTGACCGTATGCCTCGGTCAGCGTCTGGGCCGACGGGAGGACCAGCGTCGGGACGCCGGCCTTGGCGAGGCTGGCGACCAGGTCGGCGTCGGCGGTCGAGGTGACCACGAGGTCGGGCTCGTAGCCGAGGATCGCCTCGATGTTGGGCGTATAGCCGGACAGGTCGGTCCGCGGCGCGTCCGCCGGGTAGTCCGACTGGTCGTCGACGGCCTTCACCTGCGACCCGGCGCCGATGGCGAACAGGGTCTCGGTGGCCGTCGGGCTGAGCGAGACGATCGCCGCGGGCGACGTCTCGATCGTCACCGTCTCGGTGCTGTCGGCCGTGCCGGTGACGACGTCGACCGGGAAGCTCCCGGCCGACGCGGCCGGGGTGCCTTGGCCGGCGCTCGCCGCCGGGGCAGTGGACGCCGTCGGTGCGCCGCACGCGGACAGCAGCAGCGCGAGCAGGACGCCGAGCGAGGCGACGGTGACGGGAGTACGAGGGGTCTTGGGGGTCGTGCGGGGCTTGCCTTGCTGGATCACCAGCATCCTCCGTTTCGTTGCGGAGGACGAAGTCGTTCGCCGCAACGGGGAGGGCCCGTGCGCGCGGACGGCCCTTCGTCCGAGGACCAGAACGCGGTCGTGGGCAGATGACCTGGCTCGTCCGACACGAGGTCGGCTTCACAGTTGCGGCACAGCGCCGGGCTCTCACCGGACTTCACTGGGATCCACGACGCCCCCGCAGGTGCGGGAGCATCCGACAGCCTATCGGATGCGCGGCCTCACCCGACACCACGCCGGCCCGGGCGAGCGCGACGAGGGCGTCCAGGTCGACGTGGCTCTCGAGGGCGGCGGCGACGGCGTCCAGCATCGACTCCCGGGCGGCAGCGTGCGCGGGACCGGGCGTCGGCGTCCACCGCGAGCCCGTGTGGGCCGCGACCTCGGCGAGGAAGGCGTCGGCGAAAGGCTGGTCCTCGAAGGCGCCGTGAAGCATCGTGCCGAAGGTGACGCCGACGCGGCAGCCATCGAGGAACGGCTCGGCGTCGCCGGCGAGGGTCACGTGGCCATGGTGGATCTCGTAGCCGGGCACGGCGAGACCACGCCACGCGTGGGTGGTGCGGGCGGTGACTTTGGTGCCGTAGCGCACGTCGACGGGGAGGACGCCGAGGCCGGCGGCGTCCGCATGCCCGGACTCGACGCCGTCGGTGATCGTGCGGGCCAGCATCTCGTAGCCGCCGCAGATGCCGAGGGTGGGTCGCCCCGTCGCGTGGCGGGCGGCGACGACCGCGTCGAGGCCGCGGGCGCGGAGCCAGGCCAGGTCGTCGATCGTGGCGCGCGTGCCCGGAAGGACCAGCAGATCGGCGGCGGCGCAGGCGTCCGGAGCGGCCGTCATGTCGACGCGGACGCCGCGGGTGCGAGCCAGAGCCTCCACATCGGTGGCGTTCGAGATCCGGGGGAGCGGAACGACCGCGACGACGAGGTCGGGACGCTCCGGGGCGAGGCCGGCGCGCTTCCAGCGGGCGACGTCCAGCGCGTCCTCGCCGTCGATCCACACCTCCTCGAGCCACGGGAGGACGCCGAGGCAGGGCAGCCCGGTGCGGCGGCTGAGCTCGGCCAGGCCGGGCTCCAGCACGGCGCGGTCACCGCGGAACTTGCTGACCACATAGCCCGCGAGGTGGGCGCGGTCCGCCGCGGAGACGAGCGCCCACGTGCCGTAGAGGGCGGCGAGGACACCGCCGCGATCGATGTCGCCGACGACGACCACCGGCAGGCCGAACCGGCGGGCGAGGCCGAGGTTGACGTAGTCGCCCTCGCGGAGGTTGATCTCGGCCGGGGAGCCGGCGCCCTCCACGACGATCAGCTCGTGGGCAGCGGCGAGCTCACGGTAGGCGTCGAAGGCGGCCTCGGCCAGGTGGACGCGACCGGTGGCGTACTCGCCGGCTTCGAGCGTCCCTGCCGGACGCCCCCGCACCACCACGTGGGCGCGACGGTCGGTGCCGGGCTTGAGCAGGACCGGGTTGAGCAGGCTCGACGGCTCGACGCCGGCCGCCTGGGCCTGCAGGTACTGGGCGCGACCGATCTCGCTGCCATCGGTGCAGCCCGCCGAGTTGTTCGACATGTTCGGGGCCTTGAACGGCGCCACGTCGATGCCGCGGCGGGCGAGCGCGCGACACAGGCCGGCGACCACGAGCGACTTGCCAGCGTCCGACGCGGTGCCGGCGATCAAGATGCCGGTCATCGGCGCGCCAAACCCACGGCGAGGACGGTGGCCGCCGCCGTCACCCAGCGGGAGAGGCGGACCGCCCGGCGCACGGCGTCGGCGCCGGGGCGGGGGGCGTCCGGCTCGCCGAGGGTGCCGCGGACCTCGACGCGGTCGCCGTAGGTGTTCGTTCCTCCCAACCGGACGCCGAGGGCGCCTGCCCACGCGGCCTCGCACCAGCCGCCGTTGGGGCTGGGGTGGTCGGCGGCGTCCCGCGCCACGGTGGCCCAAGTGGGGGCGGTCGACCCGCCGACCAGCGGTGCGCCGAGGGCAGCGAGCGCCGCAGTCAGGCGCGCGGGCAGCCAGGCGAGGGTGTCGTCGGTGCGGGCGGACGCCGCGCCGAAGCGTCCATGGCGTGGCGTGCGATGACCGACCATCGCGTCGAGGGTGTTGACGGCACGGTGGGCCACGAGCCCCGGGATGCCCGCCACCGCCCCCCAGAAGAGCGAGCAGACGACGGCGTCGTTCGTGTTCTCGGCCAGAGACTCGACGGTCGCCCGGGCCAGTTCGGGGGCGTCCAGGGCAGTCGGGTCACGGCCGCAGAGGCTGGGCAGGGTGGCGCGGGCGGCGTGCAGGTCGCCGGCGTCGAGGGCGTCAGCCATCCGGACGCCCTCGGTGGCGAGCGAGCGGGCGCCGAGGACGGCCCAAGTGGTGGCGGCGACGAGTCCGGTGTGGAGGAGCGGGCGGCGGCGTCCGGCCCACTCGGCGGCCACGCCGAGGGCCAGGACCGGGGTGACGGTGAGGCCGAGGTGGGCCACGCCGCGGCCGACCGAGTCGGCGTACAGACGCTGCTCCACGCCCGCTGCCCACGCGCCGAAGAGCGCGACCGGATGCCCCCGGCGCGGATCGCCCCAGGCGGCGTCGAGGAGGACGCCGAGGGCCAGGCCCAGCGATCGGCTCACGCGTTCGTCCTTCGTGTCGACGCGCACCCGGGGTCCGCCGGGCGCGCGGGTCACGCTACCAGCGGGCACCGACAGGCTCTGGCACACTCGGCGGCGGGATCGTCCCGGGCACCGCTTCGACCCCTGAACCTCACGAAGGGAAGGTCCATGACGCTCGCCGAAACCCTCGCCGCCATCCGCCCGGCGGATACCTCCGCCGCAGTTCGTGCCGCCGAGCGGCACGTGCGGCTCACCAAGCCCCCGGGCTCGCTGGGGGTGCTGGAGGAGGTGTCGGTGCGGCTGGCCGGCATCGCGGGGGAGTGCCCGCCGCCGCTGCCTGAGCCGGCCGCGGTGGTGGTCTTTGCCGCCGACCACGGGGTCTACGCCCAGGGTGTGACGCCGTGGCCGCAGGAGGTGACGGTGCAGATGGTGGCGAATCTGCTCGCGGGGGGCGCCGTGGTGAGCGCGCTCGCGCCGGCCGCGGGCGTTTCGCCGGTGATCGTGGACGTGGGGGTGGCCGGCGAGGTGGCCGACCATCCCGGGCTGCTGCGCCGGCGGATCCGGTCCGGGACCGCGGACATGACGGTGGAGCCCGCGATGCGTCGCGACGAGGCGATCGCCGCGATCGAGCTCGGCATCGCACTGGCCCACGAGCAGGTCGCGGCCGGACGGCGCTGCCTCCTCCCCGGCGACATGGGCATCGCGAACACGACCGCGTCGGCGGCGCTCATCGCCGCGTTGACGGGGGCGGCGGCGGCCGGCGTCACCGGGCGCGGGACCGGCATCGACGACGCCATGCTGGCGCACAAGGTAGCCGTCGTGGAGCGGGCGCTCGCGCTGCACACGCCGTCGGTCTCCGACCCCGTGGGGGTGGTGGCCGCGGTGGGCGGGCTGGAGCACGCCGCCACGGTGGGGCTCATCCTGGGAGCGGCGGAGCTGCGGGTGCCGGTGGTGCTGGACGGGGTGATCTCGGTGTCCTCGGCGTTGGTGGCGGCGGCTCTGGCGCCGGCGTCCGTGGACGTGCTCATCGCCGGTCACCGGTCGGCTGAACCCGGTTCGGCGACTGCGCTGTCGGCCCTCGGGTTGACGCCGTTGCTGGACCTCGGGATGCGGTTGGGCGAGGGCTCGGGCGGCGTCTTGGCCTACCCGCTCGTCGTCGCCGCCGCGCGGGTGCTGCGCGAGGTTGCCACGTTCGACGACGCCGGGGTGTCCGAGGCCTGATCCAGCGGCGTGACGGCGGGGTAGGCGAAACCGCAACCTCCTGGCGCGGAGTGGACTCATTCGCGGATCCGGGCGTGAACTCACACCCGGATACGAGAATGAGTCCGCTTCGCGACGGCGGCAGCGGTGCGAGTGGCGCTCGGGGCTGCAGGCGTCGGCGCGAGGTCAGAGGGCCAAGGCGATCACGAGCCAGCACGCCAACTGGCCAAGTTCGACGAGGGAGCCCCAGCAGTCGCCCGTGAGGCCGCCGAGTCGGCGGACGAGGTGTCGCCGCCACGTCCAGCCCACGACGCATGCGACCGCGACGCCCAGCCCGAACGCCACCAGGCCGGTCGCTCCCGCCGTCAGCCAGCCGCAGCCCAGCGCGACGCCCGCCACGGCGAGCCCGCTGATCGTCACCACGCGAGCCGGCGTCACCCCCGCCACCAGGCCGGCGAAACCGCCGGTGTGTGCCGGCGGCACGTCGGGCGTCGTGCCGGCGAGGGCAAGGAGGCGTCCGGTCATAGCGCCCACGGCCAGGGCCGCGGGCAACGCGAGTGGTCCCCGGCCCGCGAGCGAGGGGGAGCCGAGGGCCGCGGCGTCCGACACCAAGACGAGGACCAGCGCGGCGACGCCCATCGGCCCCACGTCGGAGCGTTTCATGATCGCCAGCGCGGTCTCGGCCGGGCGGCGCGAGGCGAGGCCGTCGGCCGTGTCGGCCAGCCCGTCGAGGTGCATGCCGCCCGTCAGCAGCGCCAGCACGGCCACGCCGGACGCCGCCGCCAGCAGCGACCCGCCTCCGAGCGCGGACGCCGCAGCCGCCACCGCGCCGGCCACCGCACCCACCAGCAGCCCCACCCAGGGCATCGCGCGCATCGCCCGGGCGGCGGCAGCACGGTCGAGGTCCGCGGCGGGTGCGGGCAGCGTCGTGAAGAGGCCCAGGGCGAGCAGCAGGGCCGGTCGCTGCCCGCTCATGCCAGCCTGAGCGGCAGACCGGCGACCACCAGCCACACCTCGTCGCAGACGGCCGCCACCCGTGCGTTGAGGACGCCCATGGTGTCCCGGAAGAGCCGCCCGGACGCCGTGGCCGGCACGATCCCCTGGCCGACCTCGTTCGTCACCAACACGACCTCGCGCCCGGTGCCGCGCAGCGCCGCCACCAGGTCGACGACCCGCGCCTCCACCGCGGCGGCGGCGTCCGGATCGTGTCCGGGGAGTTCTCGCCACGCGCCGGCGGCGTCCATGACGCGGGTCAGCCAGACGGTCAGGCAGTCCACCAGGACCGGCATCGCGTCGGCGCGGGCGAGGACGGCGGGCAGGTCGAGCGTCTCGGTGGTGCTCCACGTGGGCGGCCGCCGGGCCACGTGCACGGCCACGCGTTCGACCCACTCGGCGTCGTCGGCGCGAGGATCGGAGGTGGCGACATACTCGACCGCGGGCGCCCCGGCGAGCAGGCTCTCCGCGAAACGCGACTTGCCCGACCGCGCCCCACCGATGACCAGCCGCGTCGCCATGGCTCCCTCTCGCTGCTGCCGCGCCTAGACTGCACGGTCGTGATCCGGTGGTTGGCGGTGCGGCACGGGGAGTCCGAATGGAACGTCGAGGGTCGCATCCAGGGACAGCGTAGCGGCGTGCCCCTCACCGCTCGCGGCCGCGCCCAGGCGCACGCCGCGGCGTCACAGCTGATGGCCCAGAGCGTCGACCGGATCGTCTCCTCCGACCTGGAGCGGGCCCGTGCCACGGCCGCCATCATCGCGGACGCGCTCGCTCGCCCCGTCGAGTTCACCCCGGCGCTGCGGGAGCAGGCGCTCGGCAGCCTGGAGGGACGCCTCGCGTCCGAGTTGGCTGCCGAGCCGGTTCCCGACGGCGTGGACATCACCGAGGTGCGGTGGGGTGGCGGGGAGTCGGTGGCCGACGTGCACGCGCGGCTGCGGGCGTTCGTCGCCGCCGTCGAGCAGGACACGGTGCGCGGGACCGTCCTGGTCGTGGCCCACGAGGGCACCATCCAGGTGCTGCGGGCCGTGCTCGCCGGGCGCGGCCACCGGGACGTCGCGTGGGATCGGGTGACGCCGGGCGAGATCGTCGACCTGGACACGCAACCGGGGTGCGGGAACGAGTCCCGCACCCCGGTTGGGTCGTCGTGATGACCGAGCGTTACTTGAAGGCGTCCTTGACGCCATCGGCGACGTCCTTGGCGGCGTCCTTGACGTTCTCGCCCGCCTGCTTCGCCTTGGCACCGGCCTGCTCGGCCTTGCCCTCGGCTTCGAGGCGTTCGTTGTCGGTCAGGTCGCCCCAGGCCTCCTTGGCCTTGCCGCCCAACTCCTCGGCCTTGTTCGAGATCTTGTCTCCGGCACCCATGGGAACTCCTCTCTGAGTCGGCACGCCCGAGCTCGTGCGTCAACGCTAGTCGGCGCAGGTTTGGTTTCCAAGAGGAGCGACCGCGAAGACCCGGAATCCCTTCGCGGACGCCGTCTTGTCGCACCGGTAACCCTGGGTGACGAGCCACCGCTGGAGGGAGTCGGCGCCGAGGTTGCGCCCCACGACGAGCCGAGCGACGCCGCCCTGGGCCAGGCGGGGCAGCCAGGTGAGCAGCAGGTCGTGCAGGGCGTCCTTGCCGATCCGGATCGGCGGGTTGGACCAGATCTCGTCGTAGCGGGCCCCCGCGTCCGCGGCGTCCGGGGTGAACGCGTGGACGCGGTCGCCGACGCCGTGCGCCGCGGCGTTGGTGGCCGTCAGGGACAGGGCACGCTGGTTGACGTCGACGGCGTCCACTTGGGCCTGCGGACTGGCGGTGGCGAGCGCCACGGCGAGGACGCCGTAGCCGCAGCCGAGATCCAGCAGGCGGCGAGCCCCGGCGTCCGGGGTGTGCGTGCGGAGCAGGACACCGGTGCCGAGGTCCAGGCCGTCGGCCGAGAAGACGCCGTTGGCGGTGGTGAAGGTCCAGTCGGTGTCCCAGAAGCGGACGCCGACCTGACGCCGCAGCTCCGGGCCGTCCGGGGTGGCGAAGTAGTGGGTCACGGTTGCTCCTCGATGGCTGGCTGCAGGGGGAGGGGCTGCTCGTCGCGGCGTGTCCGGGCCTGGGCGGCGCGCGCGGCCAGCTGGTCGTCGGCGGGGTAGCCGACCTCCTCGAGCACGAGCCCGCGAGCGGGCATCACCTTGATGTCGCGGGCCCGCTGGGCGGCGCTGACATGGCGTTCCAGCCACGCGGCATCGTGCTGGCCGAGGCCGACGCCGACCAGCGCGCCGACGACCGAGCGGACCATCGAGTGGCAGAACGCGTCCGCCCGGATCTCGACGGCGACCGTGCCGGCCAACTCGCCCGCGTCCACCCGCGTCACACCGCAGTCCAGAACCCGCCTGATCGTCGTCGCGAACGGCTTGGCCTTGCAGAAGGCCACGAAGTCGTGGAGGCCGACGAGGGCCGCGGCGGCGGCATCCATGGCCTCGACGTCGAGTGGGCGGCCGACCCGGTGGACGAGGCCGCGGTGGAGGGGGTCGCCGGTCGTCTCGGCGAGGCGGTAGACGTAGCGGCGCCAGATGGCGGAGAAGCGGGCATCGAATCCGGGCGGGGCGACGGTCACGCTGCGGACGGTGAGGTCGGCCGGCAGGACGCGGGCCAGCCGGCGGGTGAGGCGGTCGGCATACGCGTCGGAAGGGAGGTCGTCGTCGGGGAGGTCCACGTGGGCGACCTGGCCGCGGGCGTGGACGCCGGCGTCCGTGCGTCCGGCGACGGTGAGTTGGGCGGGGGACTCGAGGCGCAGGACGGTGGTGAGCCAGTGTTCGAGCTCGCCCTGCACCGTGCGCAGGCCGTCTTGACTCGCCCAGCCGTGGAAGGCCGCGCCGTCGTAGGCGAGGTCGAGGCGGTAGCGCGTCGAGCCGGTCACAGGGGAACCTCGGTGCGCGGGCCGGGATGCGGCCTTCGGTGGACCAGATCGCCGACGCGCGGCACGGGCCGGTATTCGAGGTCGTGGACGGCGCGCCCGGCGGCGAGGCCGCGCGCCTCGTACTTGGTGACGGGGCGCTCGGCGAAGCGGGGTGCCCAGCCGGCGTGAGGGTTGACCAGCCCGGGCGCGGCGTCCAGAACCTCGCGCATCGCCTCGGCGTAGTCGGACCAGTCGGTCGCGAGGCGCCAGACACCGTCGCGGGTCAGCCGGGACGCCACGAGCGCGGCGAACTCCGGGCTGACGAGACGACGCTTGTGGTGGCGCGGCTTGTGCCAGGGGTCGGGGAAGAACGTCCAGAGCTCGATGATGCTGTGGGGCGCGAAGAGACGGTCGAGGCCCTCGACGCCGTTGGCGAGGACGATCCGGACGTTCTCGACGCCGTGGCGGGCGATGCGACTCAAGGTGGAGGCGACGGCGGGCTGGAACACCTCGAACGCCACGAGGTTCCAGTCGGGGTGCTGCTCGGCCAGAGCGACGAGCGCCTCGCCGCGTCCGGAACCGATCTCGACAGCGAGGGGGGCGCGGCGTCCGAACGCGGCGTCCCAGTCGACGTGCGCCTCCGGGTGCACAGAGGCCGACAGTTCCCGCTGGGGCACGGGGATGATGAGGCGCGAAGCGTGGCTCTCCCACGCCTTGGCCTGGGAGGGGTTCATCCGGGCGCTGCGCCGGACGTAGGACACCACCTCACGGTGGACCCGGTGTTCGGAGCGCGGCACGCCGCGAGCCTATCGGGCCCGGACGCCCACCTTCCTCGGCGGCGTCCACTTCCCGCGCGCTGCACCGCGAGGGAAGCCGCCCTGCGCAAGGGAAGCCGCCATGCGCAAGAGAAGTGGCCCTGCGCAAGGGAAGTCGCCCTGCGCAAGGGAAGTCGCCCTGCGCGAGGTCGGTGCTCCACGACCCACCCCGACGCGGCGGGCGTAGGCTGGACGGGATCCGAACCACGCTGCAATCCACAGGAGACACCGTGCGCACCCTGCTCAACATCATCTGGCTTCTCTTCGGCGGGCTGTGGCTCGCGATCGGCTACTTCTTCTTCGGTCTCCTCGCGTGCCTGCTGATCGTGACGATTCCCGTGGGCGTCGCGTCGTTCCGCATGGCCGCCTACGCCTTGTGGCCCTTCGGCAAGACGGTCGTCGCCAAGCCGAGCGCGGGCCTCGGATCGGCGCTGATGAACGGCATCTGGTTCGTCATCGGCGGCGTCTGGTTGGCGGTCGGGCACGTGACGACGGCGGCTGCCCAGGCCGTGACGATCGTCGGCATCCCGCTGGCCATCGCGAACATCAAGATGATCCCCGTCACCTGCTTCCCGTTCGGCAAGCAGATCGTCGACTCCGACGCCATCCCCGCGGGAACGGTTCCGGTCTTCAGCGTCTGACGTCTCCCGACCGCTCGACCGGCGGCGGGCGCGACCGGCGGAAGTCGAGACCGAAGTCGCACCCATCCGCACCTCGGGCAGGAGGCGACGGTTTCGGGGCGCGAGGAATACTGAACCCCATGCGCACCGGAGTCGATGGACCAGCAGCCCTGTGGTTCGCCGCGTTCATCCGCCGCGTGCACGCCGCGTTGCCGCAGACACTGCGCCGGCTCCTGCCGAAGACCTTCATCGGCTACGCGCTCATCAACGGTTCGGCGTTCCTGCTGGACATGGGGTTTCTCGCCATCGTCACGCACTTCTTCGCACTGCCGTACGGGGTCGCCTTCTCGATGGGCTACGCCCTCGCGTCGGTGTACGCGTTCTTCCTCAACCGCACCCTGAACTTCCGTGAGCACGGCGACCTCGGCAAGCAGTCCGGCAAGTACGTGCTCGTGATCATCAGCAACTACCTCATCTGGATCGTCGGGTTCGCGTCCTTGCTCCAGCCCACCGGCATCCACGTGATGGTGGCCCGCGTGGTCACGGCGTGCTGCGAGGGCATCTACATCTATCTCATGCTCCGGCTGTGGGTGTTCCCGCGTGTCCGTGCCGACCTCGCCGCCCAGCAGGACCCGGTGACGCCCGCCTGAGCGGTTCAGGTTCCACGCCGGCGACCGAGAACAAAGCGACCGGCGGCCACCACGAGGTGGCCGCCGGTCGGCGCCTTGTTGGTCAGTCCTTCTGCGTCAGGCTCGCGACGAGGTTGGACGGCAGCAACTCGTAGTGGCTGAACTCACGCGTGAACGTACCGGACCCGTGGGCCAGGCCGCGCAGGTCGATCGCGTAGCGCGCCAGTTCGAGCTGCGGCACGAGCGCCTTGATGACGATCTTGCGCCCCACCTGATCGGTGCCCTGGAGTTGCCCGCGGCGTCCGGTGAGGTCGGTCATGACCGCGCCCATGTAATCCTCGCCCACGGTCACCTCCACGAGGTCGAGCGGCTCGAGCAGCGCCGTGGTCCCCGGCTTGGCCGCCGCCTCCTTGAGCGCCGCGGACGCCGCCATCTGGAACGCCATGTCGGAGCTGTCGACCGAGTGTGCCTTGCCGTCGACGAGCGTCACCTGCACGTCCACCATCGGGTAGCCGGCGACCAGCCCCTTCTCGAGCTGTGCCTTCGCGCCCTTCTCGACACTCGGGATGAACTGGCGCGGCACCGCGCCGCCCACCACCTTGTCGACGAACGCGAAGCCGGCGCCGCGCTCGAGCGGCGCGACCTCGATCTGCACGACCGCGTACTGCCCGTGACCGCCGGACTGCTTGACGTGGCGCCCCTGCGCGGCCGCCGGGGCCACGAAGGTTTCCTTGAGGGCGATCTTCACGTCCTCCTGGGCGACGTTGACCCCGTAGCGGTCCCTGAGCCGGCCGAGCAGCAGGTCGGCATGGGCCTGGCCGGTCGTCCACAGCACCAGCTGGTCGGACGCCCCCCGCGCGAGCCGCACGGTGGCGTCCTCGACGGCGAGCCGCTGCAGGGCGGAGGCGAGCTTGTCCTCGTCGTTGCGGGTGGCGGCCTTGATGGCGAGCGGCAGCAGTGCCTCGGGCGTGCGCCAGTTGGGGATGACGACCACGTTGTCCTTCGAGGACAGGGTGTCGCCCGTCTCGGCGGTCGCGAGCTTCGGCAGCATCACGATCTCGCCGGCGATCGCCTTCGGCTTGCCCACGAGTTCGGAGCCGATCGCGACCTGGATCTGACCGACCCGCTCGTCGCCGTCGTGGTCGGTGGCGGCGGCCGTCTCGTCGCCGCCGAAGAACGACTTGTGGCCCGACACGTGCACGGTCGAGTCGGCCGCGAGGGTGCCCGAGAAGATGCGCACCATCGAGAGCCGCCCCGCGAACGGGTCGGTCGTCGTCCGGATCACCTGCGCCACCAGCGGTGCCGACGGATCGCACGGCGCTGGGCCCACCTCGTCGCCGTTGAGCTTCACCATGGTCGGGTTCGGGTGCAGGCTCGGCGTCGGGAAGCCGTGCTCGATGAGGCTCAGCAGTTCCTCGGTGCCCACGCCGCTCGTGGCGACCACGGGCACGACCGGGTACAGGTTTGCACCGGCCGACGCCTTCATCAGATCGTCGAGCAGGTAGTCGCGGCCCGGATCGTTGCCTTCCAGGTAGCTCTCCATGAGCTCGGCGTCGTCCGCCTCCTGGATGAGACCCTCCATGAGCGGCCCCACATACGGCTCGATGAGCGCAGCGTGGCTGTCGTCGCCTTCGGTCAGGGTCGGCGTCGACCCACCCGCGTAGTCGCGGAACCGCCGCGACAGGACGCCGACGGTGCCGTTGAGACCCGTGCCCGACCCGACGGGGATGTGGGTGGGCAGTACGCCCTCGCCCAACGCGCCCTGCAGTTCGGCGAGGACGGTGTCGAAGTCGGCGTGCGCGGCGTCCATCTTCGCCAGCGCGATGATGCGGGGCAGGTTGGCCTCGGCGCACTCCTCCCACAACGCCTGGGCGGCCGGATCCACCCCGTCGGCGGCGCTGATGACGAAGATGGCGGCGTCCGCCGCCCGGATGCCCGCGCGCAACTCACCCACGAAGTCGGGGTGGCCGGGGGCGTCCAGCAGATTGACCTGCACGTCGCCCTGCACGAGCGAGGCGAGGTAGAGCTGCGAGAGGCGCTCCGGATCGTCCTTCTCTCCTCTGTAGCCGGGGACGCGCGCGCGCAGCAGATTCTCGAACAGAGAGGTCTTGCCGGACCCCGCCGTCCCGATCAGCACCACGTTGCGCACGTCGTCCGGGGTGTTCACCTGGACCGTCGTGTTGTTCATCTTCGAACTCATGCCGCACACCCTGCCACCAAAACCGCGCCCGCGCCCACCGTGTCGCGCATTGACGGCGCCGTCTCCTACAGTGTGTCGTTGCCGTCCCGGGGGTCGGCCCTGTTTTGACCTCCCGGACGCCGCGCCGGTAAGGTTTGACGCTGTTGTGCCCGCGCGTGTCCGGGGAGGCGCCGGGTGCTGGCTTCGATCAGCTCCCCGATGACAGATGGGTTGGGTTTCATGACCACCTACAGTCCGAAGGCCGCCGACGTGACGCGTGCCTGGCACGTGATCGACGCCACCGATGTGACCCTGGGCCGCCTGGCCGTGACCGCCGCCACCCTGCTGCGCGGCAAGCACAAGGCCATCTTCGCGCCCCACGTCGACACCGGCGACTTCGTCATCGTCGTCAACGCCTCCAAGATCGCCCTCACGGGCAACAAGGCGACCGCCAAGATGTCCTACCGCCACAGCGGGCGGCCGGGTGGCCTGAAGGCCGTCCCGATGGGCGAGCTCATCGCCAAGGATCCGCGCAAGGCGGTCGAGCAGGCCGTCTGGGGCATGCTCCCCAAGAACCGCCTCAGCCGCCAGGTCATCAAGAAGCTCAAGGTCTACGCCGGCCCCGAGCACCCGCATGCGGCGCAGCAGCCCCAGCCGTTCGAGATCACCCAGATCGCCCAGTGACAGGAAGCACCGTGTCTGACACCGTTACCGAAGAGACCGTCGAGGTCGAGGCCGCTCCGTTCACCGAGGGTGACCGCGAGATCGCCTACCGTTCCGAGGCCACGCCGACGTCCGCCGCTCCCGGCGAGCGGCCCGCCGTCGTGGCGCCCGGTGCCGCCACCGGCCGCCGCAAGGAGGCCGTGGCGCGTGTCCGCCTGGTGCCCGGCTCCGGCCAGTTCACCATCAACGACCGCACGCTGGAGGACTACTTCCCGAACAAGCTGCACCAGCAGACGATCAACGAGCCGTTCGTGACGGCCGGGGTCGAAGGCTCCTACGACGTCATCGTGAAGATCGTCGGCGGTGGCATCACCGGCCAGGCCGGCGCGCTGCGCCTGGGCATCGCCCGCGCGCTCAACGCCATCGACGCCGAGGCCAGCCGCCCTGCGCTCAAGAAGGCGGGGCTGCTCACGCGTGACGCCCGCGCCAAGGAGCGCAAGAAGGCCGGTCTCAAGAAGGCCCGCAAGGCTCCGCAGTACAGCAAGCGCTGAGCCATGGCGCGTCTCTTCGGAACCGATGGGGTCCGGGGCAAGGCGAATGTCGACCTCACCGCAGAGCTCGCACTCGAGCTCTCGGTGGCGGCCGCGCACGTGCTCGGCGAGGCCGGGCTCTTCGAGGGTCACCGTCCGGTGGCCCTCGTTGCGCGTGACTCGCGTGCCTCCGGCGAGTTCCTCGAGGCGGCGGTCGTTGCGGGCCTCGCGTCGGCCGGCGTCGACGTGGTGCGGCTCGGCGTCGTCCCGACGCCCGGCCTCGCCTACCTCGTCAGCCACTTGGACGCCGACCTCGGCGTCATGCTCAGCGCGAGCCACAACCCGATGCCCGACAACGGCATCAAGTTCGTGAGCCGGGGCGGGGTCAAGCTCGACGACGACCTCGAGGACATGATCGAGGCGCGCATGGACGCCGACTGGACCCGTCCCACGGGATCGGCCGTCGGCCGCGTCAGCGACCGCCCCGAGGCGGTCGAGGCGTACGTCGCCCACCTGGTGGCGTCGCTGGGCGACGCCGGCAGCCTGCACGGGCTGAAGGTCGTGCTCGACTGCGCCAACGGGGCGGCGCACATGACCGGTCCGGCGGCGTTCGAGGCGCAGGGCGCCGAGGTGATCGCGATCCACGCGTCGCCGAGCGGCCTCAACATCAACGAGAACTGCGGCTCGACCCACATGCAGGGCCTGCAGGCCGCCGTGCTCCAGTACGGCGCCGACCTCGGCTTCGCGTTCGACGGGGACGCCGACCGATGCCTCGCCGTCGACGCCGGCGGCACGGTGGTCGATGGCGATCAGATCCTCGCCATTCTCGCCCTCGCGTTGAAGGACGCCGGCGCCTTGCACTCCGACACGGTCGTGGCCACCGTCATGAGCAACCTCGGCTTCCTGCAGGCGATGCGCGCCCACGGCGTCCGCGTCGACACCACGAAGGTGGGGGACCGGTACGTGCTGGAGTCGATGAACGCCAACGGCTTCACCCTCGGCGGCGAGCAGTCGGGGCACGTGATCATGAGCCAGTACGCGACCACCGGCGACGGCGTCCTGACGGCGCTGCACGTGGCGTCTCGGGTCGCCGCCAGTGGTGAGCCGCTGGCCGCGTTGGCGTCCGTGATGACCCGCCTGCCGCAGGTGATGATCAACGTGCCGGGGGTGAACAAGGCGCGCGCCGGCATCGATCCCGGAGTGACGGCCGCGGTCACCGAGGCCAGCCGCCAGCTGGGCGACACGGGCCGCGTCCTGCTGCGTCCTTCCGGGACCGAGCCGCTCGTCCGGGTTATGGTCGAGGCGGCCACCGCGGAGAAGGCCACCGAGGTGGCCGAACTCCTCGCGCACGTGGTGCGCGACCGGCTGAGCCTGTGACCCCCGCCGAGACCCCGGAGGTGCGGATGCCCCGCGAGCGCACGTTGCTGCCCACCGTCGTGGGGGTGCTCGCCGCGATCCTCGTGTTCGCGTTCGTGCTCACGTCGAGCCTCATCGCGACGCTGCACGAGTTCCGCTTCGAGTCCCAGTTGCCGGCGCTCATGCCGTTCTTCGTGTGGGCGGCCGCGGCCGGCGTCGGGCACCTGGCCAACCTCGGCCGGGCGCTGTTCCGGCCGTGGCGGGCCGCCTTCGGCCTCTGGTCGCTCGTGCCCTACGGCGCGCTCATGCTGATCACCGCCGTCGTGCCCGGCCTCGAGCTGCCTTGGTGGGCATCCCTCATCGCCGCCGGCGCGGCCGCGCTGCCGTTCCTCGTGGTGGGATTCAAGGCCGACCCGAACCTGCGCACCAGCCCCGTCGTCGGCGACGACGACGAGAGCCGCAGGGGAACGTTCCTCGTCGGCGCGGCGCTCATGGTGGCCGCCTACGCGGTGAGTGGGCCGCTCATCACCGCGTCCATCATCGCCGTGCTCACGACGGTCGCGCTGGGCGTGACCAGCCTCATGACGCACGGTCTGGCCCGCGCCTCGCACACGTGGCGGATGCGGCACTGGATGGCCCTCACCTGGGGGTCGCTGGTGATCTGGGCCTGCATCATCGCGAAGGGGACCACCGACGTGTTCGACCCGTGGTGGGCCCAGTTCGTAGCGGTCGTGCTGGCCGGTCTGCCACTGGTGCTCGTCAACATGGTCGAGAGCCGCCGCGCCTGAGCGTCACACCTTCCGGATGCGGATCCAGTCGATGTCGTGGTTCGCGTCTTTCCGCAGGATGACGGTCGCCCGGCCGCGCGTGGGCAAGATGTTCTGCACGTGGTTGGGACCGTTGATGGTGTCCCAGATGTTCTCGGCGTAGGCCACGGCGTCCGGCTCCGCCATGGCCGCATACCGGGCGAAGTACGATCGCGGGTCGCGGAAGGCGGTCTCGCGCAGCCGCATGAACCGCTGCAGGTACCAAGCGCGCAGGTCGACCGGGTCGGCGTCCACGTAGACGGAGAAGTCGAAGAAGTCGCTCACGGCGAGTGCCATGCTGCCGTCCGGACGCCGCCGCGCCGGTTGGAGCACGTTGAGACCCTCGACGATGAGGATGTCCGGGGCGTGCACGACTGCGCGCTCGCCGGGCACGATGTCGTAGGTGAGGTGACTGTAGACGGGGGCCGAGACCTCCTCGGCGCCCGACTTCACGTCCATGACAAAGCGCAGCAGGGCGTAGCGGTCGTAGCTCTCGGGGAAACCCTTGCGATTCATCATTCCGCGGCGCATCAGCTCGGCGTTGCTGTGGAGGAAGCCGTCGGTCGTGACCATCTCGACGTGGGGGCGTCCCGGCAGCTGGGCCAACAACTCGCGCAAGAGGCGGCTCGTCGTCGACTTGCCCACGGCGACGGAGCCGGCGACGCCGATCACGAAGGGCGTCCGGTCGGTGTGGACGCCGAGGAAGTCGTGGGTGTCGGAGTAGAGCTGGCGGGTGTTCTCGACGTAGTGGTTGATGAGTTCGGTGAGCGGCAGGTAGACCTCGCGTACCTGCTCGAGTTCGATGGTGTCCAGCCGGGAACGGACGCGGTCGACGGTCTCCTCGGTGAGTTCGACGGGCATGGCGCTCGCCAGCTTGGCCCAGACAGGACGATCGGCCCGCAGGTAGGGGCCGAACTCGTCGATCCGAGCCGCCCCGCGGGGCGAGTCCGTGGCGGTCGTCTCCGACGGTAGGCTTCGGCCCATGTGCGGCATTATCGGCTATGTCGGCCCCCGCGAGGCCCAGAAGGTCGTGATTGACGGCTTGCGACGCATGGAATACCGGGGCTACGACTCCGCCGGTATCGCCGTCGTGGGCGAGCAGGGGCTCCAGGCACGGAAGAAGGCGGGCAAGCTCGCCAACCTCGAGACCGAGCTGACCGCCCAGCCGCTGGCGTCGGCGTCCTTCGGCATCGGGCACACCCGCTGGGCGACCCACGGCGGGCCGACCGACGGCAACGCGCACCCGCACCTGTCGGCGTCCGGGCGCGTCGCCCTCGTCCACAACGGGATCATCGAGAACTTCGCGGCGCTGCGCGCCGAGTTGGAGGACGAGGGCGTCGGCTTCGACTCCGAGACCGACACCGAGGTGGCCGCCCAACTCGTCGGCCGGGAGGTGGACGGCGGCGCCGATCTGGCCGACGCGATGCGCACCGTCTGCAAACGCCTCGAGGGGGCGTTCACGCTCGTCGCGCTGGATGCCGAACAGCCCGACCGCATCGTGGCGGCGCGCCGCAACAGCCCTCTCGTCGTCGGCGTCGGCGAGGGCGAGATGTTCGTGGCATCCGACGTGTCGGCGTTCATCGAGTACACCCGCGAGGCCGTCGAGATGGGTCAGGACGAGGTCGTCGACGTGAACCCGGACGGTTATGCGGTCACCGACTTCGACGGCGCTCCTGCGCCCAGCAAGCCCTACCACGTCGACTGGGACCTGTCCGCCGCGGAGAAGGGCGGCTACGACTGGTTCATGCGCAAGGAGATCTTCGAGCAGCCGAAGGCCGTCGCCGACACGCTGCTCGGCCGCTTCGACCCGAACCACCAGCTGACCCTCGACGAGGTGCGCATCAGCGAGGTCGAGCTCAAGACGACCGACAAGATCGTCATCGTCGCCTGCGGCACGGCCTTCTACGCGGGATTGGTCGCCAAGTACGCCATCGAGCACTGGACGCGCATCCCCTGCGAGGTCGAGATCGCCTCCGAGTTCCGCTACCGCGACCCGATCATCACCCCCCGCACGCTCGTCGTGACCATCTCGCAATCGGGCGAGACCGCGGACACGCTCATGGCTGTGCGGCACGCGCGCCAGCAGGGCGCCAAGGTGGTCGCCATCTGCAACACGAACGGGTCGACGATCCCGCGCGAGTCGGACGCGGTCCTCTACACGCACGCCGGCCCCGAGATCGGCGTGGCGTCGACCAAGGGGTTCCTGACGCAGGTGGCCGCCTGCTACCTGCTCGGCCTGTACCTCGCCCAGGTGCGCGGCACGAAGTTCGGCGACGAGATCGCCACCGTCATGGCCGAACTGGAGTCCATGCCGGCGAAGATCCAGGAGGTGCTCGACCGTCAGGACCGGGTGCTGGCTCTGGCGGCCGAGTTGAGGGGCGCCCGGTCGGTGCTGTTCCTGGGCCGCCACGTCGGCTACCCGGTGGCCCTCGAGGGGGCTCTCAAGCTCAAGGAGATCGCCTACCTCCACGCCGAGGGTTTCCCGGCCGGCGAGCTGAAGCACGGCCCGATCGCGCTGGTCGAGGACGGCACCCCGGTGTTCGTCATCGTGCCGCCGCAGGGCCGCGATCAACTGCACGACAAGGTCATCTCCAACATTCAGGAGGTGCGGGCCCGTGGGGCGCGCACGATCGTGCTCGCCGAGGACGGCGACGTGGAGGTGGAACCGTACGCCGATGTCATCCTTCGGCTGCCGCGGGCATCGACGCTGTTGCAGCCGCTGCTGGCCACGATCCCGCTGCAGGTCTTCGCCTGCGAGATCGCCACGTTGGCCGGCCACGACGTCGACCAGCCGAGGAACCTCGCCAAGTCCGTCACGGTCGAGTGACGCGATGATCCTCGGGGTCGGTGTCGACGTGTGCGCCGTCGATCGCATCTCGGACGCCTGCGCGCGGCCCGGCTTCGTGGACCGCGTGTTCACCCTCGCCGAGCAGCAGGGCAGCCCGCAGACCCTCGCCGGGCGCTTCGCTGCCAAGGAGGCGCTCGCCAAGGCCCTCGGAGCACCGCTCGGGCTGCGCTGGTCCGACTGCGAGGTGCTCTCGGACGAGACCGGACGCCCCTCGCTGATCGTCACCGGCACGGTGGGCGATCGGGTCGACGAACTCGGCGTCAACCGGCTGCACGTGTCCATCAGCCACGACGCCGGGGTCGCCGTCGCGATGGTGGTCTGCGAGGGCTGAGGCCGGGGCCGGCCAGGCCGACGTCCGGGGCTTCCCGCAGGCGCGGTAGCATGGACGAGTTGTGCTCCCGCCGCCCGTGAAGGACTCCCGTGACCCTCGACGCTGCCCCTGATCTCGCCGCGGCCACGTTGGCCGACGGGCGCCGGCTGGCGGTGCGGGCGCTGGGACCGGACGACGCCGGGGTGGCCTACGGCATCATCCAGAAGGCGTTCAAGGCGCGTCCCGTCATCGGCGCGCAGCCCCAGGCGCTGCGGGATGACGTCACCGACGTCGCCGACGCCGCCGCCCGCGGGGGCGGCTACCTGGCCCTCATCGACGACGAGCCCGTCGGCGTCACCCTCGTCACCCGCCGCGACGACGACACGCTGCGCATCGGCCGCGTGGGCGTCCTGCCCGAGCACCGCGAGCAGGGCGTGGCGTCGTTCCTGGTCTCCGTCATCCTCGACCTCCTCTCCGCCCGCGGCGAGACCGAGGTGCATCTGCTCGCCCGGCAGGAGTACCCGCAGATCCGCCGCTGGTGGGAGCGGCACGGCTTCGCCGTCGACGGCACCGAGGGCGACTGCCACGTCATGCGCCGCCCGCTCGCCGTCGCGGCGTCCATTCCGGACGCCGACGCCATGCGCGCCCTCGGGCGGCGACTGGCCGGCGTCCTGCGCCCCGGCGACCTGATCATCGCCACCGGCGATCTCGGTGCCGGCAAGACGACGCTCACCCAGGGCCTCGGTGCCGGGCTCGGCGTCGAGGGCCCCGTGATCTCGCCGACGTTCGTCCTCGCCCGCATCCACCGTTCGGCGGTCGGCGGCCCGGATCTGGTGCACGTCGACGCCTACCGGCTCGGCTCGTTCGCCGAACTCGAGGACCTCGACCTGGACGCCTCCCTGGCCGACTCCGTCACGCTCGTCGAGTGGGGGGCCGGCGTGGCCGAGCCGCTGGCGTCCGAACGGCTCGAGATCGACATCCGCCGCGGCCTCGACCCGGCCGACGAGACCCGCTGGGTGTTCGTCACGCCCATCGGCGCGCGTTTCGACCGCGCCGCCCTCGTCGCTGCCGTCAAGGAGCCCGCATGAACGCCGTCCTCGGACTCGACACCTCCACCGTCGTGGCGGCAGGCCTCGCCGTCACCGGCAGGGAGCCGACCCACGTCGCCGTCGACGACACCCGCGCCCACGCCGAGGAACTCATGCCGCTCGTCCGACGACTTCTCGACGACGGGGGTCTGACGACCGCCGCCCTGACGGGCATCGCGGTCGGCGTCGGCCCCGGCCCGTTCACCGGCCTGCGCGTCGGCGTCGTCACTGCCCTCACCCTCGGCGAGGTGCTCGGCGTGCCCGTGCGCGGCGTCTGCTCGCTCGACGTGGTGGCAGCCCAATGGGCCGGCTCGGGCCGGTCCCCCCGCGAGTTCGTCGTCGTGTCGGACGCCCGCCGGCGCGAGGTCTACTGGGCGCGCTACGCGGGCGGAGCCCGTGTGGACGGGCCGCACGTCACTGCGCCCGGCCACGTGCCACCGCTGCCGCTCGCCGGCCCCGGCGCGCACCTGGTCGGCGAGCCGAGCGGCCCGACCGGCCTGGACGCCGGAATCCTCGCCGCCCACGGCTTCGACCTGCCCGACGCCGGCCACGAGCCGCTGTACCTGCGGCGTCCGGATGCCGACGTGCCCCGCGCGCCCAAGTCGGCACTGCCCCAGGCGCGCCTGTCGTTCGGGGGGCCGCGTGGTTGATGAGATCACCGTCCTGCCGGTCTCCGACGTCGATCTGGGCGCCATCGCCGCCCTCGAGGCGGAGGCGTTCGACGGCGGCTGGAGCCGTGAGGCGTGGGCAGAGCAGCTGGACTCGCCGCGCACCGACGTGCTCGTCGCGCGCGCGGCCGGCGAGGTCGTGGGCGTCATCGCGCTGAGCGGCGTCGCCGAGGTCGTCGACCTCGACAGGGTCATCGTCCGACCCGACCACCAGCGCTCCGGGCTGGGCCGCCGCCTCGTGGACGCTGGCCTCGCCTGGGCCGGGGAGACCGGCGCCGAGCGCGTCCTGCTCGAGGTTGCCGAGGCCAACGCGCCCGCGCGGGCGCTGTACGAGGATCGCGGCTTCCGGGTCATCGGACGCCGCGCCCACTACTACGGCGCCGGTGAGGACGCCCTCGTGATGGAGGTGAACCCATGAGCGAACCGCTCGTCATCGGGATCGAGTCGAGCTGCGACGAGACGGGTGTCGCGCTCGTACGGGGCCACGAGCTGCTCGCGAACGAGGTCGCCAGCTCGGTCGAGCAGCACGTCCGTTTCGGCGGGGTGGTGCCCGAGGTGGCCTCCCGGGCGCACCTGCAGGCCATGGTGCCGACGCTGCAGCGCGCCTGTGCGGCCGCCGATGTGGACCTCACCGAGATCGACGGCGTGTGCGTCACCGCCGGTCCGGGGCTGATGGGGGCCCTCGTCGTGGGCCTGTCGGCCGCCAAAGCCCTGGCCGTGGCGCTCGACAAGCCGCTCTACGGCCTCAACCATCTCGTCGGCCATGTAGCCGTCGATCTGCTCGACCATGGCCCGCTGCCCGAGCGGTTCTGCGCGCTGCTCGTCTCGGGCGGGCACACGAGCCTGCTCGTCGTCGACGACATCACGAGTTCGATCACCGAGGTCGGCGCGACCATCGACGACGCCGCCGGCGAGGCGTACGACAAGGTCGCCCGCCTGCTCGGCATGGGCTATCCCGGCGGGCCGGTGATCGACGCGGCGGCGTCCGGCGGCGACCCGCGGGCCATCGCGTTCCCGCGCGGGCTGACCAGCGCCCGCGACCTCGCCCAGCACCGCTTCGACTTCTCGTTCTCGGGACTCAAGACGGCCGTCTCGCGGTGGGTCGAGCTCCGGCGCCGCGACGGGCTGGAGGTGCCGGTGGCCGACGTCGCGGCGTCCTTCCAAGAGGCCGTGGCCGACGTGCTCACCGCGAAGGCCATGGATCTCTGCGACCACTTCGGGCTGGACACGCTCCTGCTCGGCGGGGGCGTCGCGGCCAACTCACGGCTGCGCGGGCTCCTGTCCGAGCGGGCGGACGCCGTCGGCGTGGTCGTGCGCCGCCCCCGGCCGGGGTTGTGCACCGACAACGGCGCGATGATGGCTGCGCTCGGCGCCGAGGTGGTCCGCCGGGGTCACCGGCCCAGCTCGCTGGACATCGGCGCCGACCCGGGCCTGCCCGTCTCGACCGTGCTCGTCTGATCCGGGCGAGCCGTGCGCGTCGAGACCCGCTCCTACCTCCTCCTGCTCGGCTGCTCGCTGATCTGGGGGTTCACGTTCGTGGCCCAGCGGTTCGGCGCCGAGCACCTCGGCGCGTTCGCGTTCAACGCGGCGCGCGGCTATCTCGGTGTGCTGGCGTTGCTGCCGCTCATCTGGTTCCTGGACGCCCGCGCCGCCCGCAGCCCGCACGAACGCCTGCAGGCGTGGCGCGCCGTGGTGAGGCCGGGCGCGTTCATCGGGGTCATGCTGACCGGCGGGCAGACGCTCCAGCAGTTGGGCATCGAGCAGACGACCGCGGGCAACGCGTCGTTCGTCACCGGGCTGTACATGGTGCTCGTGCCCCTGGCCGGTGTGCTGTTCGGACACCGGACGACCCTGTTCACCTGGCTCGGCATCGCGTTGGCCGTGCCGGGGCTGTTCCTGCTGACGTGGACGGGGGGCGGCATCGGGGTCGGCGACCTGCTGGTGCTCGTCGGCACGCTGTTCTGGACGTTCCAGATCCTCGGCGTGGGCCGGTTCGCGAAGCAGGTGGACCCGATCCGGCTGTCGGTGGTGCAGTTCGTCGTGATGGCGGTCTTGTCGCACGTCTTCGCGTCGCTTGCGGAGCCGGACGCTTTCGCCGGTTTGTGGCCCGCGTTCGGGGCGGTCGCGTTCGCAGGCATCTTGTCCACCGGCGTCGCGTTCACCCTGCAGGTGGTCGGGCAGCGGCACGCGAAGGCGTCCATCGCGGCGATGATCATGGCGCTGGAGTCGTTGTGGGGCGCCGTGGGCGGCGCGCTGTTCCTCGGCGAGCGGTTCACCCTCACCGGTCTCGTGGGCGCCGGGCTGATGATGGCGGGCATCCTGCTGGCGCAGGTGCCCACGCGCGCCGAGCGGGCGGGCGAGGGTCTCGTCCCGGTCCCCGAGCCGCCGTCCACGGCGTTGCGGGACGAGTGAGGGAGGACCCGATGGCCTACACCCCCGTGGTCGGGACGCTGGCGTACGTGAGACGCGGCGGCGACGTGCTCATGGTGCACCGCTCGTTCAAGGACGCCGACCCCGCGCTCGGCAAATACAACGGCCTCGGCGGCAAGCTCGAGCCCGACGAGGACGTCGTAGCCGGGCTGCGTCGCGAGCTCCGGGAGGAGGCGGGGATCGAGATCAGCGCGTGGCGGCTGCGGGGCACGGTGAGTTGGCCGGGCTTCGGCGCCGACGGCGAGAGCGTGTTGGCGTTCGTCTTCGTCGTGGACGCCTTCACCGGCGAGCCGCCCGCCGCCAACGACGAGGGCACCCTGCACTGGATCCCGCAGGCCGAGCTGGCCGGTCTGCCGCTCTGGGAGGGCGATCATCACTGGCTCGGTCTCGTCTTCGACGAGACCGTCGCGCAGTTCCACGGCGTCATGCCGTACGCCGACGGCCGGCCCGCAGGCTGGCAGGTGTCGATCCTGCCTGCCTGAGCCGCGATCATGGGGCGCGTGAACCGCTGGGCCGGTATCGCGGGCGGCGTCGCGACGGTGGGGCAGTGCTACCTCGTCCAGACGCCGTCGGTGCGCGCCGCCGTCGAACGCTCCTTCCGCGCACGAGCCCGGGAGCAGGCAGCGGGCAGCGGCGGCGTCCTGCACCTAGAGAACCGGGCGGTGTACGTGCTGGCCCGCTCTTGACCGCCGGATTCGGACCTCCCGACCCGGTGCACCTGCACGGAGTCGGGAGGTCCGAATCGGAGGGTCGCACGGTGCGGGGGCCGTCGGCGCCGTCCACGGACGAGACGTCGACCGATCGCGACGCCGACGCTCGTACTATGGCCCGTAGTAGAGCATCGGTGCTCGGCGTGAGGAACGGTCATGAGCGAAGCGAAGTACCCCGGGACAAGGTCGGTCATCCATGGCAACGGGGCGGTCGCCCACGTCATGCGCCATGTCTGCGGGGGCGTGATCGGCTACCCGATCACCCCGTCGACCGAGATCGCGGAGACGTTCGAGGCGGCCCGGGCGGCCGGCGGCGTCAACGTGTTCGGGAAGCACCCGTTCTTCTTCGAACCCGAGGGGGAACACTCGGCGCAGTCGGGCGCGCTGGGGGCGGCGCTGACGGGTGGCCAGTTCATCTCGAACGCCTCCTCCAGCCAGGGGATTCTCTACGCGATGGAGTCCCACTTCGTGACGGTGGGCAAGAAGGTGGGCGGGTTCGTCCTGCAGGTGGCGGCGCGCGTGGTGAGCAAGCACTCGCTCAACGTGATGGCCGGCCACGACGACGTGTACGCCCTGCTGCCGTCCGGCTACACGGTGCTCTTCGGCGCCAACCCGCAGGAGGCGGCCGATCTCGCGGCCATCTCGTACCGCACCTCGGCGCTCAGCCTCATCCCCGTCGCCAACGCCATGGACGGCTTCTCCACGAGCCACATGATGAGCGAGGCGTTCCTGCCCGAGCCCGCGCTGCTGCGCGAATACCTCGGCGACCCCGCCGGCCGCATCCCCTGCCCGACGGTCGCCCAGGAAATCCTGTTCGGCGCCAAGGGGCGCGTCGCGCAACTGGACGCCTGGGCAGCGCGCCGCGCCCGTCGGTTCGACGCCGCCGCCCTGGCTGCCCTGCGCGAGCACCTCGAGGCCAATGCCGACGCGATCGAGGCGGACGCCGCCGGCGACGGCGTCCGGGCCACACTGCGGTGGATCCCGGCCGATCTGCAGGCCGCCTGGCGACGCCAGTGGCGCCAGGCCGCGGCGAAGGGCACCCGCCAGCTGGTGCCCGCGCTCGTGGACCCCCACAACCCCGGCCTCACCGGCCCGGTGCAGAACCAGCCGGACTTCCAGGCCGGGGCCGTCGACCACCGGACCCATTTCGCCGCCGACGTGCCCGGGCTCGTCCGGCGCGCCATGGACGAGTACGCCGAACTCACCGGACGGGCGTACGCGCCGATCATGACGTATCACTGCGACGACGCCGATGTCGTCATGGTGGCGCTCGGCTCGGTCACGGACGACGTGCGCGCCGTCCTGCCGGTCGTGCGCGGCCTGGGCATCAAGGCCGGACTCGTGTCGGTGAAGTGCCTCCAGCCCTTCCCCGAGGCCGAACTCGTCGCCGCCTTGGACGGCAAGAAGGCGGTGCTCGTGCTGGAACGGTCCGACCAGATGGCGCTCACCCAGTTCGTGACCGCAGCCGTCTACAAGGGGCAGGACAACATCGAGAAGGTCCGCCACGACGGCATTCCGGCGATGCAGCACCCGGTGCCCGACCTCTCCAGCGCGATCTTCGGCCTCGGCGGCCACGATCTGCAGCCACGGCACCTCGTGGCGGCCTTCAAGGCGCTCGACGCTCAGGCGGTGCCGCCGCTCATCTACCTCGGCAGCCAGTTCTTCGACCCCGACCCCGACCAGGAGCTCAAGAAGATCCAGGACCGGCTCCGGGCCGCCTACCCGCTCACCGCGCAGATGGCGCTGGAGACCGAGCCCAACCCGGCGCTGCTTCCGGACGCCGCGCTGCGGCTTCGCTTCCACTCGGTCGGCGGCTACGGCACCATCGCGACCGGCAAGCTGCTCACCGACATTCTGGCCGGTGTGCTCGGCATGTATTCCAAGTCGGCGCCCAAGTACGGCTCGGAGAAATCCGGCGCGGCGACCAACTACTACATCACCCTGAGCCCCGAACCGGTGCTCGTCACCAACGCCGAGCTGGAGGATGTCGAGGTCGTCATCAGCCCCGACCACAAGGTGTTCAGCCACGCCGACCCGCTCAAGGGCCTCGTCGACGGTGGCACGTTCATCCTCCAGTCGAGCCTCGCCCCCGACGAGGTGTGGCGCGAACTGCCCACCCGCGCCCGGCGCACGATCCGGAACAAGCGGATTCGGTTCTACGTCATCGACGCGTTCGACGTGGCGAAGAAGCACGCCCCGGATCCCGCGCTCCAGACGCGCATGATGGGCATCGCGTTCATCGGTGCCGTCGTCGCGAACGTCGACAAGGTGTCCGCCGGGGCGCCGCGCGACGAGATCATGGCCAAGGTGCGCGCCCAGATCGCCAAGAAGTGGGGTGCGAAGGGCGAGGCGATCATGGACGCCAACATGGCCGTCGTGCTCGACGGGGCGGACGCCACCGTGGCCGTCGACTACGACGGGCCCGACCTGGCCACCATCAGCGACCTCGCCGCCCCGCTGCCGCTGCGCACGGTCGCCCTCTCGGCGCAGATGGCCGACTGCGGCGCGACGTGCGCTTCGGCGTCCGGCTTGTTCGACTACAGCTACTACGACCTGATGAGCGGCCGCCATTTCCGCGACGGCACCATCGGGGAGGCGCCGGTGCTGCCGGGCGCGGGCCTGTTCGTGCCCCCGGGGACGGCGGCCACGAAGGACAAGGGGCTCTTCCGGCGGACCGTGCCGATGTTCCAGCCCGATCTGTGCACGGGGTGCATGGAGTGCGCCCTCGTGTGCCCGGACGCCGCCATCCCCAATGCGGCCTTCGAGCTCGACGACCTGCTGCACACCGGCATCCGCGGCACGGTGCTGGACGCCGACGGCAAGGCCGCTTTGAAGGCGGCCGTCCCCGAACTGGCGGCGGCGGTGCGGGCGTCCTACCTCGGCGCCAAGAAGGACGACCGCATGTTCGCCGACATCGTCGCCGAGGCGGGCGCCCGCGTCGTGAGCGACGAACACGCGGGCGCGCTGGGTGCCCTGGTGGCTCATCTTCGCACCTACCCGGTCGCCCGGAGCCGCGCGTTCTTCGACGCGCTGGAGAAGAAGCAGCCGGGTTCCGGCGGACTGTTCGCGGCGACCATCGACCCGTGGAAGTGCACCGGCTGTCTGGAGTGCGTCGAGATCTGCGGCCCGCACGCGCTGGTGGCGACCGAGCAGGACGCCGCCGTGCGGTCTGTCCTGGAGGACCGGTTCGCGTTCCTCGCCGAGACGCCCAACACGCCCGAGCGGTTCCACGCCGCGGCGTTGGGCGAAGGCGGCGACCTCAAGCGCATGCTGCTGGATCGGGAGAACTACTACGCCTCCACGGGCGGCCATGGCGGCTGCCGCGGTTGTGGCGAGGTCACGGCGATCCGGCTCGTCATCGCGTCCAGCCACGCGCTCGGCGAGAAGCGGACGGCGGCCCAGATCGCCGAGGCGTCCGACCTGCTCGACCGCCTGGTCGCGAAGCGGGACGCCGTCGGAGCAGGAGATGCGGCCAGGCTCGCCCGCCTCGACCAGGCGATCGCGGGTCTGGAACGACATCTCTACCTGCTGGAGGGCGGCCCGACAGGTGAGGGACCCGCCTCGACGGTGATCGCCAACGCAACCGGCTGCTCGTCGGTTTACGCGTCGACGATGCCGTACAACCCGTACAACGACCCGTGGGTGAACAGCCTGTTCCAGGACGCACAACCCTTGGCCAAAGGGCTATTCGAGGGCATCGCCGCCCAGGTGTTGGACGCCGTGCGTGCCCTGCGCACCGCCCGGCTGGAGCTCGACGACCGCTTCCGCGAGGGCCGCGACGACCAGGCGCTCGCGCTGCTGGGCTGGGAGCAGTTCACGCCCGAGGAGATGGACCTGCTGCCCACCTTCCTCACCATCGGCGGCGACGGCGCGACCTACGACATCGGCTTCGGCGCGCTGTCGCGCGTGCTCACCTCGGGCACGCCCATCAAGGCACTCGTGCTGAACACCGGCGTGTACAGCAACACCGGCGGGCAGGCGTCCACATCGAGCTTCATCGGGCAGGACTCCGACCTCGCCCGTGCCGGGCGTGCCCACCCGGGCAAGACGGAGGCCCGCAAGGAACTCGGTCTGCTCGCGTCCTTCCACCCGCACGTGTTCGTCGTGCAGACGGCCACCGCGATGCAGGCGCACTTCCTGAAGAACACCGTCGAGTTCCTCACCTACGCCGACGGCGCGGCCCTCCTCGACGTCTACACGCCGTGCCAGGGAGAGCAGGGCATCGCCGACGAGCAGGCCGCCAACCGCGGCCGTCTCGCCGTGCGGTCGCGCATGTCGCCGCTGTTCGTGCACGATCCGCGCCGCGGCGACACGGTGTTCGAGCGGTTCAGCATCGACGGGAACCCCGAGGTCGGGGCGCTCTGGGTGACGCAGAAGCTCAACCATGCGGACGCCGACGGCTCGCTCAAGCAGTTGTCCGTGGCCCTCACACCCGCCGACTTCGCTCTCGGCGAGGTGCGGTTCGCCAAGCAGTTCCGGCCGCTGCGGGCCGACGAGGAGGCTGCCGGCCTGGTGATCGACGAGTACGTCGACCTGGACGCCGCCGACCGCGAAGGCCGCATCCCGTTCGTGTACTCCACGGACGCCGACCTGCGGCTCGTGAAGGTGGCGTGCGCCCAGGGCATCGTCGATCTCGTCGAGGACCGGCGCCGCAACTGGGAGCTGCTGCAGTACCTGTCGGGCCAGGTCGAGGCCGACCTGCGCGCCGACCACGCCAAGGCGCTCGCCGATCTGCAGGCCCGTTTCGACGAGGCCAGCGCACAGCGTGAGACCTCCATCGACGACATCGCCCGCGCGCTGAGCGAGCTGGCGGCGTCCGGGCCCGGCGCCCTGCCGCCCACGACGAGCGCGCCGAGCGCCCTGGTGCAGGGTCACTTCGAGTCGTTGACCCCCTCTCGTTCCACGGGTGGGCTCGACTCGCTGAGCGCCCCTCGACAGGCGCTGGCGGAGGCGGAGAAGACGGCCGTGGTCGAGTTGCTCGAGAACGACAGGACCCTGTGCAGTGACTGCAAGACCTGCTATCAGGAGATGCCGGAGCTGTTCGAGAGCGAGGAGGTCATCGTGGACGGGCACGTGACCCATGTGGCCCGGATGATTCCGGGGGCGTTGGAGAAGCTGCCGCTGACGCCCGAGAACCTGGCGCGGATCCGCAAGGTGATCGACAACTGCGACAGCGAGATCATCCGATGACGACTGCAGTCGAGTCCTACCTCGCCGCACAGGCCGCCCTGGATGCCTCCCGAGCCCAACTGGCGGCGCTGGCGTCCGACCCGGCGGTGGGGGCGTTCGAGGCGCAGGTGGAGGTGCTCAAGCGGCAGCTGGCGGCGAACCCGCGGCAGTTCCGGGAGCTGTTCCTGCGCGACGGCGTCCAGCAGGTGGCGGCGGCCTTCGCGGCGGGACCGTTGACGGCCGCGTTCACGCGGCAGCTGTGGTCGACGCTGCTGCGCGACGACGACGCGAGCAGGGTCGCGATGCGGTTCCTGTGGAGCGCGCCGCTGCGGCTCAAGCGACGGTTCGTCGCGGGTCTCGACGAGCATCTGCGCGACCGTTACCCGATGTTCGCCGGGCTGAGCCAGAACTGGCCCGCGGCCAACAACGTGCGGCCCTTCATCCGGCCGGCGGCCGAGCGGGCGCGCGACTTCGAGCTGGTGAACACCGGCTACCTCGGCTACCTGACGCAGGGGTACAGCCAGCGCGAGGTGGACCTGTTCGTGTGGCTGGAGGCGCTCCGGGACAAGCAGTGCGCCGACAGCCCGTGCGAGCTGGGCGAGCTCCTGCACAACGGCACCCGCAAGGGCGGCTGCCCGGTGCAGATCCACATCCCGTCGCTGCTCGACCTGCTCGGTGAGGGCAAGTTCGCCGAGGCGCTCGCGCTGCTCGAGGCGTGCAACCCGCTGCCAAACGTGACCGGCCGCGTCTGCCCGCAGGAGCTGCAGTGCCAGGGCGTGTGCGCCCACCAGCAGCGGCCGATCGAGATCGGCCAGCTGGAGTGGTTCCTGCCGCAGCGCGAGAAGAAGGTCACGCCGGAGGAGATCGCGAAGCGGTACGGGGGGCGTCCGGACCCGTGGGCGGCGGCGACGAAGCCGCCGATCGCGATCATCGGGTCGGGCCCGTCGGGGCTCATCAACGCGTTCCTGCTGGCCGCCGACGGGTTCCCCGTGACGGTGTTCGAGGCCTTCCACGAGCTGGGCGGGGTGCTGCGCTACGGCATCCCGGAGTTCCGGCTGCCGAACGAGCTGATCGACGACGTGGTGGGCACGATCAAGCTGCTCGGCGGGCGCTTCGTGACCAACTTCGTCGTCGGGAAGACCGCTGGTCTCGACGACCTCAAGGCCGCCGGCTTCGCGCAGGTCTTCGTGGGCACCGGCGCCGGGCTGCCGCAGTTCATGAACGTGCCGGGGGAGCACCTGCTCGGCGTGATGAGCGCCAACGAGTTCCTCACGCGCGTGAACCTCATGCGGGCGCGCTCGCCCGAGTACGAGACGCCGCTGCCCGACGTGGCGGGGCGCAAGGTGCTCGTCATCGGCGGCGGCAACACCGCGATGGACGCCGCCCGCACAGCCCTGCGCCTCGGCGGCCGGGTGACGATCGTCTACCGGCGGACGCAGGACGCCATGCCGTGCCGCGTGGAGGAGTTGCACCACGCTCTCGAAGAGGGCGTCCGGCTGGCACCGCTGCGTTCCCCGGCCGAGTTCGTCGGCACCGAGGCCCACTGGGTGCGGGCTGCCGTCTGCGACGTCATGGAGCTCGGTGAACCGGACGCCTCGGGCCGCCGCTCGCCGGTGCGGACGGGCGAGCGGGAGACGCTGCCCGCCGATCTGGTCATCATGGCGCTGGGCAACACGTCGAACCCGATCATCCGCGACAGCCAGCCCGACCTGAACGTCACCGTGCGCGGGGCGATCCAGGTGAGCGATGGGTCGCAGGAGACGTCGATCGCGGGCGTCCACTCCGGCGGCGACGCGGCGCGCGGCGGGTCGACCGCCATCCGCGCGGCCGGCGACGGCCAGGCCGCGGCGCGCGCGATGGCGCAGCTGGCGGCGTCCATGCCGGCGGCCCAGATCCGCGACCGGGTGGGCCGCGCCAAGCGGTACACGAACCTGGTTTCGGCGCAGCCGCGCATCGTCGCGAAGACGCCGCTGGCGCCGGGCATCGTCGAGTTCGAGGTGTACGCGCCGGTGATCGCGCGGGCGGCCCGGGCGGGCCAGTTCGTGCGGGTGCTGGGCTGGCCCGACGGAGAGCTCATCCCGCTGACCCTGGCGGACTGGGACGCCGAGGCGGGCACGATCACGCTGGTCATCCAGGGCATGGGCACGTCGACGCTCAAGATGAACCGGATGGCCGTGGGGGAGACCTACGCGGGCATCGCCGGTCCGCTCGGGCAACCCAGCGAGCTGCGCCGGGTGGGCGACGACGAGACGGTCGTGTTCACGGCGGGCGGCGTCGGGCTGCCGCCGGTGTACCCCATCGCGAGGGCGCACCTGGAACTCGGCAACCACGTGACGTTGATCGTCGGCTTCCGGTCCGAGAGCTTGCTGTTCTGGAACGGCGAGGCAGCGCGGCTCCAGACGCTGAAGAAGCGGTTCGGCGACCAGGTGGAGATCGTGTTCACCTCCGACGACGGCACGTTCGGCGTCCCGGGCCTGGTCACGGGTCCGTTGCGCCAGATGCTGGACGCCGACGCCGCCGGTTCGTCGACGCGGCGCCTCGCCGAAGTGGTGACAATCGGCCCGCCGCGGATGATGGAGTCGGTGTGCGCGCTGACCCGCGGCTACGGCGTCCACACCGTGGCGAGCCTCAACTCGATCATGGTGGACGCCACGGGCATGTGCGGCGCGTGCATGGTGCCGGTCACCGAGGACGGCAAGCTGACCCGCAAGCACGCGTGCATCGACGGCCCCGAGATCGACGGCCACGCGATCGACTGGGACAAGTTCCTGCCGCGGTTCGGCCAGTTCCGCGCCCAGGAGCGCGCCAGCCGGGAGCGTGCCGGGCTGTGACCTGTCGGTGAGTGGGCTCATACCTGCTGGGCGAGCCTGTCGAGACCGCCTCTCGGCTAGGGTGGCGACGCCCTGAAGGAGGAGCATGCGCACACCTCTCGGACCCGGCCGGCCACTGCGGACCGATCGCATCCATCGGTACGTGACCGCTTGGTGCCCACGCTGCCACGTCGACGACCCGTCGCTCGCCGCGGCGCAGCGGCTCTCGGGCGCACTCGTGGAGTCCGAGGGACGCCTCTGGCTCCAGCGTGGGTGCCCGCGGCACGGCCTCGTCCGCACGCTGTACGACGAGGAACCGCACATCGTGGCCTATCTCGAGCGCTGGCAGGCCCCGACGAAGCAGCATGTGCCCGACGATCCGACCAACTTCCGGCCCGTTCCGGCCGCCTATGAGTACGGTCTGCCGCCCACGCAGACGCAGCACACGTGCATCCTGCTCGAGGACGTCATCGAGCACTGCAACCTGCGCTGCCCCACGTGTTTCACAGCGTCCGGGCCGACGCTGAAGGGCGTGGCCGACCTTGACGCCGTGCTCGCCAACGTCGACACCCGCCTCGCCCGCGAGGGCAACCGCATCGACGTGCTGATGCTCTCGGGCGGCGAGCCGACCCTCTACCCGAGGCTTCCCGAGCTGCTCGACGCCCTCGCCGAGCGGCCCATCGTGCGGATCATGCTCAACACGAACGGGCTCCTCATCGCCACGGACGACGCGCTCGTCGACGTCCTCCGCCGGCATCGGCAGCGCGTCGAGGTCTACCTGCAGTACGACGGGGCGGACGCCGCGGCGTCCACCACGCTGCGCGGCGGTGACCTGACCCGGCACAAGGACGCTGCGATCGCGCGGCTGTCGGAGGCCGGCGTGTTCACCACGCTCGTCATGACGATCGCGAAGGGCGTGAACGACGACGCGATCGGGGCGACGGTGCTGCGCGCGCTGGAGACGCCCTTCGTCGGTGGCGTGGCCCTGCAGCCGGTGTTCGGGTCGGGACGCAACCCCGGCGTCGACCCCGACGACCGGGTCACGCACGGCGGCGTCCTCGCCCGGCTGGAGCCGCAGACCGGGGGCGTCGTGCGATGGCACGACCTCATCGGCCTGCCGTGCTCGCACCCCCACTGCGCGTCCGTTGGCTACCTGCTGCGCGGGGACGACGGCACGTGGCGTTCGCTCGTCGGGATCATCGGGCACGACCGGCTGGCCGAATGGCTGCAACTCGAACCCGAACTCATCGCCAACCGTGTCGCCGATTCCGAGCTGCCGCGCCACCTGCGCACCGCCCTGCAGAGTTCGCTGCTCGACCTGATGAGCGAGCAGGCCACGCTCACCCATCCTCGGACCCTCGAGCTCTGGAAGAACGTCTGCACGGCGTGCGATCTCGGCATCAGCACGCTGGCCACCCTCGCGGCGGGCAAGCTCCCGGGCGGCGAGGACCGCATGCGCCGACTCCTCGCCGAGCGGGTCAAGCGCATCACCGTCAAGCCCTTCATGGACGTCAACACCCTGCTGGAGGAGCGGCTCGTCCAGTGTTGTGTCCACGTAGGGACGGTCCGCGCGGAGGCGGGTGGCGGCGTCCACCAGTGCGCCCCGTTCTGCGCCGTGCAGGCCTGGCCCGAGCTCGGACGCCAGCGTCTCGGCTTCGCCGGGCTGCGGTGAGGGCGGACAATGGTGGCATGAGCGCTCCCCATCCCACGGGCGAGGCGGACGCCCGCCGGTTCGCCGCCGGGCCGCCTCCGTCGACGTTCCTCGCCGGACACGGACCCGACCAGACCGTGCAGACCGCCGACGGACCGGCTCCCTTCGACCCCCTCAGGCTCTGCATCTTCGCGACGATCGCGCTGCTGGGGTGGGTGTTCGGCCCGGCCGCGCTGGTGGTGTTCGCCACGATCGGGTTCGTCGGCTACGCCCGAGCCCGCCGCGCCGGCCTGACGCGGTCGCGCTGCTACCTGCGTGACACGAGGCTCGTTCTCGCCTACCTGGCGGTGCTGGCCGTCGCCGGGCTGGTCGGGGCCGGGTGGTGGGTGGCGCGGCTCGCCGGCATGGCGTGAAGGGCGGCGCATGATCGAGGTCCCGTTCCCGGGCAACCCGTGGGTCCACGGCCTGTTCGTGGCGTTCGGGCTGGTCGCCGCCGGGGTCGTGTTCGCACGCGAGAAGCGTCGCCTCGGCCTCCACGACGACCGCCTGTGGGCTGTGGCCGGCTGCGCGCTGGCGTTCGGCGCCCTGGGCGCGCGCCTGGGCACGTGGTTCTCCGATCCGACCATCCCCCTGTGGGACTGGTGGACCGAGGGCAACCGCAGCATCCTGTCCGGTCTGCTCGGCGCGTGGGTGGGTGTGCACGTGGGCAAGCGCGCCACCGGCTACGTCCCGTCGACGGGCGATCTGTTCGCCCCCGCGGTCGCTCTCGCCATGGCGATCGGACGCCTCGGCTGCGCTCTGACCGAACTGCCCGGAACGCCGACGGGCGGCCCGTGGGGCATGACGTTGCCCAGCCCGTACGCCGAAGCGGTCGGCGCGCGTCCCGGGGTCGGGCTGCACCCCTCGCTGCTCTACGAGGTGGCCTTCCACGCCGTCGCGTTCACCGTGCTGTGGCGCCTGCGCGGACGCCTCGCCCGCCCCGGCGACCTGTTCGTCAGTTACGTCGCCGCCTACGCGCTGTTCCGGTTCGCCGTCGAGTTCGTCCGCGGCAACGAGCCCTTCTGGCTGGGGTTGAGCGGGCCGCAGGTGCTCTGTCTCATCCTGCTACCGCTGCTCGTGTGGCGCTTGACGCGCGTGATTCGCGATGCGTTGGCCCTTCGGCGTGCCAGAATATGCCGCACCGTCGCCCGAACAGGAGGTGAGTGATGTCCGACCAACCCCCCGAGCCGAACCCCTTCGGCCCCCAACCGAGCACCCCGCCCTGGTCGACGCCCCCCGGTGGTGGGCCGACGCCTCCGGGCGGGCCGCCGCCTCAGGGCCCGGAGCCGCCCCCACAGGGCCCGGAGCCGCCCCCACAGGGCCAGATGCCGCCCCCACAGGGCCAGATGCCGCCCCCGCAGGCGTGGCCGGCGCCGATCCCTCCTGCCCGGAAGTCCGGCGGGTCCTACCTGCTCGGAGCGCTGATCGGCCTGGTCGCCTGGCCGGTGCCGTTCGGTCTGGCGGGCGCGATCGGAACGGCGCTCGACCCGGTCAGCCCCGAGGTCGCCGCGATCGTGTCCGGGCTGGTCACCGTGCTGGGGTTGGGGGGCGTCGTCACGCTGTCGGTCTGGCTCATCTCGAAGCCGCACCTCCGCCGCACCGGTGCCGGCATCCTCATCACCCTCGGCGCGGTGCCCATCATCGCCGCCGGCGTGTGCATCGCCATCCTCGCGATGGCGTTCGGCACCTACGGCTGAACTCGTCAGCCAGCCGGACGCCGGACTGCACCGGCGGCGTCCGGCCGATAACCTGCTGCCATGGCCGGACGTCCGTACGACATCCTCCCCGGCGACCACGGCAAGCGCATCCGCGTGCGCGCGCGGGGCAGTGCGGTTCTCCGCATCCCGCGCTTGAACCGGGGCACCGCGTTCACCCACGACGAGCGCCGCGAGCTCGGGCTGGAGGGTCTGCTGCCGGAGGCGGTCACCCCGCTGGACGCCCAACTGCACCGCGCCTACACGCGCTACCTGCGTGCGAACTCGAACCTGGAGAAGTTCGCCTACCTGCAGGGCCTGCGCGACCGCAACACGGTGCTGTTCTACCGCCTGCTGAGCGAGCATCTCGACGAGATGATGCCGATCGTCTACACGCCCACCATCGGCGATGCCATCCAGGAGTTCTCGCTGTGGTACCAGCGCATCGCCGGCGTCTTCTGCTCGATCGAGGCGCCCGATCGCATCGAGCAGGCGCTGCGTTCGATCGACCGCAAGCCCGACGACGTCGACATGCTGATCGTCACCGACTCCGAGGGCATCCTCGGCATCGGCGACCAAGGCGTCGGCGGCGTCCAGATCTGCCTCGGCAAGAAGAGCCTGTACACCGCCGCCGGCGGCGTCGACCCGAACCGGATGGTGCCCGTGGTGCTCGACGTCGGCACCGACAACTTGCAACTCCTCAACGACGACCTCTACCTCGGCCTGCAGCACGCCCGCGTGCGCGGTGAGCGCTACGACGCGTTCATCGAGGCCTTCGTGGAGGCCGCGCAGCGAGTGTTCCCACACGCGATGATCCACTGGGAGGACTTCGGCGCCGACAACGCCCACCGCATCCTGAACGCCTACCGGGAGCGCATCTGCACGTTCAACGACGACGTCCAGGGGACGGCGGCGGTCGTGGCGGCGGCGTTCATCGCGGGCGTGCGGGCGAAGGGGGAGCGGCTCTCGGACCAGCGCGTCGTCATTCACGGTGCCGGCACCGCGGGCATCGGCATCGCCGATCTCCTGGTCGACCTCATGGTCGCCGAGGGGCTCACACCTGCGGAGGCACGGCAGCGGTTCTGGGCCACCTCGAGCCGGGGGCTGGTCACCGACGAGCCCACGAAGAGGTTCCGCGACTTCCAGCGGCCCTACGCGCGGGCGGCGTCCGAGCTCACGGGCTGGGCCACCGACGCGCCGGGCGCCTACCACCTCGCTGACGTCGTGCGGAACGTGCACCCGACCGTGCTCATCGGCACCTCGGGGCAGTCGGGGTCGTTCACCGAGCCCGTCATCAAGGAGATGGCGCTCCACGTGGACCGGCCGATCATCATGCCCCTGTCCAACCCGACGATCCTGGCCGAGGCCACCCCCACCGACGTGCTCACCTGGACCGAGGGCCGGGCGCTGGTCGCGACGGGGTCGCCGTTCGGGTCGGTGACCCTCGACGAGACGACCTATGCGGTCGCGCAGGCCAACAATGCGTTCGTCTTCCCGGGCATCGGGTTGGGCGTCAGCGTGTGCCGGGCGACTCGGGTGACCGACGCGATGATCGCCGCCGCCGCCCACGCGGTGGCGTCCCTGGTGCGCATCACGCGCCCGGGGCAGTCACTGCTGCCGCATGTGGGCGACCTGCGGCGGGTCTCCGCGACCGTCGCGATCGCGGTGGCGCGCGCCGCCGAGGCCGAGGGCGTCGCCGAGCGGCCGCTCACCGACCCGATCCAGCAGGTGTTCGACGCCATGTGGCAGCCGGTCTACCCGGAGCTGATCTTCTCCGACTGACGGCTTGATCAGGAGTCGGCGAAGCCGTCGGGGTTCTCCGACTGCCAGCGGAAGGTGTCCTCGCACGCCTGTTCGACGGATTTCCGGGCCTGCCAGCCGAGCTCCTTGTGGGCGCGCGTGACGTCGGCGTAGGACGCCGCCACGTCACCCGGACGCCGCGCGACGATCTCGTAGGGGATCGCCACCCCGGAGGCCCCCTCGTAGGCGTGGACGATGTCGAGCACCGACTTCGGGTCGCCCGTGCCCAGGTTCCACACGTGGAAGCCGCCGTGCCCGCCCAGGTAGTCAAGGGCCGCGAGATGCCCGGCGGCCAGGTCGACGACGTGGATGTAGTCGCGCAGTCCCGTCCCGTCCGGGGTGGGGTAGTCGTCGCCGAAGACCATCAGCTTGTCGCGGCGTCCGGTGGCGACCTGAGCGACGAACGGCAGCAGGTTGTTCGGGATGCCCTTCGGATCCTCGCCGATGCGCCCGGACGCGTGCGCGCCGATGGGGTTGAAGTAGCGCAGCACGGCGACGCGCAGCTCGGCGTCCGCTGCCGCTGCGTCGGCCAGGATCTGCTCGATCATGTGCTTCGTGCGGCCGTAGGGGTTGGTGGCGCCCGTGGGGGAGTCCTCGGTGAACGGCGGCTCGGACAACTCGCCGTAGACGGTGGCCGACGAACTGAACACGATCTGGTGGCAGTCGTGGGCGGCCATCGCCTCGAGCAGGGTGAAGGTCGAGCCCAGGTTCTCGCGGTAGTACGTGAGCGGGATCTGCGTCGACTCGCCCACCGCCTTCCAGCCGGCGAAGTGGATGACAGCGTCGGGGGAGAAGCCGGCGAAGGCGGCGTCGAGCGCCGCGGCGTCCCGCACGTTCGCCTGCACGAAGCGCGCCTCGCGCCCGGCTAACTCGGCCACCCGGCGCAGGGACTCCTCCGAACTGTTCGAGAGGTCGTCCACGACGAGCACATCGTGCCCGGTCTCCAGGAGGGCGAGGACGGTGTGGGAGCCGATGTATCCGGCGCCACCGGTGACGAGCACGCGCATGACTTTCCTTCCGACACCGACAGGCTAGCAACGCACAGGCTGAACCAGCGTCGTCGGGACCGCGGACGGGGCGTAACGGCGAGGAAACCCCTTTCTTGTAGGTTCGTCCCATGCCACGCATCACCGTCCTGCAGCTCGATCCCACCGTCCCCCTCGACCGTTTCGAGGGCTGGCTCAGGGCCGCGGGGGCCCGGCTGAGCGTGGTGCCGGTGGCCGAGCGGGGGGTTCCCAGTGCGGACGCCGTGGGCGACGGCCTGCTCGTGCTCGGCGGCCGGATGGACGCCCACGCTGTCGCCGAGCACCCCTGGCTGTCGGCCGTCGGTGACCTGCTCGCGGACGTGATCGAGATCGACCTGCCCGTGCTCGGCATCTGCCTGGGCCACCAGATCCTGGCCGACGCGCTGGGCGGTGAGGTGACGGTCGCCGATCCGGCGGGAGGCGAGACTGGGGCGACCCAGGTCGTATGGGCCGAGGCGGCGGCGTCCGACCCCGTGCTGGCTGCGGCAGCCGGGGTAGGGACGGCGGTGGCCGAGTCGCACCACGACGTCGTGACCCGCCTGCCCGAGGGTGCGGTGCTGCTGGCGTCGTCGGAGAAGTACCCCCACCAAGCCTTCCGCGTGGGCTCGGCGGTCGGCGTCCAGTTCCACCCCGAGGCCAGCCCCGAGCTCGTGCGTCGCTGGGAAGAGGCGGACGGCAACGACACGACCGAGCTGGTCGCCGGGTTGCGGGCGAACGATGCCGAGATCGTGGCCGTCGGCCGGGCCGTCGCCGAGGGGTTCGTGCGCGCCTGCGCGTGAGCTGGTCGCCCGCGCGGGGGCGGGTGATTCGCCTCGCCAGGCCCTAGAGTGCCCGCATGAAGATCCTGAAGGTGCTCTTCGCCGGCGTGGCCGTCGCCGGAGTCGTCTACGCCGGGGTGCTGCTCGCCCAGTTCGCGCTCGACGCGCGCGAACTCGTGGGGGCGGCGGCCCGGTACACCGACCGGTCCATCCCGGATCCCTTCCAGTCCACCTCGTTCATCGCCGGCATCGCGGCCGCCGCCGGACTCGCGCTGGGGCTGGCCATCGGCCTGCCGGGGCGCACCGCGGGCCAGGTGCGCCGCGCGACGCTCGACGAGGCCAACGCCCGCCGCACCAACGAGATCGGCAACCGCGCCGTCGCCGCCGAGCGGACGGCCATCGACCCGGATCGCCCCGAGGCCCGATGAAACTCTCCGACGCTGACCGCATCGTCGTCACCACCTTCGACGCCGCAGGCGCGCAGACCGTCTCTTCGGAGTGGGTCGTCGAGGTCGACCACGACACGGTCGGCTTCTGGACGCCGCACGCCGCCCCGTGGGCCGAGCGGTTCGCGTTGACCGACGTCGTGACCCTGCAGGCCGCCGGCCGGGGCGGCAAGGCGTTGCGCGAGGAGCCGGTGCTCGAGGGCCGTGGACACCTGGTCGCCGAGGACGCCCCCGAGTTCGCGGCCGTGAAGTCCGCGATCCACGCGAAGTACGGCGCCGGGGCGAAGCTCGCCGGGCTGGTCGACAAGGCCTGGGAGTTGGGCGGGACGGCGTCCCCCGAGGGGGTCGTCGTCCTCCACATCGTCGGCTGATGCAGCCCGACCTCGCCCGCTGGCTCGTCTCGGACGACGCCCGTGCTGCCTTGCGCGCTGCTGCGGCCGAGGCCGACCCCGAATCGCTGGGGGCCGCGACCCGGCTGCGGGCGCTCGTCGAACCCGACCGGGCCGCCGCGGTGCTCACGCAGGTGGCGCTGCGGCGCCGGGCGCGGGCCAAGTTCGGCGAGCGGGCCGAGGGACTGTTCTTCACCCGCGACGGGCTGGAGCAGGCCACTCGGGCTTCCGTCGCCGCGCGGCGGGCGCGCCGCTTCGCCGCGCTTGGGGCAGCTGTGGTGGCCGACCTCGGCTGCGGCCTCGGCGCGGACGCGTTGGCGCTGATCGACGCGGGCATCGCCGCGGAGGCCGTCGAGCGGGACGAGGCGACCGCGGTGCTGGCGGCAGCGAACCTGGGGCGTCCGGTGGCGGTGGCCGACGCGCAAGCGTGGTGGGCCGAGCGGACGGCGTCCGGGCCGGACGCCGCGGGGTTGGGGGTGTTCGCCGACCCGGCGCGACGGACGGCGTCGGGCCGCTCGTGGCGGGTCGAGGACCTGAGCCCTCCGTGGCCGTTCGTGGAGTCGTTGCTGAGCGGGGGCCATCCTGCGTGCGTGAAGCTCGGGCCCGGCGTGCCGCACGACCTGCTCGAGGACGCCGTGGAGGCCGAGTGGGTCTCCGAGGGCGGCAGCGTGGTGGAGTGCGCGGTGTGGGCGGGTCCCGGAACCGTCGCCGGCCGGCGCGCGGCGGTGGTGGACGGGGTGGAGCTGGTCGCCTCCGGGCGGCCGCCGGCCGAGGTGGGCCCGGTCGGGGCGTTCGTCTACGAGCCGGACGGGGCCGTGGTGCGCGCCGGGCTGGTCGACGAGGTGGCGGGCCTGGTGCGCGGGCACCGGGTTGCACCCGGCCTCGCCTATCTCAGCGCGGACTGGGTCATGCCGACGCCGTTCGCGACGTGCTTCGCGGTGCGCGACGTGCTGGCCTTCGACGAAAAGGTGCTGCGGGCGTGGGTGCGAGCCGAGGGCGTCGGCGTCCTGGAGATCAAGAAGCGCGGTGTCGACGTCGACCCCGCCGCGCTCCGGAGGCGGCTGAAGCCGAAGGGGGCGGCGTCCGCGACCCTGATCCTGACGCCCACCCCGGACGGCGCCGTGGCGATCGTGGCCGACCGGGTGCGCTGAGGGCCGCGTTCGGGCAGGCACGCCGGTTGGGCGCACATACGCCGCGCAGACCCGGCGTTTCTGCGCCCAAGCGGCGTGTGAGCGGACCGAACCGGCGTTTCTGCGCCGAAGTGGCGTCTGTGCGCCCAACCGGCGCATCTGCGGGACCGAGCGGGCCTCAGCCCCGGGCGTGGCCCGCGGAACCCTGGTGGCCGCTGAGGGTGAACGCGAACAAGACGCAGGCGAGCAGCGCGGCCACGATGCTGCCGATGAGCTGGACGGTGTAGCCGCCCGTCATGTCGTACAGGACGCCCCACAGCGGCGACCCGATGGCGACGCCCAGCGGCATGGCGGCGATGCCGATGCCGATGAGGGTGTTGAACGCCCGCTCGCCGAACACCTGGCGCACGATCAGCGGCGCGACCACGGGGGACAGCACCGACGGCACGGCGAACAGGAGGATGCCGGCGAGCTGGCCGCCGTAGCCGGTCGTCAGCCAGAAGGCGAGCATGGCCCCGATCATGAGCGCCATGGACAGCAGGGCGGTCTGCAGGGCTCCCCACCGGTCGATGAGCGTGCCGAGCAGCAGGGTCGCCACGACGTTCCCGATGGCGAGGATGGAGATGAGCGAGCCCGCCGCGGTGAGATCGAGGCCGTTGCCCTCCATGAGTGGCGCGAAGTGCTGCTGGATGGCGTTCACGAGGTTGATCAGCAAGATGCCGAGCACGAGGGCAGCGAACCGCGGTGAGCGCAGCGCGTCTGCCGGCTCCATGCCAGCGTCGTGAGCTTCCTCGACGACATCCTCCCGGACGACCTCCTCCACGTCGTCGGTCGGCATCGTCTCGAGACCGTAGGGGTGCAGCCCGGCGTCGGCCGGCCGCGACCGCACGAGCAGCCCAGCCACCACGGCGATGGCCGCCACGATGCCGGCCGCCGTCCGGAACCCCAGCTGCCAGCCGCCTGTCTGCACCACCACGGGCAGCAGCGAGCCGGCGGCGATGCCGCCCAGGCCGCCGAGCGCCTGCATGACGCCCATCGCCATGCCCCGGTTCGCATGGAACCACGCGTTGACGATCATCGTCGCCGCCATCTGCGTCGACGCGAGGAACAGTGCCCCCGCGAGCGCGGCGAACGCGTACAGCATGCCCAGCCCGTTGACGAACGACACCCCGAGGAACATCGCCGCCGAGAACAGTCCGCCCACGATGACGAGTCGCCGTGCCCCGAACCGGTCGAAGAACGGCCCACCCACGCTCATCACGACCGCCGACACCGCGAACGTGATCGTGACGAACAGCATCACCTGGCCGAGCCCCACGCCGAGGTCGGCGGCCAGCGGCGGCAGGAGGATGCTGCCGCTCATGAAGAACAGCATCGCCGCGGCCACGAGGAGGCCGGCGCCCGCCAGGGCCATGGCGTGGCGCGCGGTGAAACGCTGCGTGGCGGCGGTCGGTTCCGTCATCGGTGTCCCTTCAGCGGCTTGGCACTCCATTAAATCCGATCCGTAGGGGTCAGCGGGAGGTTCGGTCCGCGCGTCTCGTTGGGCGATGTCCTCGGCGTCCGGCGACGCGATCCTGGACACCGCCGCTGCCCGTTAGCACTCAGGTTGAACGAGTGCTAACCCGGGTATATCGTCGACGTTGGCACTCGACACCCGAGTCTGCCAGCCCACGGCGGCACCGCGACGACGCCTGGGCGGCGCAACAAGTGAAGAATCCCGTCCGCCGACCGGCGGGCGATCGAACAAGGAAAGGGCACCATCGTGGCCGTCACGATCAAGCCGCTCGAGGACCGCATCCTCATCCAGCCCCTCGAGGCCGAGACCACCACCGCCTCGGGCCTGGTCATCCCCGACACTGCCAAGGAGAAGCCGCAGGAGGGCAAGGTCATCGCCACCGGCCCAGGCCGCATCGACGACAACGGCAATCGCGTCCCGCTCGACGTCGCCGAGGGCGATGTCGTCATCTTCAGCAAGTACGGCGGCACCGAGGTCAAGTACGACGGGAACGAGTACCTGCTGCTCAACGCCCGTGACATCCTCGCCGTCGTCACCAAGTAAGGACTGATCAACCCATGCCCAAGATCCTTCAGTTCGACGAGGAGGCGCGCCGCTCGCTCGAGCGCGGCGTGGACGCCCTCGCCAACACCGTGAAGGTGACGCTCGGCCCGAAGGGCCGCTATGTGGTGCTCGACAAGAAGTGGGGCGCCCCGACCATCACCAACGACGGCGTGACCGTCGCCAAGGAGGTCGAGCTCACCGATCCCTTCGAGAACCTCGGCGCGCAACTCGCGAAGGAGGTCGCCACCAAGACGAACGACGTCGCCGGTGACGGCACCACCACCGCGACCGTGCTGGCGCAGGCGCTCGTCCACGAGGGCCTGCGCGCCGTGGCCGCCGGGAGCAACCCGGTCGGCCTCAAGCGCGGCATCGAGGCGGCCGTCGAGGCCGTCAGCGACGAGCTCGCCGCCGTCGCCAAGCAGGTCGAGACGACCGACGACATGGCGAACGTCGCCACCATCTCGAGCCGGGACGAGGAGATCGGACGCCTCATCGCGGACGCCTTCGACAAGGTCGGCAAGGACGGCGTCATCACCGTCGACGAGTCCCAGACGTTCGGCACCGAGCTCGATTTCACCGAGGGCATGCAGTTCGACAAGGGCTACCTGTCGCCGTACATGGTGACCGACCCCGAGCGCATGGAGGCCGTGCTGGACAACCCGTACATCCTCATCAACTCGGGCAAGGTCAGCTCGATGAACGACCTCCTGCCCCTGCTGGAGAAGGTCATCGGCGCCGGTGGCACCCTGTTCGTCGTTGCCGAGGACGTCGAGGGCGAGGCCCTGTCCACGCTCGTCGTCAACAAGATCCGCGGCACCTTCACGTCGGTCGCCGTCAAGGCGCCGGCGTTCGGTGACCGCCGCAAGGCCATGCTGGAGGACATCGCCATCCTGACCGGTGGGCAGGTCGTCGCCCCCGAGGTGGGCCTCAAGCTCGACCAGGTGGGTCTGGACGTGCTCGGCCGCGCTCGCACCGTCGTCGTCACCAAGGACAACACGACGATCGTGGACGGCGCCGGTGATCCCGAAGCCGTCAAGGGTCGCGTGGAGCAGCTGCGCGCCGAGATCGCCCGCACCGATTCGGAGTGGGATCGCGAGAAGCTCTCCGAGCGGGTCGCGAAGCTCGCCGGCGGCGTGTGCGTCATCAAGGTGGGCGCCGCGACCGAGGTCGAGATGAAGGAGAAGAAGCACCGCATCGAGGACGCCGTGTCGGCCACGCGTGCGGCCATCGAGGAGGGCATCGTCGCCGGCGGCGGCTCCGCCCTCGTGCATGCGGGCCGCGTGCTCGCCGACGGCCTCGGCAAGTCCGGCGACGAGGCGGCGGGTGTCCAGATCGTCGCCAAGGCGCTGGGCGAGCCCCTGCGCTGGATCGCCGAGAACGGCGGCGTCCCCGGTTACGTCATCGTCTCCAAGGTGAGCGAGCTGGAGCCCGGCAACGGCTACAACGCGGCCACCGGCGAGTACGGCGACCTGGTCGCGGCCGGAGTCATCGACCCGGTCAAGGTGACCCGCTCCGCGCTGGCCAACGCGGCGTCCATCGCCGCGCTGCTGCTCACGACCGAGACCCTCGTGGTGGACAAGCCCGAGGACGAGGACGAGCACGGCCATCAGCACTGAGTGAGGCTGGATCTGGCCGGGCTCGACCCGCGGCTCCGCGGTCGAGCGATGCCGAGTCCACGCCATCGACGGACGGGCCCCGCACCCATCAGGGTGCGGGGCCCTTCCGCGTTCCGCGTGGCCGCCGGGATCGCCGGTCCGTGCCGTTCGGCGGAGCTGTGGCCCTTGTGGGGCCTTAGCTCTCGATGACCATCAGTTCACACCAGAGCACGTGTCGTGCACAATCGTGTGTGGAAACAGTGATCAATCTGATCAATCCCGGCCGCCGCGCAGGGGGCGATCTGGGCAGGAGGACCATGTGCACCCTGGACGACACCGACCGGCGCATCCTCCTCGAACTCGACCACGACCCGCGCATGACGGTGTTGCTGCTCGCGCAGCGGACGGGCTTGGCGCGAGGGACGGTCCAAGCGCGCCTGGACCGCTACCGCGCGGCGGGCTTGCTCCGGCTGGCCAGTACCCTCGTGCCGCCGTCGGCGCTCGGCCGCGGGCTGGACGCCACGGTCGCGGCCGAACTCGATCAGCACAGCCTGGACGCCGCCATCGAGGGCCTGAAGAAGATCCCCGAGGTGCTCGAGTGCCATGCTCCCGCAGGCAGCACCGATCTGCTCGTCCGCGTCGCCGCTCGCGACCCCGACGACCTGTACCGCGTGGCCGAGGAGATCCGGCTCTGCCCCGGCATCCTGCGCACGTCGACGAGCGTCTACCTGCGCGAGGTCATCGGCTACCGGACGCGCCCGTTGCTCCGGCAGGGCCTCCCGCCACGGGCCGGTGCGGGGGCGGCGCGGGAGGCGCAGCGACGGCGTCCGGACGGCCGATGAGGCGGCGCAGGAGGGTCTCGAACGGCCCTGGGCGGCCGGTGGACTCGAGCCACCACGCCAACCCGACCGACAGCAGCCAGACTCCCAAAGCGATGGCGAGCCCGCCGGTGGTGTTCACCTGGGTGCCCACACCGAACCCCCACGCTGCCAGAAGGGGTGCCATGACGAGCGACTGGGCCAGGTAGCCCGACAGGGACCGGCGGCCGAGGGCCGCGACGGGCGCCAGGCGGCCGGGCTTGGCGCCCAGGCGCAGCGCCAGCAAGGCGAAGGCGGCCGCATACCCGACCCCCGCGAACGGCCCCAGCGCATACATGAGCACGAGCGGGCCCCAGCCCACGGTGTCGGAGAGGGTCCAGACACCGGCGTGGACCAAGCCCATCGGGACGCCCCCTGCCCAGCCGATCAGGATTCCCCAGAGAGCGACGCGCCGGAGCAGCGTGCGGTGCGCCGCGGGGTTCTCCAAGACACCGTGTCGCGCTGCGAGCCAACCGAGCAGGACCATGGCGGGCACCGTGAGGCCGAGGACCACGCCCGGCGTGCTGACCAGCCACATGACGACGCGGAAGAGTGCAGCGATCGCGTAGTTCGACTGGCCCGACACGCTGTCGGCCATCGACCCGAACCAGTTCGTCTCCAGGCTCTGCGCCACTTCCGCGGCGAGCACCGGGTCGCTGGCCAACCACAGGCCGAGCCCGAGGGCGGTGGCGGCGGAGAGCAGGCCCCCGCCGAGCGAGAGCGCCGCGCACACGACGATCACGATGCGGATCGTCGCGTCCTTGGCGTTGAACAGCAGTGCCACGAGGATCAGGCCGGTCAGGCCGTAGGCGCCGAGGATGTCGCCGCCGAAGAGCAACAGGGCGTGCACGAACCCGAACAGCAGCAGCCACGTATGGCGTCGGTTCAGGGCGCGGCGGATCGCGCCCGGCGGCCAGCCGCGGCCCACCCTGCTGCGGGCGAGTTGGACCATCCCGTAGCCGAACAGCAGGGCGAAGAGGGGGTAGATCCGGCCATCGACGGCCACGGACATGAGGAACTGCAGCGCCCGGTCGAGCGGGCTCCCGTCGCGGGGGTGCGGTGAGTAGAGGGACGCGTCGTGGCCCCACAGGTAGTACGTGGAGTTCGCCGCCGCGATGAGCAGCAGCATGAAGCCCCGGGCCAGGTCGGGCGCCAGGGAGCGACCCGACGCCGCCGGTGGCCGGAACCAGGGCGGTGGGGGTGGGGGAGCGAAGGGGCCGGGAGCGAAGTGCGACGGTTGTGCTGGGAGGGCGGTCTGAGCGACCGGAGGGGGTGGAGCGGGCGGCGTGTGCGGGCGGTCGTCCGTCATGGGAACCACCCTAACCAAGCCGTCGGACACTCCTTCCGGGACCCCCACCGGCCCGCCGGTGCGGCTAGGTTGGTGGTCTCGGCTGCGCAAGGAGATCACGACACGATGAGCCCCCGACTGGGTTGGAGCCTCGCCGCCGGACTCGGCGTCCTCGGCAGTGCGCTGGTTGCGTGGGGCTCGGCGCACCCGGAGTTCGCGTTCGGTGGCGCCGGCTGGCCGGCTGGGTGGGTGAACGCCGTCGGACTCGCCGCCGTCCTCCCCCTCGACCGCATCGTTGTGGTCGTCGGCGTCGCCCTGCTCGGCTGGGTCTGGTGGCAACTCCGGCCCACCGGCGGTGCCCGGGGGATCGACCGACCCGGGTTGCTGCTGGCGCTCTGGTCGGTGCCGCTCCTGTGGTGCCCACCCGTGCTGAGCGCGGACGCGGTGCTCTATGCCGACTCCGGCTGGATCGAGAACGCCAACGGCTCGGTGTACCGCGACGGTCTTGCCAGCGCAGGCGGCCCGTTCGCACCGTACGTCGACCCGTTGTGGTCGGGCACAGGCGTCGCCTATCCGCCCTTGTCGCTTCTGGTGAACCAAGCGGTCGTGGCCTCGACCGGCAATGCCGCCTACGGGTCGGTGCTGGCGATGCGGCTCCCCGCGATCGCCGGTGTCGCCCTGCTCGCGTTCGCTCTGCCCCGGGTGGCCCGTCTCCTGTGGCCCGAGGAACCGGACGCCGCCGCGCGCGCCTGGTGGTGGGGGCTGCTCAACCCGCTGCTCGTCGTGCACTTCGTCGGCGGTGCCCACAACGACGCGCTCATGGTGGGCTGCTCGGTGCTGGCGATCTGGGTGGTGCTCGTCGGCGTCCGGCAACGCTCGGCCGTGCTGCAGTGGCTGGTCGCGCCGATGCTGGTGGGCGTCTCGATGGCGCTCAAGCAGCAAGCCGGTTTGACCGTGCTGGCCGTCGCCGGCCTGCCGATCCTGGCCGAACTCCAGCGCCTGCCGCTCGGGCGGCGAGTGGTGCGGCTCGGCGTCCGCACGCTCGGCGTGACGGCCGTCGCGGTCGCCACGTTCGTGGCGCTCGGGGTGGTCACGGGCAAGGGGTTCGGCTGGGTCGCGTGGCTGTCGCTCATGGGTGGGGCGGGCACGGTGGCGCCGTTCGCGATCCTGGGCCAGTGGGGCGGCGCCGGCCTCGCGGCCCTGGGTGTCGATCCGGCGGGGTTCCGCGCCGTGGTCGGCCTCGGGTCGAATGCCGTGCTGCTCGTCGCGCTCGCCTGGATCGTGGTCCGCTTCAGCGACCGGCCCGTCGCAGCCGTCGGCTGGGGGTCGCTGGCGGTCGCCGTGCTCGGGCAGGCGCTGCACCCGTGGTACGTGCCGTGGAGCCTCGCCCTCCTCGGTCTGGTGCCGCTCAGCCGCCGCCAGTTCGGCTGGCTCGCCGGGTTCACCCTCGCGTTCTTGGTCTGGAACGCCTTCCAGACCGTCGTGTGGCACGGCGTTCCCGCGCCGGCGTGAGAGGAGGCAGTCATCCCCACGTTCGCAGAACTGGACCGCATCACCGAGGACGAGTTGCGCAGGTCGGGCGGCCTGAAATGGGCGACGGACGAGGGTGCCACGGGCGCGTTCGTCGCCGAGATGGACTTCGGGGTCGCGCCGGCCGTCACGCGTGCCCTGCACGCCGCCGTCGACGAGGGCCTGTTCGCCTACCTGCCGCCGCGGTACAGGACCGGACTGCAGCGGGCGGCGTCGGCTTCCTCGAGCGCACCACCGGCTGGCACGTCCCTCCGGAACGCATCCACGAGATGCCCGACGTGATCGCATGCCTTCGGGCGGCCATCGAACACTTCTGCGAGCCCGGCGGTGCGGTCATCGTCCCCACGCCCGCCTACATGCCCTTCCTCTTCGTGCCGCCGGCGATGGGTCGGGCGGTCATCGAGGTGCCGATGATTGCGGACGCCGTCGGTCGCCCCTTCCGCCACGATCTGGCCGCCATCGAGCGCGCCTTCGACGCAGGCGGACGCCTCCTGATCCTCTGCAACCCGCACAACCCGACGGGTCGCGTCTTCACGCGTGCCGAGCTGGCCGCCCTGGAGGAGCTCGTGGACCGCAGGGGCGGGCGCGTGTTCAGCGACGAGATCTGGCTGCCACTGGTGTACTCCGGCCACACGCACGTCCCCTACGCGTCGATCGGGCCGGTGGCCGCCGGTCACACGGTGACCGCGACGGCGGCGTCCAAGGCGTTCAACCTGCCGGGCCTCAAGTGCGCCCAGCTGATCACGGCCAATGACGCCGACCAGGCCTCCTGGCTCGACGTGGGGATGCTCGCCATGCACGGGGCCGCGAACCTCGGCCTGGCGCCACCACCGCCGCCTACACCGAGGGCGGGCCATGGCTGGCCGACGTGCTCGCCTATCTCGAGCGCAACCGCGACGACCTCGAACGGTTCGTCGCCGAGCGGATGCCGCTCGCTCGCGTGACGCACGCCGAGGGCACCTACATCGCCTGGCTCGACCTGGGCGCCTACGACCTGCCCGCCGAGGTGCGCCCGCTCCTGCTCGAACAGGCGGCCGTGTCGTGCACGGAGGGCACGATGTGTGGCGCGGTGGGTGCCGGGCACGTGCGGTTCGTGTTCGCCCTGCCGCACCCCGTGATGCTGGCCGCATTGGAGCGTATCGCCGCCGTCCTGGAACAGGTGGGGCCGCGCCGCTGAGGCCGGGGTCCGCCGTCCTGGAACGGGTGGGGCCGCGCCGCTGAGGCCGGGGTCCGCCGTGCCTCGGGAGCCCACGGAGACTGTCCGGGGCGGGGGATACACTGGCCGCTCACGGTCGAGAAAGAGGTGCTGCGCCGCATGCCGTTCGAGGATCTGACCCCTGCCGGAGTCCCTGAACCGTTCGTCCCGCTCGGCCTGACGTTCGACGACGTGCTGCTGCAGCCCAACGAGTCCGACGTGCACCCTTCCGATGTGGACACCTCCACGCGGGTGTCCCGGCGCATCACGCTGAAGGTGCCGCTGCTGTCGGCGGCGATGGACACGGTGACCGAGTCGCGCATGGCTATCGCCATGGCCCGTCAGGGCGGCCTCGGCATCCTGCACCGCAACATGAGCGCCGAGGAGCAGGCGGGTCAGGTCGACCGGGTGAAGCGCTCCGAGGCCGGCATGGTCGACCAGCCGATCACCACCACGGTCGACGCGACGATCGGCGAGGTCGACGAGATGTGCGGCCGCTACCGCATCTCGGGCCTGCCCGTCGTGGACGCCGACGACAGACTCGTCGGCATCATCACCAACCGCGACATGCGGTTCGAGGACGACCCGAACCGCCCGGTGGGCGAGGTCATGACCCGCATGCCGCTCGTCACCGGCCATCCCGGGATCGCCCCCGACGAGGCGTTGGCGCTCCTCGCGAAGCACAAGATCGAGAAGCTGCCTCTCGTGGACGCCGACGGTCGCCTCACGGGCCTCATCACCCTCAAGGACTACGTGAAGTCCGACAAGTACCCCCTCGCCACGAAAGACCAGCACGGACGCCTCCGCGTCGGTGCGGCGGTGGGCACGTTCGGCGACGCCTGGGAGCGCGCCATGGGGCTCGTCGAGGCGGGCGTCGACATGATCGTCACCGACACCGCGCACGGCCACAGCCGCGCCGAGATGGAGCTCATCGCCCGGCTCAAGGCCGAGCCGAGGGCGTCCGGGGTGGACATCGTGGGCGGCAACATCGCAACCTTCGAGGGCGCCAAGGGCCTGATCGAGGCCGGCGCCGACGGCGTCAAGGTGGGTATCGGGCCCGGCTCGATCTGCACCACCCGGGTGGTCGCCGGCGTCGGCGTGCCACAGGTGACAGCGATCTACGAGGCCGCGCGGGCCGCGAAGGCGGCCGGTGTGCCGGTGATCGGCGACGGCGGGCTGCAGTACTCGGGCGACATCGCGAAGGCCATCGTGGCCGGCGCCAACGCGGTGATGCTGGGGTCGCTGCTGGCCGGGTGCGAGGAGAGCCCGGGCGAGCTCGTGTTCATCAACGGCAAGCAGTTCAAGAGCTACCGCGGCATGGGCAGCCTGGGCGCGATGAAGGCACGGGGGCGCAGCGGCTCGTACGCGTCCGATCGCTACTTCCAGTCCGCGGCCACGACCGACGACAAGTTCGTGCCGGAGGGCATCGAGGGTCAGGTCGCCTACCGCGGCCCGCTCGCCGCCGTCGCGTACCAACTCGTCGGTGGGCTGCGTCAGTCCATGTTCTACTCCGGCGCCCGCACGATCGACGAGTTGCAGGCGAAGGGCCGGTTCGTCCGCATCACGGCGTCCGGGCTGCGCGAGTCGCACCCGCACGACATCCAGATGACCGTCGAGGCACCCAACTACTCGTCCAACCGGTGACGGCCGGGGACGCACCGCAGAGGAGACTGACTTGATCGAGATCGGCCGCGCCAAGCGCGCGACGCAGGTGTACGGCTTCGACGACATCGCGATCGTGCCCACGCGGCGCACGCGGTCGCCCGAGGACGTGCGGCTCAACTGGACGATCGACGCCCTCACGTTCGAGTTCCCCTTCATGGCGGCACCGATGGACTCGGTCATGTCGCCCGAGACGGCGATCGCGTTCGGGCGCCTCGGCGGGCTCGGCGTCCTCAACCTCGAGGGGCTCTGGACTCGCTACGACGACCCCGAGCCGCTGCTGGAGGAACTGGCCGCCATCGAGAACGGCGGGGCTGCCACCCTGCGCATGCAGGCGCTCTACGCCGAACCCATCAAGCCCGAGCTCATCGCGGCGCGCATGAAGCAGATCCGGGACGCCGGCGTCCCGGTCGCCGGTGCGCTGAGCCCCCAGCAGACGCAGGAGTACGCGTCGGCGGTCGAGGCGGCCGGGGTGGACTTCTTCGTGATCCGGGGCACGACGGTGTCGGCCGAACACGTGTCCAACGACGCCCAGCCGCTCAACCTCAAGGAGTTCATCCGCAAGCTCGACGTGCCGGTCATCGTCGGCGGCTGCGCCACCTATCAGGCGGCCCTGCACCTCATGCGGACCGGCGCCGCCGGCGTCCTCGTCGGGTTCGGCGGCGGCGCGACGGGCCGCACCCGGCACGTGTTGGGCGTCGAGGTGCCGATGGCGTCGGCGATCGCCGACGTGGCGGCCGCGCGGCGCGACTACATGGACGAGTCGGGTGGCCGCTACGTGCAGGTCATCGCCGACGGGGCGCTCGGCCGGTCGGGCGACATCGCGAAGGCGATCGCCTGTGGCGCGGACGCCTGCATGGTCGCGACGCCGCTGGCCCGGGCCGCCGAGGCGCCCGGACGCGGCTGGCACTGGGGCCCCGAGGCCTGGCACCCGCGACTGCCGCGCGGCGAGCGGGTCCGGATGGGCCGGGCGGGCACGCTGGAGGAAGTCCTGCTCGGGCCGTCGCACACGCCGGACGGCACGATGAATCTCGTCGGCGCGTTGCGGAAGGCGATGGGCACCACCGGTTACACCGAGGTGAAGGAGTTCCAGCGCGTCGAGATCGTGGTCCACGCCTGAGGACGTCGTGGGCCGCCGGGGGAAGGTCGTCGCGTGGGTGCTGGCCGTCCTGCTCGCGGCGAGCGCCGGCGTGGCCACGTGGTGGTTCGCGTTCGAGCCCGGCCAGCGGGCGCGTGCGACGGCTGAGGCCGTGGCGTCCGCGTTCGCGTCGGGCGTGGCCGACGACGCCATGTTCACCGAGCCGGCGGCCGAGCGGCTGTCGAGTGTCTACGGCGGGATGGGGGATCTGCGGCCGACAGTGACCCTCACCGACCTCGTGCCCGTCGACGGGAGCGCCCAGACCGCGCACCTGCACTTCGAGTGGGTCATCCACGAGGGCAAGCAGTCGTGGGCGTACGACACCACCGTCGCGCTGGCGCGCGCGGACGGACCGAACTGGAAGGCGGTGTACACCCCGGCGTCCGTCGCGCCGACGCTTCAGGAGGGCGAGACGCTGCGCGCCAGCCGGCTGGCCGCCACGCGGGGGGAGATCGTCGGCCAGGGCGGGCTGTACCTCGCCTACAACCAGCCCGCCTACCGCGTCGGCATCGACAAGACGCTGACGGACCAGGCGACGGCGGAGGCGTCCGGCGCCCGGCTGGCCGAGCTGATGGGCATCGACGCCGACCGGTTCGTGGAGCGCATCCGCGGGTCGGGGCCGCGGGCGTTCCTCGAGGCGCGCGTGCTGCGCGCCCAGACGCCGGATGAGGCGGCGCTGGCGCAGCAGGCGCAGCGCTGGATCGGCGTCCGGGTGATCGACACGACCCGTCCGCTGGCGCTCAGCTCGTCGTTCGCGCGGCCGGTCCTCGGGGTGGTGGCCGAGGCGACGGCGGAGCAGGTGGACGCGTCGGGAGGGTCGGTCCGCGCGGGCGACCTCGTCGGACGCGGCGGGCTGCAGGAGGCGCGCCAGCACGTGCTCGGCGGCACGACCGGGTTCGTCGTCGAGAAGGTGATGACGAACCGGCAGGGGCTGGAACTCTTCCGCGTGGACGCCCTGCCCGGAGCGCCGGTACTGACCACGATCGACGTGGGGCTGCAGGAGGCCGCCGAGGCGGCGCTGGCGGGGGTGGCGTCCGCGAGCGCGGTCGTCGCGATCCGGCCGTCGGACGGGGCGCTGCTGGCCGTGGCGTCGGGGCCGGCGTCGGAGGGCTACTCGACGGCGACGCTCGGCCAGTATGCGCCGGGCTCGACGTTCAAGATCGTGACCGCCCTGGCGATGATGCGCGCCGGCGCGACGCCCGACACGCTCGTGCCCTGCACCGACGGCTCCACCGTCGACGGCTACCGCTTCGACAACTGGGAGGGCTACCCGGCCACCGAGCTGGGAGACGTGCCGCTGCGCACCGCGTTCGCCCACTCGTGCAACAGCGCCTTCCTCGCGCAGGCGCGCTCGCTCACGCCCGAGCAACTGGCGGACGCCGCCGGCTCCCTCGGCCTCATCGTCGAGAAGAACCTTGTCGTGGGGGCGTTCGCCGGGCAGGTGCCCACGGACGGGACGACCGTCGAGCAGACGGCGGCGTTCATCGGGCAGGGTCGGGTGCTCGCGTCGCCGTTGGGCATGGCGACGGTGGTGGCGTCCGTGGCGGCGGGGCACACGGTCGATCCGGTACTGGTGGTCGAACCGGGCCGCGTCACGCACGCGCCGGCCACCCCGCTGACGCAGGACGAGGCGTCCGTGTTGCGGGGGCTGATGCGTGGGGTGGTGACCACCGGTACGGGGACGGCCCTGCAGGGGCTGGGTGGCGAGCCGGCGGCGAAGACGGGCACGGCGAGCTGGGGGAGCCCGGTGCGCTACCACGGCTGGGTCACGGTGATCCAGGGCGATCTGGCGCTGGCGGTGTTCATCGAGGACGCCCCCGGCGGCTCCGCCGACGCCCTCGCCGTGGCGCAGCAGTTCCTGACCGCCGCCCGCTGAGCTACGCGCGCCTCGACCCGCTCAGCTGGCCCGCGAGACGACCACCGGGCCGCCGACGGCGACCTCGCCCGGCACGATCACCGACAGGTAGACCGCCAACGACGTGTCCCGCTCCTCGCCCAAGGGCTTCAGGAGCCCGCGCTCGGCCGCCGCGCCGTCTTGCGGCACGTCGACCATCCGGCACCGCACCATGCGCTCGGAGACCTCGAACCGCGCGGACCCGATCGCCAGCGTGGCGCCCACCCACGTCTCCTCCACGAAGGGCTCGTCGGTCTCGACGAGGAGGTTCACCCGCAGGCGGCGCGGGTCGGCGTCCAACCCCCACCGCTCGGCGCACCAGGCGAGCGACGCCGTCCCCACCAGCGACACCTGGCCGCCGTCCTGGTGCCGGACCGCACCCTCCGGCAGGACCCGGACCGGCGTTCCCAGGTCTGCGGTCAGCGCGGCTCCAACGCCGCCTCGCCCACGGACCACTCGCCTCCCGGCCCACGCACCCGGACGCCCTCGGCGTCCGTCCGTGCCGCGTAGCTGAACACCTCGTCGTGACGCCGGAAGCGGCGGCTGTTCTTACCGGTGGCGATCTTGCCGTCGGCGTCGGTCACCGCGAACCAGCGGTCGCCCACGAGCCCGCGGGCGTCCACCTCGACGTGCTGCAGCGACTCTCCGCCCATGGCCTTCACCGGGTACCGCCGCACGGGGATCACACGGGACTCGGTGACCACGGGGGACGCAGTGACCGCGCGGGGTTCCATGACCGCAGGGTACGCCGTCGGGTGGGAGACGCGGCGCTCAGGCCGGCACGGAGGCGTCCGCGTCGAAGAGGGCGCGGGTGGAGCGCTCCTGCTCCGGCGACGACCAGCGCACCCGCTCCAGCGCGGCGAAGGACTCCTCGATCACCCGCTCGAACCCGACGCGGCTGATGAGCCGTCGCTCGTACGCCAGCCGGGCGGCGCCGACATAGGTGTCGACCAGGTGGATGCGCTCGCCGCGGAGGCGCCCCCGCTCGTCTTCGGGGGTGTGCACGACGTCGTGGATGAACACCAGGTCGAGGACGTGCTCGAGCCGCTGCCACAACTGCTCGCCCACCTTGATGTCGGCCTGCCCCGAGTCGCCGATGAACACCAGCCGGTACTCGGGGAACAGCGCGTGGTAGTGCTGGATGTTCGCGATCTTGCGACCGGCCATCAAGTCGAGGGTGAACATGGCCTGCACGGTGCCCGTGAGCACCGAGTGCTGCGCGATTCCCGCACGCCGCAGCGACGCGCGTGCGTAGTTCTCGATCAGCCCGAACGCATCCCCGGGGCGTGCGGTCACGAACGTCAGATCGCCCATCGAGAACGGCTCGTCGCCGGGGCCGCGGTCGAGGGCGTCCAGCAGTGCCAGGATGCCGGGATAGATGGTCCCGCGCGGGTAGCGCCGGTCGTGCAGGGCGCACACGACCGTATCGTCGATGTCGCACAACACCTTCGCCTCGGCCGCCTCCAACCCGGACGCCTCGGCCGCGATGTGCTCCAGGATGTCCGCTCGCAGCGCGGGGCTCTTGACGTCGGCGTACACGAGACCTTCCAGGTCGTGGGCGTCGGTGCGCATGTTCATCGCGTTCTTGAGCCTGGTCAGCTCGAGCCCGCCCGCGCTCCAGAAGATCTCCCGGATGGCCAAGGCGTCGGCCACGGTCGTCCAGCCCGCCTGCAACCCGTAGGCGAGGTTCGCCCGCGCCTGGATGCCCAGTTCGCCCAGCCTCCCCACCAGGAGTTCGCGCACGGCGTCCCGGTTGCGTGCCCCGAACGCATAGTTGTCGAGCGAGCCGATCAGGACGGCCGCATCGGTCTCCGTCAGGATCTGGTCCAGTTCACGCCCGGACGCCGTTCGCAGCAGGGCGAGCACCTGCGCTTCCTCGGCCGGGTCGGTGCGGCCGCGGAGGAGGCGTTGCAGGAGGGTGGGTTCGGACGCCATGGGGGCCACCCTAGCGACCAGGCCGGACGCCGCCGGTCACGATCCCAGCGCGGACATGGCGTTGACGACGACGGCGATCACGGTGGTGTTGAACACGAACGCGATGATGCCGTGCACGGCGACGCGGCGGCGCATGAGCGAGCCGCGGACGGTGACGTCGGTCGTGCCGAACGTCGTCGACACCGAGGTTGCGAAGTACAGGTAGTCGTCGATGCGCGCGCCGCGGAGTCCGTCGGCGGCTTCGGGGTAGTCGAGCAGCGACCAGCCGTGGCGGGCGTCGGTGCGCACATAGTCCAGCGTGAACGACACCAGGATCGTCAGCCAGCTCGCGGCGACGAGCACGACCGTTCCGAAGACGAGGACGACGTCGGTCGTCCGTTCCACGACGAGCAGGACCGAGTAGAACAGTGCCAGGAACGCGACGAGCACGGCCAGCCCTGCGCCGGGTTCGAGGAGCAGGAGGTAGCGCCGCACCCAGGAGGCGTCGCGTGAGGTCTCCGCCCACCGTGCCAGCCGCTCCCACGGTTGCCGGAGCAGGACGAAGGTCACCGCGAGGTACGAGAGCAGGTACAGCGCCAGCCAGGCGAGCGAGAGTCGTTTGGCGAACACCTCGCCCGCCTCTGGCGGCGTCGTGCCGACGACCACCACCGTGGCCACCACCAGCGCCAGGACGCTCGCCGCCGCCGACCGGCGCCACTCTGAACGCAGCAGCCACCACAGGGCACGGTCGAGGGTCGCGGGGGTTTGACTCATGGCTCCCGATTCTGGCAGACGCCGCGCCCGGCGTCCGGCAGGCTCAGCCCTGCCGGACCAGCAGTGCTCCCGCCTGGATGCGGACACGCAGGTCGGCGACGACGCCCACCACGTCTCCGTCGAGGTGCAGGGGCGTCGGATGGTCGGGGACGGCCCAGACCGTCCGGGCGGTCCCGTACCGCAGCGCCCCGACCTCGCGCGAGTGCTTGAGCAAGCCCTTCGCGGCCACGGACGCCCACTGCGTCGGCGACTGCAGGGGCACCTCGAGGGTGTCGAGGACGCCGTCGTGCGGCGACGCGGTGGCCACCACCCGCACACCGGCCGGGATGGCGCCGCAGTTCGCGACGATCAGCGTCCACGTGCGGATGCGCCGGGCGGGCGTCATGTCGAACGAGACGCGCATGTCGAGGGGCCGCTCGCGCAGGCGCGCCACGCCGGCGGTCAGGTAGGCGAGCCAGCCGATGCGGTCCTTGTTCTTCGGGTCGGTGGCGTCCACGGTCGCCGCGTCATGGCCGACTCCGGCCATGACGAGGAACGGCTGTTCGCGTGACGGCGCGGCGACCGCGCCGGCGGCGTCCGTGGCGCGCCAACTGGCCCAGGCGACATCCGTGGGCGTGCCGCCGGGGGTGAGGGCCCGCCGGACGGCGAGGCGCAACACGCGCGTGCGCAGGCCGAGGTTGTGAGCGAACAGGTTGGCGGTCCCGATGGGAAGGATGCCGAGCTCGACGCCCGACCCGGCGAGCGCCCCGGCGACCTCGCGGACCGTCCCGTCGCCGCCCCCGACGATGACCGTGCGGGCGCCGCCGGCGAGCGCTTCGCGTGCCTGGGGGCCGCCCGCGGCGTCGAGCGTGGTGGTGACGATGTGCGGCATGGGCAGCCCGGATGTCTCACAGCCGGCTAGGACGGCGCGGCGGGCGCGCACGTAGTCCTTGCTCTTGGGGTTGAGGATCACCCAGAGCGGCGAAGTCGGTTCGGGGTCAGAGAACGGATCGTTGTGCCCTGCCACCGTTCCATTGTGCCCTCCGCCCGGTGTTCGCGCCGGGACCAGCGGTTAGGGTGTGCCCATGAGCGACGTCCCGCCCGAGTTGGCCGCGCTGCGGGCCAGCATCGACAACCTCGACTCCGCTCTGGTCAGCCTGCTCGCCGAGCGGTTCAAGATCACCCAGCGCGTGGGCGTCCTCAAGGCGACGCGGGGGCTGCCGCCCGCCGATCCCGACCGGGAGCGTCGCCAGATCGAGCGCCTCCGCCGGCTGGCCGACGAGGCCGGGCTCGACCCCGAGTTCGCCGAGAAGTTCCTCACCTTCATCGTCACCGAGGTCGTGCGGCACCACGAACAGATCGCCCGCGACCGGGAGCCCTGAGCCCTCTCAGGCCGAGCGGAACTCGCGCACGAAGTTCGCCAGGATGCGGCTCGGCACGTCGTCGACGCCGGCGGTGCGAGCCTCCTCGATGAGGTCGTCCATCTCGTCGGGGTGGAAGTAGCCGTGGTGGGCGTAGATGCGCATCCGCTGCACGAG
>NZ_JARKOT010000134.1 GCF_029977985.1 Propioniciclava sp. | reverse complement strand
CCACTTCTACGACGCCGGCTTCCTGATCGGCGTCTCGATCGTGTTCGGCAGTCTGGCGCGCGGCAGCTGCGTCGCGTACCGGCCGGGGCGGCGTTCGGAGAACCGATCATGAGCCGCGTCCCGGGCGGCCGCGCCATGAAGGGGGCGGTGGCGATCGAGGGCGAGCTCACGCTGAATCCCGTCAGCCGGCGCCTTCTGTACCGGATCGGCGGCTTCGCCGCGTGGGCGTACGTGGCCTTGGTGGCACTGGCGATCGCGCTGCTGTTCATCGCGCCCGTGCCACCGGCAGGCGGGACCGCTCTGCTTACCTACGTCGCCGACCACCGAGCCGTCTACATCGTCGAGCTCGCGTGCTTCGTCGGGCTCGCCGTGCCCGGACTGATCGCTTTCGCCGCCCTCGCCGTCGCGCTGTGGGACGCCGACCGCAGCCTCGCGCTGCTGGGCGGCGTGCTGGGCGTCGCCTCGGAGACCGCCGCGCTCGCCGTCGGCGGCAGCCCGCAGTCGCTGCACGGCGGGGTCATGCTCCTGGCGGACGCTTACGCCGCGGCGACCGATCCGGCCACCCGAACTGCTCTGGTCGGTGCAGCGGACGCCCTCGCGTCGGCGGTCAACGGCGCCCCGTGGGCGGGGATCCTGACCGCGGCCGCGATCGGCGTCCTGTCGCTGCTCGGGGGGCGCGGTGGGCTCGGGCGAGCCTTTGGCGCGGTCGGCCTCGCCACCGGCGTGCTCGGGATCGTGTCGGAGGCCGTGCGCCCGCTCATCGGCCCGGCCTACCTGCTCTACGGACTGCTCTTGCCGCTGTGGTTCGCCCAGGTCGGCGTCCGACTGCTGCGCCTCGCCGGCCAGCCGAGCGGCGCTGCCTTGTGACCGCCCTTTCGGACCACGAGGGTGGGGGTCGATCCCCTACCTCGACGCGGGCACGCTGGCGCGACTCCTCGGCGGGAGTGGCGGTACCGGCGGTTGGGCGCTACCGGCCCAGTGACGCAAAGGGGTGATGGGCGAGTTCATCGGATCTGCCCGATCAGATCTGAAATGCGGTCCCTGAAGCGCTCTGGGCCACATGTTCCCGGACGCTGTTCTCGGCCTGGTGGACGAGGCGGTTCTTGACGTCGCCGATGTCGCGCAGGGCGACCTTGCCACTGGCGCGAGGGTCTTCGTTCCACGCGGTGGTGAGGTCGGTGAGGGCGGTTCTGAGGACGCTCACGGGGAGTGAAAGCCGCTCGGCGATGTCCTGCAGGCCGGTCTCCCAGTGCTTTGGTGGTTGGGCGGCGATAATGCGAAGGACTTCGAAGGCGGCGTGCGCTGGGGCTAGGTGGGCGAAGCGTTCGTCGATCAGCTCCTGGGACAGCGGCCTCGCGTTGTCGAGTGCTGCGGTCAGGACGCCACGGCGTCCGGTGGTGAGAAGGTCGGCGGGGTCGGTGCCGTCGGGCAACGGGGCGTGGCGCGGGTCGTGTCCGTAGGGGCTGAGGATCCAGTAGTCGCGTTCGGCAGCGACGCGGCCGGCGAGGTCGCCGTCGGTGGCGACGATCGGCGTCCGATGGCCGAGCTGGCTGAGTTGGGCGGCTTGCTCGTCAGTCAGTGAGGTGCCGAGGGGTGCGACGCCGATGTACTTGCTGTTGGTGGCGAGGGTGACGGCGATGGCGTCCATGGGGCCTTCGACGATGACGGGGGTGATGTCGGGGCCGAGCGGTCCGGTGGTGTAGAGCTGGTCCCTTGTGGAAGAGCGGCGTGTCGCCGGTGTTGAGGTACTTGGGTCCGGCCGTGTCTTGGTCGGTGCGGTCGGGATGGCGGCGTCCGACGAAGCCGAGGATGACGCCTTCGTGGCGGATAGGGAACACGGCCCGGTCGCGGAACCGGTCGATCAACCGGCCGGTGGACGCGGTGGTGGCGACGCCGGCGGCGAGCATCTCGTCTTCGGTGACGCCGAGGGTGTGGAGGTGAGCGATGAGGGTGGTCCAGCCGGTGGGGGCGTAGCCGGGTTGTAGGTCAGCGTGTCCGGTGAGGTCGACGCTGAAGCGGGAGGCGAGGTAGGGCTGGGCCCAGGAGCCGGGGAAGCGGTCGGCGTAGAAGGTGGCGGTGAGCTGGTTGATCTCGGCGAGGCGTTCGGGGGTGGAGGGGCAGTCGCGCCAGGCGTCGGCGCGTTCGAACATCCGGCGGACGCCCTGATCGGTCGGCTCGGGCAGAGCCATGCTGTTGCGGATCATCGCCAGCAACGGCAGCTGGTCGCCACGATCCTCGTGCTCTTCGACGTCGAACGGCGGCTCCTCGACGAGGTCGACGTTCATCGCCTCGTCGTGTTCGGTGCGGTCGCAGAGGAGGATCGGGTGGGCGGGTTCGTAGCCGTCCCACAGGTCGGCGGGCGGTTCGTCGGCGGGGTGCGGCGGGTGGTCCGGCTCGTCGACGCGCGAGGAGGACGGGTCGGTGAGTGTTGAGATTCGCCAGACCAGGGCGAGGCAGTCGTCGACCTGTTGGTCGCCGTTGGTGCCGATGGTGAGGAGGTCTGCGGGCGTCCAGCCTTGGCGGACGCCGTGGTCCACCGCGGTGATGAGGGCGGGCCACCACCGGCTGGCCTGCAACTCGTGGGCGCGTTCGGCGCCGACGGTGTCGGCGAGCGTGGTGGTCCACGCGGGGGTGAGGGGCTGGTCGGTGTCGAGGGCGGCGGTGACGGCAGGGGTGACGTGCCGGGCGATCCGCCACCACAGGGCGGCGGCGGCATGGTCGTCCGGCAGGCCGCCTTCGCCGGCGGCGGTGTGCAGCAGCGTGCGGGCGTTGAG
>NZ_JARKOT010000123.1 GCF_029977985.1 Propioniciclava sp. | reverse complement strand
TTCGTGGACGCCGCGGGTCGCCGCGACGGCTGGCGAGCCGGGGCGGGCACGACGTCGACCGCCGCCCAAGCGGCAGCGAGGGCGTCCGTCTCGGGTGAACCCTCGCCGAAGCGGGCGGCCGCGGCGGCCTGGGTGAGATGGGCGAAGGTGGCGAAGTCGCAGTCGGCGCGAATGTCGCCGGTGACCGTGTCGTACCAGATCTGGAGCGGCGCCTCCCAGGCGTGGCCGCCCAGGGTGGTCGCGAGGACGTGGAACGCCTTGTTGGGGATGCCCGAGTTGATGTGCACCCCGCCGTAGTCGTCGGTGGTGTCGACGTAATGGGCCATGGTGGCGGGCTGAGGGTCCTTGCCGAGGCGGGGGTCGTCGTAGGCGGTGCCGGGGGCCGCCATGGACCGCAGGGCGACACCCTGCACGCCGGGGCCGAGGAGTTCCGCGCCGATGAGCCAATCGGCCTCTGCGGAGGTCTGACCCAGGGCGAACTGCTTCGTGACGACGCCGAACACGTCGGAGACGTGTTCGTTGAGGGCGCCCGACTGGTCGGAGTAGTTGAGGCCCGAGGTGTACTGGGTGAGCCCATGGGCGAGCTCGTGGGCGATCACGTCGAGGCTGGAGGTGAAGCTGACGAACAGGTCGCCGTCGCCGTCGCCGAACACCATCTGCGTGCCGTCCCAGAAGGCGTTCAGGTAGTCGCGGCCGTAGTGGACGGTGGCGGGCAGGCCGAGGCCGCGGTCGTCGAGGGAGTCGCGGCCCAGCGCGTCGTGGAGGAGCCGCCACGTGTCGCCGAGGCCGTCGTAGGCCTCGTCGGCGGCCCGGTCACCCGTCGGCGCGGCGCCCTCGGCACGCACGAGCGTGCCGGGCAGCGTGGTGGCCTTCTTCGCGTCATGGACACGTCGGTTGGGGCCGGTGCCGTTGTCGCGAGCCGGCCGCTGGCTGGACGCCTCCGCGGGCCGGGCGCCCGGGCGGGCCGGCCGCAGGGCCTGGTCGTGGGCGAGCGTGGTGCGGGCGCCCGCCGCCAAGTCCGCCGGGCCGGTGTCGGCCAGGTGCTCGAGCAGGTAGGGGGGAACGATGCTGCAGAAGTGCCGGGGGTGAGTCATGGGGACAGTCTGCACGCCGCGTCCGACATTTCTGTGCCGGATGCCATCATGGGACGGTGCCGCAGACCGACCGCCGCCGCGCCGCATGGGGTGCGGACCCGACGACGGCGGCGCTGGCCGTCACCGCTGTGGCCGTCGCGTGGCTGGCGCTCAAGATGGTGTCGATCTGGGCGTGGGTGATCCTGCCGGGCGAGTACGGCGACACCTACTACTACTTCCTCACCGCCGAGGCCGCGTTCCGCGACGGGACCGGCATCCGCACCGCATTCACCGAGTACCCCACGCCCGCCGGCCTCCTGCTGCTCGCCCCCTACGCGCTCGGCTACGACGACCACACCAGCTACCGGAACATCGTCATCGTGGCGACGTCGCTGGCGGACGCCGCCTTCGCGATCCTGCTCGGACGCCGCCTCGGCCCCGTGCCCGTCCTCGGCTGGATGGTGCTCACCACCGTGCTCGGGCAAGTCGCGCTGCTGCGCTTCGACATGCTGCCCGCCGTCTCGGCGGGTGCCGCCGTCCTGTTGGCCGCGCAGGGAGCCGGGCGGGCGGCGTCCGTGCTCGTGGGCGTGGGCACGGGGCTGAAGCTGTGGCCGATCGTGCTGACGCCGCTGGCCGTGCTGGCCGACCGGGGACGCCGCTGGCTCGCGCCGGCGTGGTTCGCGGCGACGGGGGTCGCCTTGGTGGCGTGGAGCCTGATCGTGGGCGGGTGGGAGCGGCTCTGGTCGCCGTTGGACTACCAGCGCGACCGCGGGCTGCAGATCGAGGCCGTCCCGGCGACGGTGCCGATGCTGGAGTGGGCGCGCGAACCCGGGTACCGGGTCTGGTACTCGACGTTCCACGCGTTCGAGGTGGAGGGTCCGACGGTCGGGCGCTGGCTCGGGTTCGCCCAAGGGGCGACCTGGGTCGCCGTGGCGGGCTGTGTGCTGCTGCTGGCCGTGTGGTGGCGGGGCGGGGCCCGGCGGGAGGCGCTGGGCTGGTTGGCACTCACGTTCATCGGCGCGTTCGTCGTCAGCTCGCGTGCCCTGAGCCCGCAGTACCTGTTGTGGCTCGCCGCACCCGTGGCGGCGATCCTGGGCCTCGAGTGGCGGGTCGAACCGGCCGGCCGCGGAGCGCGCGTCGCCGGGACCGTGAGTTACCTGGTGGTGGTCGTGCTGTGTCTCCTGACCACCGCCATCTACCCGGTGTACTACGGCGGGCTGACCGGCGTGGGCGACGAGACGCCGCGCGCCCTCGCTCTGCTCACCCTGCGCAATCTCGGGCTGCTGGGCCTGCTGGGCGCCACCGCCGTGTTGGCGTGGCGCGAGAGCCGGGGCGTGGTCCAGTAACCGGGTGACGGTCGAACGGCGGTTGAAGCGCAGGGCCCGCCGGGCTTGGTGCTGGGCCAGCCCGATGACCCACGCCGCCCGGGGCCGGATGTTCACACGGTGTTCACCAGCGCGTCGCCAACGGTGCGCTAGACAGGCAGCATGAGGATCCGTCGCCTGCTCACCCTCGCGGTGGTGATGCTCACCCTGGGGCTGGCCTGGGTGCTGGGGGGCTGCACCGCGTTCGGTCCCGACCCCGGTGAACAGCCCTCGGGTGGCCCCACGGTGAATGGCGACGTGGGTGCGCCGGAGACGACGCTCTCCATCGTCGCGGGCTCCGAGCAACAGTCCGTGCTGACCGAGATCGTTCTTCCGTGGTGCCGCGCGCAGGGCTACTCCTGCAACTGGCGACTCCTCGGCTCGGTCGACCAGGCGCGGCTGCTCCAGTCCGGCGGTTATGACAACGACGCCTTCTGGTTCGCGAGTTCGGTGTTCAGCCAGATGGGCAACACCTCCGGGGCACTGCGGGATTCAGAGCCGATGTTCCTCACCCCCATCGTGTTCGCCGCGCGGCCGGCGGTGCTGACCCGCCTCGGCCTCGGCGACCAGTCGACGGCCGAGCAGGTGATGGCGGCCACCGAGTCGGGCAAGGCGCGGGTGTGGGCCACCAATCCCACCCAGTCCAACTCCGGGGCGACCGTGTTGTTTAGCTTCCTCAACATCGTGGCCGGCAACCCGCCCGGACAGGCGCTCACCCACGACCAGCTCAATTCGACCGAGGTGGTCGACGGCATGCGCCGCTTCTTTGCGGCGATCGACCGGACGCCGCCCTCCACCGGCACGATGACCTCCATGTGCGTCGCAGCGCCCGACGAGTGCGAGGCGATGTTCACCTACGAAGACCTCGTCATCGAGAAGAACGCGGAACTCGCCGCGGCCGGGCAGGAACCCCTTCACGTCGTCTACCCGCGGGGCGCGCTCGGCATCTCGGATGCGCCCCTCGGGTTTGTCGACCACGGGCAGGAGGGCGCCGACGCGAAGTATCGGATCTTCACGGAGTTGAAGTCCTACCTCACGACCGATCCGGCGGCGCTGACGCAGTTGCTGGCGATGGGACGCCGACCCGCCGCAGGCGTGGGGCTCGCAGTGGCCGACCCGGATCCTGCCGTCTTCAATCCGGACTGGGGCATCCAGGCGGACATCGCCGAGCAGGGGGTCACCTTCCCTGCCGCCGATGTCATCACCGAGGCACTGGACCACTATCACACGGCCTTCCGCCGTCCCGCTGACATCTACTACTGCCTGGACGGCTCGGGATCCATGGGGGGCAACGGCGGGTGGTCCGGCGTCCAGTCGGCTGCGACCGCCCTGTTCGACCCGGAGGAGGCCGCGCGCAACCTGCTGCAGACCGCGCCCGACGACCGCACCACCGTCGCCGTCTTCAACGACCGGGTCTCAGGGGGACCATGGCGCGTCGACGGAAACGCCGACGCCGACCTCAGCGACCTGGAGGGGAGGATCCGGGCGCACAGCCCGGACGGAGGGACCGATATGTACGTGTGCCTCGACCAGGCGCTGGACTCGTTCGCGGGGACCGACCGTAAGCGGTTGATCGTCGTCATGTCGGACGGGCAGTCGTCTCCGTCCGGATCGTCCGCGATGTTGGCCGCCCTGCGGCAGGCGCAGGTCCCGGTCATCGCGATCGCTTTCGGGGATGTGGACCCCACCCAGCTGCGCGATCTCGCTGACGCTTCGGGCGGCGCCTACGTCGAGAACAGCAACCTGGTCGCCGCCCTGCGCGAGGCGGCGGGCTACAAGTGAGCGCGAGGTGTCCGTGATCCGTCGCCACGCGACCGTCGTCAGCGCCGCCGTGCTCGTGCTCGTCTACGTGGCGCTGTTCGTGGCGCTCGACGGCGCTGGCCCGGCGCTGCGCCTCGGTGGCCCTCTGATCTTCGGCGTGCTGGCCGCGATCGGCGTCCAGGTGTTATTGGGGCGCACGCCCGCCCAGATCAGCGACGACGCCTACGCCGACGACGCGCGGGGCAAGGTCGACGCCTGCCTGGACCTGGTGCGACGCATCGGCCGGGCGGGGCGCGACCTCGCCTCACCGAGCATGCGGGACGTCACCGGCCGCATCGCGCACGTCGTCCCCGAACTGCTGCGCCGCGTGGAGACGACGTCACCGACGTCGGTCTACTCCTCGGCCTCCCAGTGGGAAGGGCACCTCACCTCGCTCCTCGGGGTGGTGACGACCTATGGCGATGTCGAGCAGCATCCCACCTTCTACGAGGACTCCGACCACCTGCTGACCTCCGGTGAGGCGGCGTCCCGGCGGTTCCTGGAGTTCGCACTGGAGTCGATCCGGTTGGTCAACTCCGGCGACATCGCCGCCTACCGCGCCAACCTCGCCACCGTGGCGCCGCCCAAGATGCCCGCCCTGGGCACTCGTCAGGAAGGGGACGCATGAAGCCCCGCGTCATCGTCGGTCTTGCCATCCTCCTCGCTGTCCTGCTCGGCGGCGGCCTGCTCGTGATGTGGTTCCAGGGCGGTGGGGGACGCCCCGTCGGCCCGTCCACCGCCGCCCCGGCCGTGGTGAAGTGCGCGGGTGGCTCGGAGAAGAGCGCCCTCATGCGCGACCCGGAGGTGGTCGCGATCCTCGCCGCCGACTACGGCATCTCGCTCGACTTCCGTTCGATGGGCTCGTATGCCCAGGTGCTCTTGTCGGCCGACGAGATCCGGGCGCAGGGGTTCAACTGCCTGTGGCCCAGCTCGGGATCGGCGCGCTTGGTGTTCGAGAGTGGACACCGGGGCGAGTTCGCCGAGTACCGCGCGCAGACGGTGCTCCAGAGCCCGGAGGTGGTCTATTCGGGACCCCAGGCGACGGACGCCCTCACGCGCGCCGGTCTCGTCACCGACGATGGCGGATCCCGCATCCTGGACATCAAGGGGCTGCTCGCCGGGCACGTCCTCACCGGGGATACCTGGGAGAAGCTGCAGGCCGGGCGCCTCGCCGGCCCGGTACGGATCGCCACGACGGACGCCGCCACCTCCAACTCGGGCTTCACGATGGCCCAACTCCAGCTCACCGTCATCGCCACGGAGGACGTGTCCGTGCCGCCGACGCTCGAGCAGGCGCGGGCCGTGCTGCCCACCATGCGGCATCTCTACGAGACGGCCGGGCTGCAGGCGTCGAGCTCCGACGGGGGCTTTCGCCAGTGGCTCACCCAAGGCGGCGAGTATGCCGCGCCGTTGTACGCCGGTTACGAGAACCAGATCATTCAACTGGCCACGACGTCGCCCGACCCTGCCCGCGTGCTCGCCAACGTGTCGATCCTCTACCCGAGCCCCACGATCTACTCCGACCACCCGATCCTCGCCCTCGACGCCGCCGGCTCCCGCCTGATCGACGCGATGAGCGACCCGCGGATCCAGGCACTCGCCTGGCAGAAGTACGGCTTCCGCTCGGCGTTCGACCCGAGCCTGAACGACACATCGCGGTTCGGGGATCTCCCGCTCGCCGCCCAGGTGCGCACCATCCCGGCCCCCTCCGGGGAGGTCACGCTGGCGCTCCTGCACTGCTTCGAGGACGCGACGCAGTGCTCCTGATGCTCACGCTCCCGCACGGTTCCTGCCCCACGAAAGGTGATCTGCCATGACCCTGTCCATCGACTTCGCCTCCCTCACCGGCACCGCCCCGGCCGCCACAGGCCCGGCCGACACCGAGGTGGGTGCTCTGGCCCGCCGAGCGGCGTCCGGGACGAACGCGTCGGCCACGCTCTCCTGCCTCGCCATCCTCACTCCGGAGCAGGCCGCCCAGGCGCGGGCCGTGGCCCGGCAGCAGTTCCCGGTGCTGCTGGCCGACACCGACCAGCTGGCCGTGTTCGGCGACGCGGCCCTGGCGGCGGTGAACACGCAGGTGAATCGGGTGTTCAAGGAGGTTGGCCCCGTCCAGATCCCCGAGCTGACCACGATCATGCACCAGATCAACGATCGGATGCGGGTGCTGCGCCACAAGTACGACCCCGCCGACCCGCGCGTGCGTGAGGCGTTCGACCGGTTCTGGGACGCCGTGCGCGGGGTGTTCGCGAAGGGGCGCGACATCGTCGAGATGCTGTTCGAGGAAGCGCGATCCGTCGAGCAGCAACTCGACCGGATCGCCGGTCAGCTCGCCACCAAGCAGCACGAGCTGAAGCGAAACGTCGCGCTGTGCGATGAGTTGTACAAGGCCAACGAGGCGTCCATCGGGCAGCTGGTCGGGGCGATCGCCGTGATGGAGGCGATGGCGACGGAGGCGGCGTCCGCGCAGGAGGCGATCGTGGTCGATCCCGACGATCCGGACCGACGGTCGAAGCAGGAGCAGCGGGCCCGCGTCACGGAGTTCATGGCTGCCCTCGCCACGCGCATCAACGAGTTCCAGCAGCGGCTGTTCGTGGCGTGGTCGACCTCACCGCAGATCCGGAACATCCGGGCGCTGCACTTCGGGCTCGGCCAGCGGCTCGCCCTGCTGGTCAACCTCACCATCCCGACGATGAAGCTGACCATCGCCCAGTGGGCCCTTCTCATGCAGGCCGATCAGGCCGCCCAACTGCAGCAGGCCGTCAGCGACGGGGCCAATGAGGTGTTGTCGGCGTACGCGGCGGCGTCCGGGCAGGCCATTCCCCGGGTGGCGCGGCAGATGCAGACGCCGACGCTCGCCCCGCGGACGATCCTCGATGTTGCCGACTCCCTGGATCGACAGGCGACGGGCATCGAGGACGCCGTCCGTTACGGGGAACAGGCCCGCCGGGAGGTCGTCGCGGCCATCCTTGTGGCCCAGGAGTCCATGGAGGCGTCCTCGGCGAAGCTCGACGCCACGGTGGCCGATCTGGTGCACCGCGCGGCCCAACCGGTCGACCTGGCCCCGGCACCGGAACTGCCGGACGCCGTGCTCGCGTTCGTTGCCTCCGGGCCCGGGGACGGCCCCTCCTCGCCCGAGGGGTCCGCAGGAACTGGGCGGTGAAGACGGCAGCGACGCGCCCTACCTGTTCCTCGTCGGCTGTTCCACAAGGCCAGGCGATCTCGTGAACCGGGGCCGGAGCGCCGCTACTGCATTCCCGTCGCTTGGACGGTGCGCAGCGCGGTGAGGGCGTCGAGGTCGCCGGTTGCGGCGGGCTCCGGCCCGCGCCCCCACAGCCACAGCGCGAGTTCCTGCGCGGTGCCTCGTACGGACGCCGCCGGCTCGGCCAGCGGGGCGGTGAGGAGAGCGGTGGCGTCCGGCTGGGCGACGTCGAGGAGCACGGCGCCGGGTTCGTCGTAGCTCTTGCCCGACTCGCCCACGCCCCGCCAGCGGCCCGCCTGGACGAGCCAGCGGCGTCCGGTGTCGGTGGCGGCCAACTCGACGGGGACACCCACCTCGGCGAACGTGAAGCCGGGCAGGGTGCCCCACCAGGCCCACATGGCTTGGAAGGCGTGTGCGACGGCGTCCTCGGCGAGAGCGGGCTCGAGGGGGGTGACGGCGGCGCCGGCCGTGAGCTCGGCGTCGATGCGGTGCATGGTGGCCTCGTGGGCCTGCATGCGGCGGGTGGAGCCGACGGTCTGGGCGGTTTCGAGCCAGAACCAGGCGGGGGTGTCGTCGTCGGGGCGCGCCCGGAGCTCGTCGACGAGCGCCTGGGTCTCGGTGGCGAACAAGGCCAGCATCGCGTCGCGGTCGGCGGGGCGGGCGGGCTTGGCAGCCTCGACCGCCTCGACCTCCTCGTCGGTCATGGCGCCCGTGTGGAGGATGCGCGCCCAGAACGCGTGCACCTCGGTGAGGTGCCACAGCAGATCGTCGGCGTTCCAGTCCGGGCAGGTGGGGACGTCGGCGTCCGGGTCGGTGCGGTCGAGCACCTCGGCGAATCGGGCGGACTCGGTCGCGAGCGTGTGCGTGAACGTCTGGGCCATGCGCTGATCGTCGCAGCCCGACACGGCCGGTGGGAATGCCCCCCGGGGTGGCGTGGCAGCTCAGCAGCCGCCCGAGCGCCAACGGCACATCTGGGGGAGCGCGTGGTCGGTGACCTCGCGGAGACCCGGCTCGGCGTGGCCGGTCTGCCACGGGTCGCCCACGAACTCCCCGGACGCCGACGCCATGGTCACCGCCCGGCCACTGCGCACGTACAGGGTCGCGCTGCCCCCCGGGGTCGCGCCGGTGACGCCGTCGATCGTCCGCTCGGTCCACGTCGACCAGACCAGCGCCTCGTCGCCCACCCCCTCGGGCGCCGCACTCGCGGTCCGCGTCTGGTAGTCAGGGTCGCTCGACGTGACCGCGCAGGACGCCGTCGCCGCCGCCAGCTCGTGCAGGAAGGCCCGTGCGTCGTCCTCGGTCGCGAACACGAGGACGCCTTCGGCCAGGTAGCTCTCCGGTCCGGTCGAGCCGATCTGGCGCCCCGCGGTGAGGGTGCGCAGCGACGGGAACGTCTGGGGGGCATCGCAGGCCAGCACCAGCTCGTCGCTCGGCTCCCAGGCGGTCTCCATGGCGGTGGCCGGCACCCCGTCGTGCAACAGCCGGAAGTCGCCGAGAGCGCCGAAGGCGCCCGGCCAGCGGGTGGTGTCGGTCCAGCCGCCCGCGCTCGACGGGGTCGTCGAGGTCGCCGGCCCGGCGGACGGGGTCGCGCTGGGGGAGGGCTGCGCGGTCGGCGTGGGGACCGCCGACGGTGTGGGGCTGGCTGCCGGCGACGGCGACATGCTGGTGATCGGGACGGCGCGCTGCGGTGCGGTCAGCTGCGTCAGCCCGAACACGGACGCCGCCGCCACGGCCACCACGGCCACCCCAGCTGCAACGGTCCGCCGCCGGCGGATGCCGCGCCCGCGCCGGATCACGGCGCCGGCCAGGTCGTTCGCAGTGGACGCCGCAGCGCCCGGCTGGGCGTACCACAGCTCGGTACGCAGGTCGTCCTCACGCAGGGGGCTCATGACAGGCTCCTCGTGGCTTCGGCGGCGTCGCCCCGGCTGCGGAGCCGGGCGAGCGCGCGGGAACAGGTTGACTTCACCGTGCCGACGCTCACCCCGACCTCCTCGGCGACCTCGGCCTCGGGCAGGTCGGCGTAGTAGCGCAGGACCACGATGGCGCGCTCACGGGCGGTCAGGTGCGCCAGTTGGCGCACGATGAACGCGCGGTCGTCGGCGGCGGCGAACGAGGCGTCGGCGGCGGCGTCCGGGCGCCAGTCGCCCATCTCGACGGGCACGGTCTCGTAGCGGCGGCGTCGCCACCGGTCGGTGGCGAGGTTGACCATCACCCGGCGCGTGTACGCCCACGCGGTCTGCGTGTCGATGCGGCGCCAGTGGAGCCACGTCTTCAGCAGCGCGTCCTGGACGAGATCCTCGGCTGTCTCCCGGCCGCCCGTGAGCAGCCACGCGACGTGCCGCAACGACCCCGCATGGGTCGCCACGAACGCGGTGAACTCCGCGTCCACGGCCTGGGTGGCAGTCATGCCCATGAGGACGAGCGACCTCCTCGCCGGGTTGAGTGCTTTTCGGACGCCATCCTCGCAGTCCCGGCATCGCGGCGTGGCAACGGGGTTGGGTTGAGGCAGCGGCGTCCCGCACAATGGTGCGGCTGCCCAACCGCGGGCGGCGCCCACGAGGAGGATCCCCCATGGCCAAGCACCGCGTCGTCATCATCGGGTCGGGCTTCGGCGGCCTGTTCGCCGCCAAGGAGCTCGCCGGCACGAACGCCGAGGTCACCTTGATCTCGAAGAGCCCCGAGCACCTGTTCCAGCCGCTGCTCTACCAGGTGGCGACCGGCATCCTGTCCGAGGGGGCGATC
>NZ_JARKOT010000121.1 GCF_029977985.1 Propioniciclava sp. | reverse complement strand
GGCATCGCCGTGTTCGTGATGCTGCTGTTCTTCGCACTTCAGCTCATCACCGGCATGATCCGCCGCGACCCCACCGCCCTCACCCGGGCCGCGCTCGGGCTCGGCAAATCCGTCCTCGGTTCCTTCGTGGTCATCACCCTGACCGCGCTGCTGCTGGAAATCACCGACCAACTCTGCGTCGGCATCATCCAAGCCGCCGGCGAAACCACCGAGACGATGGGCGACAAGATCGCCGCCCTCGTCCTCGCCCTGTCCGGCCTGTCCATCGCCGCACCCGGTGTCGGCGCGATCATCATGATCTTCCTCGCCGGACTGGCGATCGCATCAGCGGCGATCGTGTGGCTGTCGCTGCTGATCCGCAAGTCGCTGCTGCTGGTAGCCGTCGCCCTCGCACCGCTCGCGTTCTCCGGTTCGTCGTGGGACGCGGCACGCGGCTGGGTCGGCAAATGGGCCATGTTCGTCATCGCCCTGATCCTGTCCAAGCTCGTGCTGGTCGTGATCTTCCTCGTCGCGATCACCCAGGTCGCCGCACCCATCGACGTCGACCTGGCCTCGGTGTCCGATCCGCTGTCCGGGATCGTGCTCATGGCCCTGGCCGGGTTCGCCCCGTACCTGACCTATCGGTTCCTCGCGTTCGTCGGCACCGACTACTACGGGCAGGCCGGTGCCGAGGACGACGCCAAGCGCGCACTGAACCGGCCCATCCCCGTGCCGTCGAAGCCGTCCGGCGACGGGCCGAAGAAGGTACTCGACGGCCAGACCAGCGGCGACAGCGGCGGCGGTTCGGGAGGCGGCGCGGGTGCACCGCCGAAGCCCACCCCGACCGCTGGAACCGGCAGCGGCGCCAGTGCCGCCGGAGCCGGAGCTGGCGCGAGCGGAAGTGCCGGAGCTGGAGCCGGTGCAGGGGCCGGGGCGGGGGCTGCGGCGGCGGGTCCGGCGGCTGCGGTCGTGGTCGGGGCGCAAGTGGTGAAGGGTGCCGCGACCGCGGGGCCGAAGGCCGGGACCGCGTTGGCGGGTGAGGCCGAGACGGCCGCCGCCGGTGCCGGGCAGACCAGCGCCCCACCACCGCCCTCGACGCCGGCGCCGACCGCTCCACCGAGCCCACGCCCAGCAACGCCGACCCCGAACCCGCCCAAGCCGACGAAGGAGTGACCGATGCCCAGTCACGCGAAAGACACCGCCGCGCCGGGCGAGCTAGTGCCGGTGAAGTTCAGCCGCCTCACCCGCCGGGGCGTGTTGTTGGGGTTGTCGGTCGCGCAGCTCGTCACCCTCGGCATCGGCGGCCTCACCCTGGTCGCCGCGTTCTACGCCGGCGGTGGGATGCTGCTCGCCTACACCGCACCCGTCTGGATGCTCTGCGCCGCGCTTACCTGGATACCGATCGGCGGGCGCCCGGTCGTGGAGTGGCTGCCGGTCACCGTCTGGTGGCTTTGGCGAGTCACAGGCGGGCAACTGCTCTACCGCCGCCGCATCGTCACACCCCGGCCCGCAGGCACCCTCGCGCTCCCCGGTGACGCGGCGAGGCTGCGCGAGTTCATCGACCCGGAGACCGGGGCGTGCATGATCCACGACCCCCACGCCGCCACCCTCACGGTCGTCTGCGAAGTGGCGCACCCGGCGTTCGTCTTGTTGGACCCGGGCGAGCAGGAACGCCGCGTCACCACCTGGGGCCGGGCGTTGGCGACGGTGTGCCGCTCGGGCAGGATCGCAACCTTGCAGGTTCTCGAACGGACCCTGCCGGACTCGGGTACGGGGTTGGCGGAGTGGTGGACCGCGCACGGCACCCCGGACGGCTCCTGGGCTGCCGACACTTACGCCGAGTTGATCGAGCGCGCCGGCCCGGCCGGGGAACGGCACGCCACCACGATCAGCCTGTCGCTGGACATGAAGGCCGCGGCCCGGCAGATCAGGACCGCCGGCGGCGGCATCAAGGGCGCCGCCGGGGTACTGCGGCAAGAGATGTCCACCCTGGTCTCGGCGCTGCGGTCAGCCGACCTCGCCCCCTCCGGGTGGCTCGACGCCGGACAGATCGCCGTCATCCTCCGCTCCGCCTACGACCCAGCAGTCGCCTCGGCGTTGGAGCGGCACGGGCAGATCGGCCGCGACCTCGCCACCGCCGGCCCGGTCGCAGTCACCGAGACCTGGGGCAACCTGCGCACCGACTCCGCCCACCACGCCGTGCTCTGGGTCTCCGAATGGCCCCGCAGCCTCGTCTATCCCGGCTTCGCCGCCCCGATCCTGCTCTCCACCGGCATCCAACGTGCCGTGACGCTGATCTACACCCCGATGCGCTCCGACCAGGCCGCCCGCGACATCCGCCGCAAGAAGGTCGAGTACATCTCGGACGCGGCCCAGCGTGCCCGGCTCGGGCAGATCGAGGACGCCTCCCAATCGGCCGAGTTCCACGACGTGCTGCAACAAGAAGCCGACCTCACCGCCGGGCATGGCGTCCTGCGCGTCACCGGCCTCATCTCAGTGTCGGCACCGAGCATCGACGACCTCGAAGCAGCCGTCGCCGCGATCACCCAAGCCGCGATCCAAAGCTCCTGCGAAACCCGCCGCCTCGTCGGCCAGCAAGCCGCCGCGTTCACGGCCGCGGCGCTCCCGCTGTGCCGCACCGTCTGATCCTGTGTCGGGTGCGGCTGGTGCACCTGGTGGGCGTCCGAACCTGAACGATGGAGGCCCGCCATGCCCACCTACGAGAACCCCGTCACCGACGCCGCCGAAGCCTACGAAGCGTTGCGCGGTCTGGCCCACGCGACAAGGAGCTGGGACGAGCCCGCCGAGACCTACCGCGTCATCGGCGAGGTGGTGGCCGGTATCCGGTGCCTGGGGCAAGTCCTCGACCAGCTCGCCGGCGTCCACCTGCGCCACCAAGACCAGGTGAGCACCGACGACGGAGACCGGGCAGCCGGGGCCGTCGCGGCACTGAGCGCGGCCGATGGGTTCCATCAGGCCGCGGTACTGCTGGATCAGGCGCACGACCACCCCAACGCGGCGTTCGTCCAGTCCGGCAAGATCGTCTGGTACCCCCAACCTGCCACCACCGAGCGGTGGATCAGCGTGCTGTTCTTGCAGGGCGATGAGGCCGACCGGCCGCTACACATCCTCGGTGAACTCGGGCACGTCGACGCGGTGGACTACCTCGCCCAGTGGGACTACGGCGACGAGACCACCGACGCGGCGATGGAGAACGGGTACGTCTACGACGAGCCCGGAGAAGGAACCAACGACCAGGTGGCGATCTCGGGCGAGTACGCGTTGGTCGTGAACCCACACATCGGCTACGTCTCCCTGCTTCGCCGCCACACCACCACCCCCATCGAACCGGACGAAGCCGAAGCATCCGCGCCGGTGCAGGACGGGCCGGAACTGCTGGTGTCGTACTCGTCCCCGAACGCCCCGAAGCCGGCGGTCGCACCCCGGCAGGCACCGTCGCGGGAGTCGTGGTTCGAGCCGGCCGCGATCACGACGCTCAAACAGAGCGGCCGCCTCTCACTCTGAACCCTGCCGGGCGGCTGGGTGCACCTGCCCGGCATGAACACCACAGACCCCACGCCGCGCACATCCCAGCAGGCCGGCACGCTCACCCTGACCGTCTGGCCCGACACCCCGGTCGGCGAGTACCAGCGGTACGCCTACCGCATCGAAGACGCCACGACCGGGCGAAGCCTCGAAGGGCGAGACCTGTTCACCGGCGCCGGTACCCCCGGCGCGCCCGATCGGGCGCTACGCGACCTCGCCGGATACCTCAGTGCGGCCGGTGAGTCCCGGCAGTACGCCATCGACCACCCCGGCCACAGCGCCGAACACGCGAGCATGTTCCCCGCATGGGCGGCCGAGGCCGCACGGCAGAACACCGACGCACTCGCCCTCCTGGACGAGCCCCCGTCCCCGCGAACGGCGCCGGACCCGTCGTGGTTCGACCGCCCCGCCGCCGGAACGGACGCTCGCTCGCGGGGGCGGTCGCTGTGAGCGAGCGGGAGAAGCTGCACACCTCGGTGCTCGTCGCGCCGGCGTCGGAGCGACGCAAGTACCGCAAGCAACGTCGGCAGGCCGCCGCCCGGCTCGTCGCCGAGCAACGCCGCGCCGAGACCGAAGCCGCCAAAGCCAAGGCCGAAGCCGAGCGGGCCGAGCGGCGGGCCACGACCTATCTTCCGAAGGCCGGCGAACCCGGACCCGCGATGCTGCGGACGCCCGGCCGGTTCCGCCTCCCACGCCATCAAGACACCAGCGCAGTGCTGTCGGCGCACTACCCGTTCCTCGCCGAAGGCGGCCTCGGCAGCCAAGGCGTGTTCGTCGGGCAGGACATGTACTCCGGCGGATCGTTCGTCTACGACCCGTGGGAGTTGTACCGGCGGGGCATCATCACCGCGCCGAACATGATTTTGGCCGGCATCGTGGGCTCGGGAAAGTCCTCGCTGGCGAAGTCGCTCTACACGCGGTCGCTGCCGTTCGGTCGCCGCGTCTACGTGCCGTGCGACCCCAAAGGCGAGCACACCGCCGTCGCCGAAGCAGTCGGCGGCAAAGCCATCGTCCTCGGCCACGGACTACGAACCCGACTCAACCCACTCGATGAAGGCCACCGACCCTCGAACCTTTCGGAGCGGGAGTGGGCGTCCACGTTGGCGTCCCGTCGCCGTGAACTACTGGGCGCGCTCGCAGAAACCGTGCTCGGCCGCGACCTATCGCCGCTGGAGCACACCGCCATCGACACCGCCCTCACCGCGGCGGTCCGGGACGCCGAGGTGCCGATCCTGCCAATGGTCGTGGACCGCCTCCTCACCCCATCCACCGACGAGGATGGGCGACTCGCGGAGGACGGCCGACTCGTCGCCCACGCGCTCCGCCGTCTCGTCGGTGGTGACCTCGCCGGCTTGTTCGACGGTCCTTCGACGGTGAAGTTTGACCCGTCGTTGCCGATGGTGAGTCTCGACCTCAGCCGGGTCGCGGAGAACGCGGCCTTGCTGTCGGTGTTGATGACCTGCGCGAGCGCGTGGATGGAAGCCGCGCTGATGGACCCCGATGGCGGGAAACGCTGGATGATCTACGACGAAGCCTGGCGACTCATGGTCCACCCCGCACTGCTGCGCCGCATGGATGCGCAATGGCGGCTCGCCCGCCACTACGGGCTGGCCAACATGCTCGTCTTCCACAAGCTGAGCGACCTCGACAACGTGGGCGATCAAGGCTCGGCCATGCGCTCATTGGCGAACAGCCTGCTCGCCAACGCCGAAACCAGAGTGATCTACCGACAGGAATCCGACCAGCTCTCCCTCACGGCCAAGACCCTCGGCCTGACCGGCACCGAACAACATTTGCTGCCCGGGCTGGGTATCGGTCAAGGGCTGTGGCGGATCAAAGAACGCTCCTTCATCGTCCAGCACCAGATGCATCCCGATGAGCTGGCCCTGTTCGACACCACAACCCGCATGATCTAGATGTCGGACGCTCGTGTGATGCTGGAACGGTGAGCGAGCGAGCAATCAACTTCGAGCGGTCCCGCCGAATGCGCTGTGGCTCATGCCGCCATGAATGGCTCGTGACCGCTGAGTGGCTGGACCACTTCAACCAGGCTCGTGAAGCCTGCCCTGCCTGCGGCACTGATTGCCAAGGCGAGGACCGCCCAGACTTCTGCGCGGACCCCCAGGACCCCGCGCAAGACGACTCGGCAGTGCGGGAGTCCTACTGGTACCACTCATCGACCCATGAGAACTGGCCAGACAGGAACTTCGACCCGGCCGTACGGTTGACTGATGTCACCAAGCGCCGCATGGATGCGATGGGCTCTGGAGTTGGCGCCTGGGCGAACCGACAGAAGACCAAGGCGCTCCACGTCGGCACCTATGAGGCAGCGATCGAAAACATGCTCCGGCGCATGAACGACCAAGACAGTTCTGACGAACAGTTCTACCTCTACCGCGTACAGCTTGATCCCAACTGCGTGATCGAGCCGGGCATACACCAGGAGCCCACAAACTTCGTGGGCGACGCCTACCTGGCCGAAGTGTGCGCTCCCGGCACCAACGTGTTCAGGTACGTGAACGTTCATGAGGACCCGTCAAGCGTCTCTCTGGCCATCGAGCCGGCTGCAATACGAGCCGTTCAGGGGATTCCGATGCCTCTTGCCATCGATGCGACTGACCCGTGGGTGGTGGACGCGACCGCGCGGTTGTCAGAGGCCACGTCCAAGCCTGCGCCACAGCCGAAGGGGAAGCTTCAGCGATTTCGACTCAGGGAGGTCACGGCACTGTCAACGGAGGCGCACAGCCTCGAAGCGGAGATTGCAGCCGGACTACCGCTGACGCTGAGGGAGAGATTCACCGCCGGATTCGATGAGGCTGGCTTCGACACAGCCCCCACCGCGTTCCCCACGAAACTTGTCGGGCTGGCCAGACTCGTTACTGACCCGCAAACCGTACTCGATGCGCTCGATGCTCAGCCGTGGCGTGCACTTTCGGCCATTGAGGGTGAAGCCGTCTTCTCTCGATAGCTCCTGACCGGTAGGCGTGCACCTGCCGGGCATGAAGCGAAGCGAACCCGACCAGCCGCCCGTCAACATCCCGACCGTCGTCCTCACAGTGCACGAGGACGGCATTCTGACCGCCACCCTCGACGGCGCACCGCTCACGCCGCCTCAGTGGGCGCCGCCGTGGCGGCGCGAGTCATTCCCGCAGATCATCGACCAGGCCAGCAACGACCGCACCCGCCCGATCCGCGTCGAGGCCCGCGAAGCAAACGGCTCGGTGTTCACCGACCTCATCACCGCACGACCCCGCCGCGCCCTCCCCGAACCCGAGCCCGCCGTCGAGGCGAAGCCCAGACCGGGCATGCCGGTGTTCCATCAGATCGAGGGCGACGGGTTCGTGCCCGGTGAGGACGTCACGGTCGCGATCATCACCGGCCACACCGACGCCGCGCACACCGGCACTGCCCGCGCCCTCATCGACCCCGCCAACCCGATTCCAGATCAGGCGGCGGGGCGGGTCGAAGTACTGCTGCTCGGCCGCATCTCCGGTGCCACGGTGATCCGGCGGCTGCCATGAACGGCGAGGGCCGGCAGACCGGATCGTTCGGGGACGAACTGACCAACGCCGCCATGATCGGCCTGGTCGCCCTCTTCGGGGTCGCGCTCGTCCTCCGCGCCGCCGGCACGATCACCGCGTGGCTGACCGGCAACTCTCAGCCCGAAGGCGGGCTCGCGGCCGGGGTTGGCGTGCTGGTTCATCCCGGCGACCCCGGCACCGCCCTCGACGCGGACGGCCTGAACCCCGTCGTCTACTGGATCGTCACCGGCGCCATGCTGGCGCTCCTCGTCGCACTCGTGGTGTTCGTGTGGGCGCGGGTGCGCCGCTTCACCCACCGGGCCGAGCAAGACCCGCGACGGATGGCCGGGATCGCGACCCGCCACGAAGTCGCCACCGCGGCATCGGAGAAGGCACTGCTGCGCCGCGCCGGGAACCTTCGCCCCGGCCTGACCGACCCGAAGCCGCACGATATCGGCTACCGGCTCGGTTCCTCGAAAGGGGTGGGCGTGTGGGCGTCGGTGGAGGACTCGATCATGATCATCGGCCCGCCCCGCTCCGGCAAGGGCCTGCACCTGGTGATCCCGGCGATCCTCGACGCCCCCGGCGCCGTCGTCGTCACCAGCACCCGGCCCGACAACCTGACCGCGACCATGCGCGCCCGCCGCCGCATCGGCCCAGTGGCGATCTTCGACCCCCAACATCTCGCTGAGGGCCTGCCCGCTGGGCTGCGCTGGTCGCCGATCCGGGGGTGTGAGTCGCCACAGACTGCGATGATCCGCGCGACTGGACTCGCGGCCGGCACCGGCCTGTCCGCGGGCGGGGTCGATTCGGGCGGGTTCTGGGAAGGCAAGACCCGCGCCGCGTTGCAGGCGCTGTTGCATGCGGCGGCGATCGACAACCGGTCACCCGCCGAGCTGTTCAGGTGGACCCTCGATCCCACCACCGCCGCGGATGCGGTGGCGATCCTGACCGGCTCCACCCGCGCCGCGACCGGGTGGGCCGAGTCGCTGGAGGCGATGATCGACTCCGACCCACGCACCCGCGACTCGATCTGGCAAGGCGTGTCTCTCGCTCTCGGCTCGCTGGCCGACCCGCGAGTCCTCGACGCCGTATCACCGGCCGAGGGAGAAGGCTTCGACCCCGAGGCATTCATCCGCGACCGCGGCACCCTGTTCCTGCTGGCGACCGGTTCCGGTGCGGGAGCCAGCGCGGCTCTGGTGGCGGCGTTGGTGGAAGACCTCATCGAGACGGCCCGCCGTCTTGCTGCCCGCTCACCCGGTGCCCGTCTCGATCCACCGATGCTGCTGGCGCTGGACGAGATAGCCAACCTCTCGCCCCTGCCGTCACTGCCGACGCTGATGGCCGAAGGCGGCGGGTCGGGCATCACGACCATGCCCGTATTGCAGTCACTCTCGCAGGCGCGGGACAAGTGGAACGAGCACCAGGCCAATGCGATCTGGGACGCCTCGATTGTGA